>JAJDTT010000148.1 GCA_022827025.1 Acidobacteriota bacterium
AGCCCATGATCATCAAGTGACGAGAATGCCTGCACCGCCTCCGGGCGGTGCAGGCATTTTTTATTTTTGGGGCCGTACCCTTGGAATTTTGTGCAATTTTCGCAGGAAGGAGGGCGGTCAGAGGTCCTGGCGCCCGAACAAGGCCCGGGTCAGGGTCAACTGGTCGGTGTATTCCAGGTCGCTCCCCATGGGGATGCCCAACGCGATCCGGGAGACTCGAATCTCCAGGGGCTTGATGAGCTTGGAAAGATAGAGCGCCGTGGCCTCTCCCTCGGTGGTGGGATTGGTAGCCACGATCACTTCCTTGACCTCGCCGTCGCGAAAGCGCTCGAAGAGGTTTCGCAACTTGAGATCCTCAGGGCCGATTCCGTTGATGGGAGAGATGGCTCCGTGAAGGACATGGTAGAGGCCCCGGTACTGGCCCGTCTTCTCGATGGAAAGCACGTTGAAGGGCTCCTCCACGACGCAGATGGTCTCCCGGTCTCGATTGGCCTGTTTGCAGATGGAGCAGGGGTCGGTGCCCCCGATGTGATTGCACACGGAGCAAAACACCAGGTTGCGCTTGAGGTCTCCGATGGCCTGGGCGAGCCGGTCGCACTCGCCGTCGGGCTGGCGAATCAGGTGGAAGACCAGCCGTTGCGCCGATTTGGGGCCGATTCCGGGGAGGCGCTTCAACTCCTCGGCGAGTCTGTTGATGGGGTCCGGGTGGCGGGTGTTCATGACTCCTCCCAGTGGCTGCGGATCAAAAAATTCCGCCGGTCAGATTGCTGACCCGGGAGCTCATCATCTCATCGACCTTGCGTCCCGCTTCGTTGACGGCAGCCAGGACCAGGTCCTGGAGCATCTCCACGTCTTCCGGGTCCACCGCATCCGGATCGATCCGGATGGAGTGCATCTTCTTGGATCCGTCCATGACGACATGGACGGCGCCGCCGCCGCTGGTGGCCTCCACCCGGCTCTCGTGCATCTGGCGTTGCAACTGCTCCTGCATCAACTGAGCCTGCCTCATGAGGCCCTTGATATTCTTTTTTCGCATCTTCATGCGCGTTCACTCCTGTGAGCGTGTGAATCGGAACGCAATGGAATTGGCTGGGCGCATTCCATGAGGGACCCTACGGATTGCGTTCCACGATCACCTTGCTCGGAAACCGCTTCAGAAATGCCTTGACCTTGGGGTGCTCCGTGGGATCCTCTTCCTCATCCTTCCCCGCCGAATCCGCTTCCTGGAACCGGATCTGTAGCTTACAGGGGGATCCTGTCAACTGTCCGGACAGTTCGGCGAGTTGCTGCGCCTTGTCTTGAACCAAGCCGGCGTGGAACCGCTCGGAGGCGGGGAAGACGACGATCAGGTTACCGTCCTGAACCTGGCTGTCGGAGGAGTGCAGCAACGACGAATAGAGTGCCGGCGCTTGATCCTGGACTGTGGCCAGGAGCCGTTTCCGAAAACCCCGCGGGGGTTGGACAGGCTCGGGACGGGCCGGTTCGGGGGCGGCGCGCGAGACGGGCCGGGCGGGCGCGGCAGTCGTCTTGGCCACTGGGGCAGGTCCGCTCGGAGCGGGACGGCCGGCCAACAGATCCCGGCTCTCCGGAGGGTTTTCGGGTGTCCGCGCGGCCCCTTGGAAGCGTCCCGATTCGATTTGTTCCAGGACGCTCTCCAAGCGGGGAAGTCCGGCCAGCTCGATGAGCTTCATGAAGGCCATTTCCAGGTGCAGGCCCGGATTGGGGTGCCACCTCATCTCTCCCTCGCAACGGGTGAGAACGTCGAAGAACCGGATCAGGTCGGGAGTGGAAAAAGCCTCCGCCTGCCGAGTCACCACCTCCTTCTGGCTGTCGGGGAGCTGGAGCAGTCGTTCTTCCCAACCGCTGACCTGAAAGACCATGAGGTTTCGGACGTGGGCCAGCATCCGGCCCGCCAGATTCCGCGGATCGACCCCGGACTCGACGGCGTCCTGCATCCGCTGCAGCAGGGCCTGGGCGTCCCGTTCCTGAATGCAGTCGACGAGCCCGGCCACGAGTTTCTCGTCCACCACTCCCAGCAGCACGCGGACGTCCTCGTCGGAAACCTGCGTACCCGAAAGCGACGTGATCTGCTCCAGAATGGACTGCGCGTCGCGCATGCTGCCCTTGGCGGCCGAGGAGATGGCCCTCAGCCCGTAGTCGCTGATCTCGATCTCCTCGCTGGAGCAGATCCGTTTCAGGTGCTCCAGGATCAGGACGAAGGGGATCGGTTTCAGGTCGTATTCCTGGCAGCGGGAGGTGATGGTGACGGGAATCTTGGCGTGCTCCGTCGTGGCCAGGATGAATTTCACGTGGGGCGGCGGTTCCTCCAAGGTCTTGAGCAACGCGTTGAAGGCCGCGTTGGAGAGCATATGGACCTCATCGATGATGTAGATCTTGAAGCGGTCCCGGGCCGGTGTGTAGCGGGCGCTCTCGCGAAGCTCGCGAATGTTGTCCACGCCGGTATTGGAGGCGGCGTCGATCTCCAGGACGTCCAAGCTGTTGGCGGCGGTGATCTCGATGCAGGAGACGCACTTGGAGCAAGGCTCGTCGGTCGGTCCCTTCTCGCAGTTCAGGGCTTTGGCCAGAATCCGGGCCGTGGTGGTCTTTCCAACTCCCCGCACGCCCGAAAAGAGGAAGGCATGGGCGATGCGGCCGCTCCGGAGGGCGTTCCGGAGCGCCCGCGTGACCGTATCCTGGCCCGCGACCTCGTCGAAGGTCTGAGGACGCCATTTCCGTGCCAGAACCACGTAGCTCATGAATGAACCCGCCGTCTCGGAGAGGAGGCCGGAGTCCCGTTTCGGGGGCGGGAATCCGGGTCGATCCCGCTGCGAAAGGACTCTCGCAGCCCCATACTATACCACTCCCAAAACGAGACGGGAGCGAGCTGGACGGCTGCCTGGAGCGGGCTCCGTTCCTTGACTTGGAGCCGGCAGATTGGCTCTAATGAGCGGCGGAGGAGTACCGAAGTGGACGTACCGGGCCCGACTCGAAATCGGGTTGTCCGGTGATGAGCCGGGCACGTGGGTTCGAATCCCACCTCCTCCGCCAATCCCCTATCGTGCTTGCTTTCGCGAGTACATACTGAAGACATCATCCGGTGCGTTCGTCGCATTCCCCGGTGCGAAACAGGGGTCGGGGCTGCTGCCGGTTCCGCGGATCTCCAAGACCCGTAAAGGCCATGCTTTCCAAGTACGACAAGTTCGCCGCCGTCTACAACCGGCACTGGGGTGAGGACTCCCTTGGCTCCTTCCCGCAATTGGAGCGCCTTGTATTGCGCAAGCTCGATCCTGGAAGCACAATTCTCGATGTCTGCTGCGGCACCGGGCAATTTGCTCGAAAGCTGACTGATGAGGGTTTTCGGGTTGTTGGCATCGATGCCTCCTTCGAAATGCTTCGCCATGCAGCCTTCAATGCTCCCCGGTCACGGTTCGCCTGTGCGGATGTCCGGCGTTTCTGTCTTTTTCGCCGGTTCGACGCCGCCTTCTCGCTGTACGACAGCCTCAATCATCTGCTGACGCTGGTCGATCTCGAGTCGGCATTCCTCAACGTTGCGAGTTGCCTCGCTCCGGGAGGCGCATTTGCCTTCGACCTCAATACGGAGATCATGTATCGGACGACTTGGTCGGGGACGATGACGATCGAGGATCCGGGAACGACCACCTCGGTCACCGTGTCGTATAGCGAGGACACGCGGCTGGCGGAGTTCCGCGCGACGATTACCTCCCGGGAGAGGGTGCGCCCCGCATCGGTTCGACTCCTACAGACCTGGTATCCCGTTCCCACAGTTGTCCAGGCGCTGGAACGGAGCGGTTTGACCGATGTCGCCTGTATCTCCCTTGACCCCGACCTGGGAATCGAAGAAGCAAGCCGCGTGCTGTTCGTCGGCCGGAAGTAGATTCTCGGCAAGGCGTCAGGTGGCGGGAAGAAAATCCAGAAAGCCCTCCTTGACCTCCGCCTGCGGCCGCACCGACAATAGCCCCAACGTTCTGGATCTTGAGTTCCAGTCCACTGCATGGAAGATACCCGGCTGGCGTAGCTTCCATGACCGTTATCAACAAGTCCGCGCCGGGAGGACCAATCATCATGAATCGCATTCCGATCTGGCTGACATTGCTAACCCTGATCTCTTCGGCCTGCCAGCAAGGACCGCAGCCGGCAACAGAAGAAGAGTTGGATCACCGGGTGACGGTGAAAATCGACCGGCTGGTGCCCATCGTTCCCAAAGGCGCCTCCAAGCGGGCCATGATGAGAATGGCGCGGCATCCGGACGGGACCATCTACCTGGCGCTCCAGACCGACCCGCCCACCCTGTACTCGAGCGCCGACAATGGCGAGACGTGGACCTCCTCCCCGGCGGATCTCGGCCGGCCCCATCAGGTGGTTCAGGGCATGGGTGTGAACGGGAAGGGAAGGATCTTCCTGATCCACCAGACCAGCGGGGAGCATCCGCCGAACCAAAAGGAGCTGCGTCTCTACGGCCAGGACCTGTTCGTCTCCTACTCGGACGACGGCGGGAAGGCCTGGACCACGTCGGAGACGGACTTCACCAAGTTCGGGGCGGGGACGCCCAACATCAAGTTCCACGAGGATGGGAATCGGGCCGTCATCGAACAGCCGGACGGTACGCTTCTCTTCAACACCACCGTCGTTTCCAGCGAGGAGTACAAGAAGAAACACCCGCCTACCGATCCGGTGAGTCCTCCCAACTTCATGTACGGGGGCACGCCGGACGACTATTTCGGGGATGTGGTCCTGCGGTCCACCGACGGCGGCGTCACTTGGGGGGAACCCAGCCGGGTCTACACCGACCTGAACGCCCACGAGTCGACACTGGCCATCGGACCCCACGACCCGAATCACATCATGGTCATGACCCGGATCCAGCGCCTGGGCCGGACCGAAGAGGACGGCGCCAGGATGATGATGGAGACGGGCAACCCCATGCACTACTACAAGCAGGGGGCTCTCTTCGAATCCAGGGACGCCGGCCGCACTTTCCACCTGGCGGCTGGCGGAATGACCGATTGGTACGGCCACCGGGGGACGGTCAACTGGTTTTCCAGCAACGTCGTGGTGGTGACCCATGCCTGGGGGCATCCCGGGAATACGCGCAGGGCGGCGCGGATCAGCCTGGACGGCGGACAGACCTGGGTTGACGGCACCCGCTCCGGGACCCCGCTCATGAACCGGTCCAAGAGGTTCCTGCTGGCGCCCGTGGCGGGGTTCACGTCCCCCACCATCGAGATCGCTCCGGGTCGCTTCATGACGGCCATCTACCACTACGCACACATCGAGTCGGTTCCGGACCACCTCAAGGGGGTCGTCGCGGGGGTATTCTGGACCCTTGAGAAGACGGGCGGGGGATGAGGACAGGGGTCGTCACATTCCATGCCGGCCGAGGCAAAGCAGAATGATCGTTGACGCACATCTCCACGTCTGGCGCTCGACTCCCGATCATCCCAACCCGGGCGCCACCATCGTCAGTCCCACCTCGGACGTCCCCGTGGAACTGCTCCGTCAGTACATGGACGAGCATGGGGTGGACCGGGCCGTGATCGTGCAGCCCCTCTACCCGGGCGAGGACAACTCCTACGTGGCCGATTGCGCCGCCCGCGATCCGGACCGACTGGCGGCCGTGTGCTATGTGGACCCGCGGCGGGAGGGCGCGGACCGGCGACTCCGCTACTGGGTTCGGGAACGGGGTTGCCGGGGATTGAGAATCCGGCCCAGCGTTCCCGGCGAGGATGCGACTTTCGGACGGCCCGCATCGTATCCGGTCTGGGAAGCGGCCCAGGATCTGGGAATCGCGGTCAACCTGCTCATGACGATGGAGCACGTTCCGGCCCTGGTGGAACTGGCGGAACGATTTCCTCGGGTTCCTGTCCTCATCGATCACATGGCCTATCCCGACGTCACGGCCGGAACCGGCGATCCGGCCTTCCGAAACCTGCTGGAGCTCGGCCGGTTTCCCCAGGTTTCGGTGAAGGTGAGCGGCTACTACTACCACTCCCGCCACGGGTGGCCGTACCCGGACTGCCACCCGTTCTTCAGGGCCTTCCTTGAGGTCTTCGGAGCAGAACGGCTGATCTGGGGAAGCGACTTCCCCCACGTCCTGCTCAAGTGCAGCTACGCCAGTGCTTTGGGGCTCCAGGAGCGCTTCTACACCGAACTGGATTCCGGGGAAATGGACGCCGTCATGGGAGGGAACGCCGCGGCCGCCTACTGGCCGGATTCCGGCTCCGAATGAACCATCGCCACAGTCTCTGCCGGGCCGCGGCCTTGTTCCGGACCCATTCAGGAAGTAGAATTCACCGCTTGGATTTTCCGGATCGGAGAGGTGTCCGAGTGGTTTAAGGAGCACGCTTGGAAAGCGTGTGTACGGGAAACTGTACCGCGGGTTCGAATCCCGCCCTCTCCGCCAATACAGCCCGAAGCTGAGGAAAAGGATTCTTCTGGATCGATCGGCAAAGGTTCGCGGTAAGGTCATCTCCTCTCGAGTCGCTCTGAAAGATGGATGCCGGTTCAGAGGCGGCGTCCACATGACCAGCGTTGGGGATCCGGATGCTGAATCCCCTGGCACGCCCCCTGACGGCACACGGCCTGTAGGAAAGACGGTGGGTAGTGCGGTTCCTTGAATTTCTCCTCCGCACCCTGGTTTGGGTCACCTTGGTCCCCTGGTGGATGTTCGTCTGCTGGTCCGTCGTGGGCGGGAGCTTCCGGTGGGAGTACCTGTCGGCGGCCGTCCTGCCCGTTGCCTTCGGGATCGCACGTCGAACGGTGAGCCGGAAGATCGAGCGGGACATGACCGAGGAGGAGCTGCTGGAGCGATACCATCGTCAGCGGGATCGGGGCAAAAGGTTCTCCCGGGCGAAGGCACGGAACCGGTGGCGGGAGACCCGGTGGCGCCTGTAGGAGAGGTTTGCATGGGTCTCCCTTTCATTTGACGAGCCGAAGTGAGGAACTACGATGCCAGGGGGACGATCTTGGAGCCCAAGATGGCACGGTCACGGGTGAGGAGCGGCACTTTGTGGACGATGCTGGTTGCGGCAATGAGTTCGTCCGCCGGATCGCCATGGAAGTCGAGACGGGTGGAGGCGATGGAGACAGCGAGGTCGATCGGCCATACCCGCACGCGGTTCAAGGTACGGATCACTTCACGGTCGTCGAGGTCGAGTCCCACCCGGCCAAGCTGAACCAGTTTGGCCAATTCCCAGAATACGATGGCGGAAACGGACCATCTGTTCCGTGTCAGCAGGGTCCGCTCGGATGTGCGGAGGTCACCGGTGAGGGCATGGACAAGTATGTGCGTGTCAAGATTGAGCATCTGCCTTCCACCGGACGCCGGTCGTCAGGAGGTCGCCCCTTATCTCGATCTTGTGTTCGAGGCTGCCGATCAGGTTGGCGCAATCCTGTTCGTAGGGAAGGACCCGTGCGACCGGCTTTCCGTGCTTGGTGACGATCAAGCCCTCTGCGTCAAGCCGGTCCAACAGGGCCAAACACTGCTCTTTGAACTTTGCCGCTCCGATTGTCTTCATCATACGGATCCTCATAGAGTGGACATATGATATGACCAGTCATAATGTATGTCTAGTGTGGAACTGGCCTTCCATGGCTCGAATTGCGGGGAATCTGCTAGACTGACGCTCGCCGGAATTCCTGGCCCGGGCGGGGATTGTTCTTCCGGCGTCCGAATGTGGGCCGTTAGCTCAGTCGGTAGAGCATCTGCCTTTTAAGCAGAGGGTCGCTGGTTCGATCCCAGCACGGCCCACCCCTGTTTCTGAGAAAATAGAGTAGAAAAGAGTTCTCTCATCCGCCGCCGTCCGGCGAAATCCCGGAAGCTGAGAGTGGGGATTTTCCTATCCCGACTGCCCTAAACGGAACTTCACTGCCCCCTCAAGCCATAGCAAATCATTGAAATAGCGCCGG
>JAJDTT010000247.1 GCA_022827025.1 Acidobacteriota bacterium
AGGAAAACCCCCACTCCTTTCGCCATATTATTCCCAGGGATTGATCACCTCGACGCCGCAGCCGTGGAAGTCTGCCGCGTTCCTTGTCGCGATTTTGGCTCCTCGAGCGCGGGCAGTTGCCGCAATTTGACAGTCGGCATGGTGGATCGGGAGACCGGCGGCGCGGCGGTCGGACCCGATCAAGGCATAGGCGCGGGTGCACTCACTATCGAAGGTCAGGATGCGCACGGCGAAGTCCTCGCGCAGCATACCCTCAATTTCGTCGGCGAGTCTGTCCCGCCGGATACCTGCTGGCAGGATCGCAACTCCGTAGCGGAGTTCGGCCTCACTGATGACTGAGAGGAATACATTCGCGAAATACTGTTCGGCCAACCAAGCTTCCACTTTGGGGTCGGGATTGGGTCTGATCAACTCGGAGACTATGTTGGTGCCGAGCAGAATCATATTGCATGGCTCATTCGAAACAAGGCGGATCGCGCATTGGCTCGCGCGACGGTAATTCCAGTTCCGCCCCACCCAGAGGTGCGAAGCGCGAACGGATTGCGCTTGCCAGGTTTACGGGTGCCGAAAGCTCCTGGCTGAGTACGTTGTTCAAGATCTGTCGGACCTCTTCCTCCATCGAACGACCATGATAGGCCGCGCGGATGCGAAGCCTTTGTTTCAGCCCGTCTTGAAGGTTGCGAATCGTGATGCTGGCCATGGAAACTCCTTCCGCGGATGTTCTACGGAGATGATTTCATTGAATTCAATGATGGTAAAGATAGCGGGTGAACGGATACTCCTATCTCACCAGTAGGCGATGGCCGCGCACCTCAGGGCACTACGCGTATGGAGTGAGGCACCCAGAGGGGTCAAGGTCTTGCCACACCGGCCTTCCGTGTATTCGCTGGAATACGGAAGCAAGGAGCCCAGGGAGAATCACACAATCGCATACCCTGGGCCGACGCTTTCCGAATCCTATATGGAAGCCGTCGAGCCGATACTTACGCGCGGGAGTTCGTCCGTGGAACTCGTGACGTTCGACGAACTGGAGGGCAACTGAAGTGTGGTCCGTGGGCATTAGTGTCTCACCGTGTGCAGACGCGGCGCGAATCGGCTACGACGAGAGGCAGATCAATCGGATCGTGATCAGGATGGCGCAGTACTTCCTTGATCAGAACATGCGCGTCATTTTCGGTCATGATTGGCGCGAGGATGGCGTGATGCGGGCAGTCGCGGACTTTGCGGAGGCGGTAGCTGCACGGGCAGGGAGTGTCAGGGAAGGATCTGATGGCCGACAGCCAGGGTGGACGGACCACGACCCGAAACCGCGAATGCTCAATGTGGTTCCGACGGGAAAGGAATCATTGAGCAGGACGGCCCTTGAGGCGAACCGCGACAGCGGAGGGGTTCTCCGTGTGATTCCGATTGGGGACGTACTGAAACATCAGTTTGAGCTTCTGCCAGAAGCGGGAAATTTGCGGGACGACCTGGGGGAGCGATCAGGACGCGTAGCGGAGTTGACAGCCCTTCGGATTTTCATAATGGGGCTACTGGACCCGGGATGCCGGATCTGTCTGGGAGGCAAGACGACTGGATATGTGGGCAGGGAACCCGGAGTGATGGAGGAGGCAAGGCTGGCGCTACGGTACGGCAAGCCCCTGTATCTGATGGGCGGGTTCGGGGGCGCGTCACGAAGGGCTGGAAGATTCCGGGACTACTGGAATACGGAAAACGGGCTCAATGAGGAACAAAAGGCGGAACTATTCGAGACGACGGACGTAGAACGTGCGCTCCGCCTGATATCTGCTGGAATTCAGGACTGCAAGGGATTCCAGTATTACAAGGAATTTGACGAAAGTTGGGATTGAGATCACTCGGGCTGACGGATTGGGTAGCGTGGACCCTCCCAAAAGTCCCCGTCCCGGTCCGGTGCACTCGACCAGTCATAGGGGAATACGGCACAGCCACTGCCGATAGGTTCGCTACGCTCCCTCCACGGTGGCGGTCGCACTGTTTGCGAATGTCAATGGCCATCGGCATTCACCTCGACCAAGATCAGTTATAACCGCAATACTGAACCGGCGGCGAAGAGGGGGACAAGAATGTCTCCCGTCCGGGGGGCCCCATGTTTTTCTCAGGGGGGACTTTCCTGTCCACCGGGGAGTGGGGGTAGGAAAACCCCCACTCCTTTGGGAGGTTGCCATGTCCGACTTGACCCACACGTATGACTCATTCGTCTACAAGACCGATCGTCCCTGGCCGAATCCGCCGCTGACGGTCGGGACCATTGTCGGACATGCGACCCCGACTTCGACGCGATTGTGGCTGAGGACCGGATGGACCGGGGAGTTCTCCCTCCTGCTCTACCCGCGAGACAGGTTCGCAGATGCGGCTTCCCGTCGAGAATTACGGGAACGCCTGGCCCGGGTCCCTCTGACCGTGGAGGAGGCGCTGGCGTTGCTGCCCGGATCCTTGCGGACGGATTTCAACATCGAGGATCCCGACTCCGACACCACAATCGTGCTGGACCTGGAAAACCTGACACCGGACACGCGCTACGGCTACGTCCTGCACGCTCGCGATGCCGTCCGCGTTCTTCTCGGCCACAACCGCGTGCGCGAATTTCGCACGCCTTCCGCCTACGGAGAACGCCGTCCGTTCCAGTTCGCGCTCTTCTCGTGCCACATGCCGTACAAGCAGAGCGGCCTCCTCGGGAAGCGCACCGAGGTGCGCAATCTCGAGATGTGGGACTTCCTGGGCCGGGAACAGTTCGACCGATTCAGGGACTGGGTGACGGAATTGGATCCTGGGGAGGCGGCGTACCTGTTCGTCGATCCGGGAACCGGCGAATGCTGGTTCAAGCTGTACCGGAAGCAGAAGCTGGATCCGCCGCCATCGCTGGACCGGGCCGAGACCGTCCCGCTCAACCACTCGGTGGCCAAGATCCGGTTGCGCTGGCCCGATGTTCCAGGCGCGGACACCGGAAATATTCCGGACGATGCAGGGGAAAATTCAGCCGGAATCCCGGGGGCTGGAAAGCCGCCGCCTCTCTCTCACCAGTAGGCGACGGCCTCGGCCACCTCGCCCAGCCTCTGTCCGTCCCAGTCCACGTCGGCCAGGACCGGCAGGGAATGGGTCGAGAATTCCCGGGGAAAGCGGACGCGGACGGTGATCTCCGCCGTCTCTCCCGCCGCCAGGACCAGCTTCCGCTCCGGGGGATCGACGGAAACGCCGTCCACTGAGCTGAACCGGACCTGGCAGCTTTTTTCTTCCTCGTCGTGGTTCTTGACGCAGAGCCGGAAGTCCACGGCGTCGCCGGGGCGGGTCCGGACCTTGTAGGGCCGGAATTCGACCCAGTGGGGGTCCATGGCCATGTCGGGGTGGGGGGCCCGGACCACTTCAGTGAACAGCGACTGCCAGCGGTCCATCCACTCGGTCCAGCGATCGATCCCGGTTTGTTCGAACTCCACTCCCCCGCCGTGTCCGGTCAGGATCACGTCCGGACGCCGCTTTGCGATCTTGCGCGGTATGGACCCGTAGGCGGAAAGCGGCGTCCGATTCTTGGGGATGAAGGAGTGGATGTAGTCCCGCTCTTCCCGGAAGCCGAGACCGGAGATGGCGTCGCCGATGGCCAGGAAGCGGCGACCGTCGACCTGGAAGGTGATGTGGTGGTCGTACCAGGTCTGTCCCGGGAACTGCTCGATCCGGAAGTCGATCCCGCGCCAGTGGAAATCTTCCCCACGAGCCACGACCCGGTCGACCCGCATCCCGTCCGGCACCATGCAGGGCATGTCGTAGCGCTCCGGGTGTTCGAGCAGCTCCCGCAGTTCCGGCGCGGCGGCCACCCGGGTGCCGTAGCGCGCCCTCAGCATGGGGTAGCCGGCCAGGTGGTCGTCGTGGAAATGGGTCGGCAGAAAGTACTCCACCGTCTCGACTCCCAACTCGCTGCGCAAGCGGGGCGTCAGGTGGTCGATGTAGCGGTGCGGGTTGGCGGTGATGGGCGCCCCCGAGACGTAGCCGCAGTCGATGAGAACGGCGTGGCCGGCGTCGTCCTTGACCACGTAGGAGTTGGCCATGGAGTTGACCTCGTAGACATGGGGCGAGAGCCGGCGGAACTCCACTTGGAACGGAGTGTAGGGACGGTCGAAGAACATCGTGTGAAGCTCGGCGAGCCGCTCGCTCAATTCGCCGATGCGGGCATCCTCCCGGTTGAAGGGCGCCCCGTGCCCCGGCAGCATGAGATCCCAGTCCAGCCCGGCGGCATGGGCCAGGCTCTCGAGTTGGTTGACGTGCCCCTGGAAGTCCATGTAGCTCCACTGCAACCAGTGGTAGCCGCCGATCCGGCCCGGCGCCGCCATCAGGTCGCCGCACGCCAGGACCCGCCGGCCGTCGACTTCGAACAGGTACCCCGTGGCGCCGAAGGTGTGGCCGGGAAGCGGCACCACCTCGAAGCGGATCCCTTGCCACTCGATGGTTTCGTAGTCGCGCGCAATCCCGGCGCCGCGCAGGTCCTGCAGGGGCGCGTACGCCGGACGGTAGGCGGTGTAGTTGTCATAGACGTAGTAGGCGGCCCGCTGCAGGTCGGCCTCCTCCAGGTAGCGCCGTTCGGCGGCGGGAATGAAGACATCGGCGCCCTGTCCCTGCCAGTGGGCGACGCCGGAACACTGGTCGCGGTGAAAATGGGTGAGCAGGACCCGGTCGACCGCTCCCACGTCCCGGGACCGCAGGTCGGTCCCGCAATCGATCAGCAGCGTCCTGCCGCCCGCCCGGACGCCGTAGACGCTGCAAGTGTCCTCCACCCGGAACAAATTTTCACTGAGTTGATTCACGTCGATCTCCTTGGAGGGGGGGACGGACGGGGGACTTTCCTGTCCCCCGAGGGGACCGGGGGTAGGAAAACCCCCGCTCCAATTCAGAGTTGCTCTTCAAACCACTTGGCCATCCAGTTGAAGTATTTCAACCGGAACACGTGGCCGTCGTCGGGACGATGGACCTGGAACAGATGGGACCGGCCCGCTTTTCGATAGACGGGAGACGCGACTTCGAGCAACCGGTCCACTCCCGACGCCGCCATGTCGGGGTCCTGCAGCGGCGCCAGCATCATCAGCGGCCGGGGCGCGATGCAGTCCGCCACGATCTCGGGATGGTCGAAATGGCGGAGCAGTCCGGGGATGTAGTGGCAGGAACTGTGCCGGTCCGGCTGTCCCTCGTGGATGTCGCGCTCCAGACTGCCCAGCCCCCCGCAGAGAATGGCTGCCGTCCGAATCGACGGGTCGCAGGCCATGGCCCACCAGGACGCGTACGACCCCAGCGAGAAACCGGTGAGGCCGACGCGGGAGGCGTCCACCTGCTCCTGAGTTCCCAGGACCCGGGCCGCCCGCAACGCCTCCTCGGCCAGGATCCCCATCTGCGGGCGCCCGTAGGGAGCCAGGAGCTTGGCTTCCGTCTCCCACTCCCCCAGCGTGCTGCGCCGCGCCAGGGTCCCCTTCAAGGTGATGGAGAGGGTGGCGAAACCTCGTCTCGAGAGTTCCCGAGCCCATCCCCGAAGCGGTCCCTTGTCCGGGTGCTCCCGGTGAAACCGCCCCTCGGTCAATCGGCCGGCGTCGCCGCTGGTGCCCGGCATGCAGACCACCCCCGCCAGAGATCCGGCACCCGCCCCGGCGGGTATGAGCAACACGCCCGGAACCGTCTCCCCCAGGGAATTGAGGAACGTCACCGGCGTCCTCAGAAGCCCGTCTTCGGTCTGCGTGGTCTCACCCATTGAAAACGGGATCTCCTTCGGGGGGATCGCATCCATCCCCATCAGTTCGATCACCTTGGACCGAACCGCCACGCCTCGGATCGGCTGAGGAAAGGCAGGCCGGACGTCGGCGGGAACTACCGCCGCATCGGGATCGCTTTTGGCGGTAGGACCGGTATTCACGAGTCCAAAGATAAAGGAGCCCGCCAGCAATGTGAGGGCGGTCGCCAGCCGGATGCCGGACGAACCGGGAAGTTTGGGTCGAATGGCCATGAGAAATCGGCACCGGAATCGAGTTTGGTCCGTTGACGGAAACCGGGTAATTCTAGCTTCTTACCAGCAGGCGGACAACGGGGAGGCGATTTCCAATCGTCCGGCTCTTGTCTGTTTCTACGCGAATTGCCGGTCGGAAAGCGTGAAGCGGGGATTCCGGCCGTTAATCCTGTTCGGCGACAAGGATGTCGCCGCTCCTTCGGCGACAGGGATGCCGCTCCTTCGGCGAACAGGGATGCCGCTCCTTTGGCGAACAGGGATGTCGCCGCTTGTCTCCACGCCGCCGCTCCACGTCGCCACGCCCGGCGCCCGGAAGGACGCCGATCCCGGTCGGCGACTAGAAAGTCGCCGCTCCTTTCCCGGTCGGCGACTAGAGAGTCGCCGCTCCTTCGGCGGACAGGGATGTCGCTCCTTCGGCGGTTGGAAATCGCTGCTCCACGTGGGCGAGATGATGCCGGCCATGCCAGGCGTAGGCGCCGACCATGACCGCCAGTCTCGAAGCGCCCGACTCGGGGTGGACGAACTCTCGCTGGAGTTGCGCCCAGCTCAGGCTGCGCAGCAGGTCCACCCAGCGGCGGTGGAGAAACGCGAGAAGGTCGAGCGAAGAAGCGATCGGTTCCCGGCTGTCCGGCAACTCGGCCCAGCTCTTCTCGTCGTAGGCCTTGATCACGGGCCGGTCTTCCGTCAGCGCCAACTTGAATCGAATGTAGCTGTTCATGTGACTGTCGGCCAGGTGGTGGACCACTTGCCGGACGGTCCAGCCACCGGGACGGTACGGAGTGTCGAGTTGGCCGTCGGTCAACGGCGAAACGGTTCGCCGGAGGTCATCCGGCAACGCCGCAATGTCGTCGATCCAGGCGGCGACCCGATCACGGGTCACCTCTCCCTCAATTGAGAATTTTCCGATCGGATACCGGAGATCAGTCGTCTTTGAATTCATGTTCGATGACCTGCTCGGCTCGGCTCGCCGTTTTCGACCTTGTGTGAGCCGGATGAGTGGGGGTAGGAAAACCCCCACTCCTTTGGATTCAAGTTCGATCACCTGTCTGGCTCGTCTCGGCACCCGCACAAGTGGCAGCCTCGACCGATTCGCCGGTGTAGAACGCGGTCGTCCGCCTTGCCCTCGAATGCGCTGCGCCGGGATCGGTTCCGCTCGCGACCGCCGCTTGCTCCCACCCCTCGCTGCTCCCGATGATGAACGCCCTGCCGTCCGGCGAAACGGCAAATGCAACCGGGTCAGGCATGGGCACGGCCGGTTGCGCGAGATGGATCGCGAGCCCCAGCAGACCCAACTCCCAGCCGACGCCGACCGCTCCCGGCCCGTACTCGTCCCAGTGGTCCGAAACATGCTGGGTGTGGGTCAGGGTCAGCCGGGCGCCGCCGGAGCCGTCGTCCGAGACGCGGACCTCCAGCCAACTGACGTCCCCGCCGAACTCCCATGTGACCGCGAAACGGGACAGAGGTTCGCACGCCGTGATCGCGCCGCCGGCGTTGCCTTCCAACTGATAGCGGCCGCCAGGTTCGAGCTCGCCGCTGACCGGCACGAACCAGCGCGGAATTCGCTCGCCGTTGGTCACAGCGTCCCACAAGTCCTCGACCGTCGTCGGGTAGCCGCGAGAAAGAATGACCGCGCGGGCGGGCCGTCCATCCCGCTGCAGAGACGACACGGAACGCTCCGCGGCGCCAAGGTTGCGTTCGACATCGAAGTGCATGGGTTCCCCCTATATATAATGTATCCGGTCCGCCGTCGGACCCCGGGAGCGCCGGCTTCCTCGGCCTACGACAACCTCTTCGCGTGCCCGCCGGCTTTCTCGAATACCGGGTTCGCGTTGTACTCCTCGGACTTTCCCGGCGGAATGCTCAGCGATTCCCAGGAATCCCCGCGGAAGCACTTGCCCAGGTAGACGATCTGACCGACGTGATACGACGCATGGGCCAGCGAGCGCAGCAGGGCCTCATCGACATCCATGGAGACGCCCCGGATGACCACGGAACGGCTCAGATCGTCATCGGTGAGCTCCCGGAGCGATCCAAAGAGCACCCGCCACCCCCGGTCCCACTTCTCCTGGACCTCGGCGCGCGTCGGCGTCCGGCGTTCGAATTCCGAGTCCCGGTTCCGCCACGGCTTCTCGCCGTCGGTGGTCAGGAAATCCGTGAACCGGGACTCCAGGTTGCCGGCGATGTGCCAGACGATCATGGCGATGGAATTGGCCCCCGCCGTGTCCGTCACCAGCTCCTCGGCGCTCAACTGGCGAAACGTCCCCTCGCCGAGAGCCTTGTAGCGCCGGTACTCGGCCTCGATCAGCGGCAGCAGTCCTCGATTCATCGCATCCTCCCCAAGTTCCCGCAAAGACGCCGTTCAGGATACACTGTGGCCGCCGGAAGAGCCCCGGCGGGCGGCTTCCTTTACGAAACTTGCAACCGGAAGCGGGTTTGTGCATCCTTAGACTTCATACGGCGTGGAAATCTGAACCGAAGGGTTCTGTTAACGGGAAATATCGGAACCGCGGTAAAGACCAAAGCGCGCGACCGGGCACGAAATCCCCTCTTGAAAGGCAGCGATTCACCGTTCGAACGGCGGGAAACGCGGCCCTCACGCCTGCGGCGAACCTTCCGGCTCCGCCAGGGCTTCCCGGATCTTCTTCGCCATCCTCAAGGCCGTGACGCGGGAGATTCCCAATCCCTCGTGCAAGGTCAGCATGGACGTCCGCAGGGACATATCGGAGGAGACCATGTGAATCGCCAGCACCCAGGTTCGCAGCTTGGTCTTGTTCTGTCCCAGGTGGGTCCCCTTGCGGACGCTGAAGTACCCCTTGCAGTCCTTGCACCGGTAGCGCATGGCCGCCTGGCGCGGGTCCCGGGTCTGGTGGTGGTACCAGCGGTCGGAGCCGCAGGCGGGA
>JAJDTT010000210.1 GCA_022827025.1 Acidobacteriota bacterium
GCTCTGATCGCACTCGGAGCCAAGGTGACGATCCAGGGGGTCTCCGGCTCCCGGGAGGTCGACCTTGAGGATTTTTTCCAGACTCCCGGGTCCCAGGGTGAGCGGGAGAACGTCCTGGCCCCCAACGAGATCCTGACCCGAATCGTGGTTCCGGCGGTCTCGGGAACGCAGAACGCCACCTACGAAGTTCGGGAGAAGGAGGCGCTGGACTGGCCGCTGACGGCGGCGTCCGTCGCCCTGACCCGGAACGGAGGGGGCGTCGGAACGGCCCGTGTCGTATTGGGACACGTCGCTCCGGTGCCCTGGGTTTCCGAGAAGGCGGCGATGGCGCTTCAAGGGAAAGCCGTCAGCCGGGAATCGGCGGAAAGTGCCGGTGACGCGGCCGTCGAAGGGGCTCGGGCGTTGAGCCGGAACAAGTACAAGATCCAACTGGCTCGAGTGGCCGTCAAGCGTGCCGTACTCCGGGCAGCCGGGATGGAGGAGAGTTGATCATGTTGGACGTGGAGCAGATCAAGTTTCAACTTTGCAGACGTTTGCGGTGGAAGGGAATGTACGTCGAGGCGGCGCCGGACCTCACGGTGCCTCCAAGCAATGACGCTTTCTTCTGGTGCAACGACACCATGACCTGCCTGGGACCCGACGGGAACCTGGCGAACGAGGAGAAGTGCCAATCGGACCGGGGTTGCCACGAACCCTTGTAGGCACAGCAAAGGGCCGGGGATCCCGCGTGGGTTCGATCCGATATCGGTGTTGCGCGCTCTGACGGTGACTCCCGGTTCGGGTTGGACCGGCAGGGTTGTCCGACGGGTGCATCTGTTAGGATAAGGACTCAATAACCATAGGGGGTCTGTTATGAGATCAGGAATCGTTGCTTGCTTGACCTTGGCCGTGGTCATGACGCCTCTGGTGGCCGCCGACGCCACCATCTCGGGAGATTACCTGGAGGTGAGGACGACGGACGTTTACACCGGGCCCTGTTTCGCCAACGCGGAAGTCAATCTTACGGGGAAAGAAGCCATGCTCGCGTGGCGGGTGCGCCACGGGAGTTGGAACGGCGTTTCGTTGCGGGGACTCAGCGTGCTTGCCATCGTGAAGTCCGCGTCCACCCTGGGTGATCCTCATGCCGTGGACCGTTCCTCCCGGTCTCTGCTCGTGGTGGACGAGCGGGCGGACGGAGATCAGGAGAACGCCCTGTTGGCGTTCGTCCGGGCGGAAGCTCCCGAACTGATGGAGAATGTGGTCCAGGTTCAACGCGCGCCCATCGCGCTTGAATTCGGCGCTTCCAAAACGTTCGCGCGCCTCCAGGCGGGAGACATCGCCTCCCTCCGGACCCGGGCCCTGAATCACCACGACCATATCTGCGGCAACGAGACGGTCTACTATCCGCCGTTGACCGAGGTGGCCGATGCCCGTCCCGCCTTTACTCTCTCCCATAGATTCCAGGGAGACGGCCTGGGAAGCAGTTGGGGAACCTACGGAACCCGCGGGGCGTTCGTCGGGAGCTTCACGCGCTGAGGAGCCCGTTGCGGATCGGACGGCGAATTCGCAGAGGACCTTCGTTTTTGTCCCGTAGGCTGCTGGCCATCGTCCTGTTCGGTGTCGTTCTGACGCCGGCCTTCGGTGCGGAAGGGCCCTTGGCCGTGGAGACGGCCAAGGTCGACTTGCCGCCGGAGCTTTCCCAGAAGGTTCGGGACACTCTCCGGCCGGAAGCTCTGCGCGTCTTGCAGGGCGGACAACCCTTTGCGGATTTCTGGTTGAGGGCGGAGGTGCCGGAGGCATCGTCGCCTTCCACCGAGTTGGGAGTCAGTTTCGGGCAATTGAAGGTCGGAACCCTGGTCGGCGCCGTCCGCTTTCCGGCAAAATGGTCCGACTACAAGGAACTGCCGATCCCGCCTGGCGTCTATACCCTCCGCTATGCCGTCCAGCCGCAGGACGGCGCTCACATGGGGGTTTCCATCTACCGGGATTTTCTGCTGATGATCCCTGCCAAGATGGATGAAGACCCGGACAAGGAATACCGGCCGGACGAGTTGGTGCAGGCCAGCGCCGAAGCTGCCGTCGGACGGCATCCCGCCACTCTCAGCCTCTTCCCGATCTACGACGAGGTCACCGGCCCCGAGCTCGTCAAGAACGACATGGACCAGTGGACTCTGGTCGCCCAATCGGGATCCCTGACGCTGGGCATGGTGATGCTCGGCCACGGTGAGATCGAATAATCTGACCCGGTCTTTCAGTGACCCGGGGCCGGGTTGCCGCCACCCAATTGGGAGACGATCCATCCCGTCGTAAAGGTCACGCTGGTTCCCACCAGAACATACCAGGGCCACGCCACTCCTCCGGTCCAGTGGATTGCGAGCATGGTGGCCAGGCCCGCCGCCATGCCCGTCAGCGCCCCCCTCTGAGTGATGCTGCGGCGGCGCAGAGCCAGCAGAAACACGCCCAGCACGCTTCCCATGGTCAGGCTCGGTATGGTCAGCCCCGCTTCCAGGACGGAGCCCCAGTTCCTGGCCAGCAGGGCGATGACGACCAGAATTCCGCACCATCCCAGGGTCAGCAGCCGGGACACCCGCAGGTAGTGGGCTTCGGTTCCATGCCGCCAGCGGCGGTAGAAGTCGTGGATGGAGGAGGCGGACAGGGAGTTCAGCGAGCTGCTGAGGGTCGACATGGCCGCGGCGAAGATGGCCGCGATGATCAGCCCCGAAATGCCCGAGGGCAACTCCTGGACGATGAAGATGGGGAAGATCCGGTCGGTCTGGACCAGTTCCTGATCCAGCGGGAAATTCCGGTAGAAGACGAACAGCAGAGCTCCCAGGAGCAGGAAGAGTGCGAACTGCGCCAGGATCACCACACCGCTGGCGATTAGGGCGATCTGGCTGCGCCGGGGACTGCCGCTGGAGAGATAGCGCTGGACCATCATCTGGTCCGTGCCGTGGGTCGCCAGCGTGAGAAAGGCGCCGCCCACCAGGCCCGCCCAGAAGGTGTAGGGGGTGGCGAGAGCCAGGTCGAAGTCGAAGACCTGCAGCTTGCCGTGGAGTTGGGCCTCAGCGATGGCCTGAGACCATCCTCCGGGAATCTTTTCCAGGAGGACGTAGAGGGCGATGACGGCTCCCGACAGGTAGACCACGAGTTGAACGACGTCGTTGAAGATGACCGACAGCATGCCCCCGTAAAAGGTATAGGCGACGGTGACGGCGCCGATCAGGACCACGGCCCAAAAGTCGGACAGTCCGGTGACCACCGAGAGCACCAGCCCGGTGGAGAACAGGCGGACCCCGTCCGCCAGGGAACGAGTGCCGAGAAACAGGAGGGCGGAGAAGTTTCTCACCCCTTTTCCCAGACGGTGGGCCAGGAGTTGGTAGGCGGTCTGCAGCCGCTGCTTGAAGTAGGCCGGCACCAGCAGGAAACTGACCAGTACGCGGCCCACCACGTATCCCAGGACCAACTGGAGGAAAGTGAAATTTCCGGTGTAGGAGAGGGCCGGGACCCCGATGAAGGTGAGGGTGCTGGTCTCGGTCGCGACGATGGAGAGGCAGACGACCCACCAGGAGAGGTTGCGGCCGGCCAGGAAGTATTGCCCCAGGTCCTTTCGCCCCCGGCCCAGCAGGATGCCCAGGATGGCCGTGGCCAGGAGATAGAGAACCAGGATGGCGTAGTCGAGGAGCGAAAAACCCATGGCGGCTGATCAGTCCGTGGCAAAAGTCCCGCGAGCACCGAAACCGGGGCTGCGCCCGCCGGACAAGGCGCTCTCAGGGAGCATACCGGGAGTATGTGACCGAGGAGCAACGCGTCTCCGCGCCCGATGCAGACCCGGTCGAATGCCGTGACGACTTTTGCCACGGGCTGTTGAGGTCCTACGTTCCCGGACCGTGGTCAATCGGGCTATTCCGAATTCAGGATCTGAGGCAGGGGGGAGCGGTCCAGCAGGTAGGCGCTCCGGCCGTCCATGAAGAAGAAATCCGAGGCGCAATAGCTCCTGTTCAGGTAGTGGACGAAGATCTCGCGGATCTTCCGCTGCCACTCGCGAGCCAGCTTCGGCTCCGTTCTTCGTAGCGTGCTGAAGTCGCCGGGCACCTCCACCAGCAGCCGTTTCGAATCCAGGTCGAGCCGGAACCCGGACAGGCGTACAAGACCGCTGATGGGATCCGGTTTCACCCGGGTCGCCCGGGGCAGCCCGGCAACCGTAGACGCGGACGAGGACGAGCGATCGATCCTTCCCCGGACACGCTGCGATTTGACGAACCAGGAGACCCACACCCGGTCGGAAGCGATTCCCCGGGTGAAGCGGCTCTGCAGGTTCCCGTAGTAGTTGGGCAGGTACGACCGAATCACCGATCCCAGCTTTTTGAGGTTCAAGTGGGCGTTCGCCGCAAGCAGCGGGTCGAAGGTCCACTTGATCAGCTCCAGCCCCGAATCCAGAGCGTAGTCCCTCTGGAACAACTTCAAGTGGTACCCGATCCCGTGGGAACGGTAAGCGGGGAGGACACCCATGAGTTGGCTGTGGAGGTAGGGAACCTGCGTCCCGTTCTCCGACCCCAGCCAGCCGAGAGCGAACCCCACCAGATCGCCGCCGTCGAAGGCTCCGGCCACCAGCCCGCCGCTCTCGGCCACGGCGAACAGGGCCCGGGCGGGGTAGGGGGAATCGGAGCCGGGCGCGCCATACCCCCAGATCTGTTCCTCCAGGTCGACGACCTGATCCATTTCTCCGATGGTTGCGAGGGCTCTGAGACGAATGGCTTGTTTGCCGGTCTGGACCGTCCGTTCAGGTAGGAGATCAGCCATGTTCGGCTCCCATCCGGGTCCGCTGCCGGATTATAGCAGTTCCGGCTCCAAGGCCCTCTAGGCTGTCAAATACTTGACGAAAAGAGGGTCGCACCCGGAGAATGACCGGCATGCGGCTGGCGCATCGAATGTCCAATCTGGGGACCGAGACGGCCTTTGAGGTTCTGGCTCGAGCCAAGGGTCTTGAAGCTCAAGGACGGGACATCGTCCACCTGGAGATCGGAGAGCCCGACTTCAATACCCATGAAGACATCGTCGAGGCGGCGGTCGGGGCGTTGAGAGACGGCCATCACCACTACACTCCGTCCGCGGGCATCCTTCCCTTGCGTCAAGCCATCGCCCGGGAGATCTCCGAGACCAGGCAGATCGCAGTAGATCCGGACGAGGTCGTGGTGACGCCCGGCGCCAAGCCGATCATCTTCTTTTCCATTCTGGCGCTGGCTCAGAAGGGGGACGAGGTGATCTATCCCGATCCGGGGTTCCCCATCTACGAGTCGATGATCCGGTATGTGGGGGCGCGGCCGGTGCCCGTTCCCTTGCGGGAGGAGTTGGATTTTCGGATCGATGTCCAGGAACTGGTCGACTTGTCCAGTCCGCGCACTCGTCTCATCATTCTCAACTCTCCCAACAACCCCACCGGTTCGGTGTTGAACCGGGGAGATCTCGCGGCCATCGTCGACGCGTTCGCGGAATCGGACGTTTCCTTTCTCTCCGACGAAGTGTACAACCGCATCATCTACGACGAACCCCATGTGAGCATTGCGTCGTTCCCCGGAATGAAGGAGCGGACCATTCTGCTCGACGGGTTCTCCAAGACCTACGCCATGACCGGTTGGCGGATGGGTTACGGGGTCATGCCCAAGGAGCTGGCGGGGCACGTGACCAAGCTCATGGTCAATTCCAATTCGTGTACGGCCGCCTTTACCCAGATGGCCGGCATCCAGGCGCTCCAACAGGACCCGAAACCGATCCGCGAGATGGTGAAGATCTTCCAGACCCGGAGAGACCGGATCGTGGATCTTCTGAACAGCGTCGAGGGCGTCTCGTGCCGGCTGCCGAAGGGCGCCTTCTACGTCTTTCCCAACACGCGCGCACTGTCGGAAGATTCCCCGAAGCTGGCCGATTTCCTGTTGCAGGAAGGGGGCGTCGCACTCCTGTCAGGAACCTCCTTCGGAACCGTGGGGCAGGGCTACCTGCGCCTTTCCTATGCCACCTCCCTGGAAATGCTGGAAAAGGGCGTCGAGAGGATGAGGGCGGCTTTGGCGAAGTGGCTGGCCATGGTTTGACGCCAGATTTCGATTCGGAGAGAAGCGGGAAACGGGAGTCGAATGCCAGATGAAGAGTTATCGCGTCTACGCCACCTGTGACATTGGAGAAGAAGGACTCGAGCGCCTGACAGATCGGGGATACCAGGTCGAAGTCTATCCCGAAGTCGAACCTCCTCCGAAGGCGCTGATCGTGGAAAAGGTCGCGTCGGGAATCGACGCGCTCATCACCACGTTGCGGGATCCCATCGACAAGGAGGTGTTCCAGGCGGGCCAGGGTACCTTGAAAGTCGTATCCCAGATTGCCGTGGGCGTCGACAATATCGACGAGGAGGCGGCCCGCAAGTACCGGGTCCCCTATACCCATACGGCCGTGGTGCTGACCGATGCGACGGCCGAATTCGCTTTTTTCATCATGGGTTGCGTTTCGCGAAAGCTTTACCCGAGTGAGCGGTTGGTCCGGGAGGGCCGCTGGGAGACGTGGCATCCGTATCTCCCGTTCCTGGGGGACGAGGTCACGGGCAAGACCGTCGCCGTGATCGGGACCGGTCGCATCGGACGGGCCTTTCTGCTCAAGTGCACGGGATTGGACACCGACATCATCTGTTGTGACCTGTTGCCGGAGGATCGGTCGTTCGTGAAGTCGGTGCAGTCCCTCTTCGACTTCAAGTACGAACAGGGCTTGTCGAATCGGCGCGCCACCATTCGCTGGACATCCTTCGAGGAGGCGTTTCGCCAGGCGGACTACATCAGCCTGCACGTCCCTCTCACCCCCGACACGCACCATCTCATCAACGACAGGGCGTTGGAGATCATGAAACCGACGGCCTTCCTCATCAACACCTCAAGGGGTCCGGTCGTGGACCCCGACGCGTTGGTCAGAGCTCTCCACGCGGGTCAGATCGCCGGCGCCGCTCTGGACGTCTTCGAACAGGAACCGCTTCCCCTCGACTCCCCCTTGCAAGACCCGAAACTGGCAAACCGGTTGCGGATCTTTCACCATTTCGCCAGCGCCGGAAGGCGGACGCGGCTCTCGGGAGACCCGGAACTGGGCATGGCGGGTCGAACCGCCCAGGGCGTCATCGACGTTCTGGAAGGGAACTACGGCGGGGATCCGTCCAAGATGCCCTACGTGTTCAACAAGTCGGCGTTTGCCTGACTCGCCTATCTCTTTCTCGATTCAGACCGGACCCAATTTACGGTTTCGGCCACTCACTTCAGCTTGATCTCCTGGCGGGAGAACAGGATGCAGCCTGCCAGGAGGAACGACATCGAGTAAAGGATATTCTCGACGATAACGCGAGCATAGAGGGCGTAGTCCGGTTGAAGGAGTTCCCGCTCGAAGCTGTCGGCGAGAAGATCGGTGGGCATGTGCGCGGGACTCAGGTAGTAGACCGTGGCCGCCAAGCCTTTGAGCGCCCAGTGGGGATGGCGGAACAGAAGCTCGATCATGTTCGGAACGCTGGACAGCAGTAATGTCACACCGCCAGCCAGAATCGGATTCAGCACGACGCTCAAGCCCAGGCTCACCCCGGTGAACAGAGTGGCACCGGCGAACATCTCCAACATGCTGAACCAGAGCAAGGGACGCATCTCGAGTTCGAACGCCCACATGATGACAAGGCCGATTCCAATGCCCAAGCCGAGCAGGAGGCATACGAACAACTGGGTGCCCAGCCACTTGCCCACCAGATACGCCCATCGTGGAATCGGCCTGACCAGCACCGGAACGATGGTCTGAGTCCTGATTTCCGTGGCAAGGGCGACTGCTCCCAGGAACAATCCCAGGAAGGCGGTGCAGGAACTCCACATGCCAAAGAAGATCCGCGTCTGCGATGTCTTCATCTGCAGAAGGATCTCAGGCTCGTCGGCCTCGGAAGCCATGTTCATGAGAGATGTCTGTCCCAGCCAAATGATCATCATGAGAACCCCGAGCAGCACCAGGACGTAGATCACCTTGCGCCGAAGAATTTCTCGAAAGGTGTTGGCAGCGATGATCCAGACGTCAGACACGGCGTTGGCCTTGGACGTGTTCCATGTAGATATCCTCCAGCGAACGGCTGGGCCGCCGGACGACACCCACGTCGAGAGACAGGTCCAGCACTCGACGCAGCAGGTTTCGCTTCTCTGCGTCCGTACATCCGAAATAGGCGATCGTCCCGTCTACCCGGGCGGGACGATAACCCGCTCGAGCCAGATCGGATTCCGCTCCGGCGCACCATCCCGTCACCTCGATCTCCCAACCCTCCTGTTGGAAAGGAGATCCGATCTCCTGCCTGAGAACGACTTCGCCGTTTCGAATCATGATCAACCGGTCACAGGTGCGCTCGATGTCGGAGAGTATGTGGCTGCTCAGGAAAACGGTCGTGCCGCGCGCCTGTTCCTCCTGGATGATGTCGGCCACCAGCTTGCGACCCTGCGGGTCCAGTCCCGTGGTCGGCTCGTCCAGCAGGAGCAGTTCGGGGCGGTGGAGGAGGGCCTGCGCCAGCCCCAGCCGCTGGATCATCCCCTTGGAGAAGGTCCCGACTTTCCGGTCCATGGAATCGCCCAGCCCCAAGCGTTCGAGTTGACGCTCGACAGCTTTCCCAAGGGGCGCCCGAGGCTGATCCGAGAGGCGGCCGTAAAACTCCATGGCTGCTCTGGCGGTGTGGAACGGATAGGGGTGGAAGATCTCCGACTGGAATCCCAGTCTGCGCCGAGCCTCCCTGGATCCGGCCTTGAGGCCGAAGACGGAGATGCTGCCCTGGTCCGGTTTCAGGAGCCCCAGGATGGTATTGATGGTGGTCGTCTTGCCGGCCCCGTTAGGGCCGACGAACGCCGTGACCGTGCCGCGTACCACGGTCACGTCCACGTCCTTGAGGGCGCGGACTGCCGTCCGTCGTAGGCGGGAACGGAAGGTCTTGGAGACTCCACGGATTTCGATGACCGAGTCGTTCACGGCTCTGCAGCTTATTTTGGAGAGGACGCGCTCATCAGGCGAGCCTCGATGTCGTACTTCAGAAAGGTATCCAGGCCCTCGATCACTCGCTCGACCTTGCCGTCGGGATTCACCAGTAAGGTCGTGGGAAAGGCGCGAATCCCATATTGTTCGGCCACTGTCCCGTCGGGATCGAGAAGAATGGGAAAAGATACGGGCTTCTTGTCGAGATAGTCCTTGACGACCTTCGAATCCTCTTTGACGCTGATGGCGAGGATTTCGAATCCCTCTTCCTTTCTTTCGAGGTAAATCTTCTCGAAGATGGGCATTTCCAGGCGGCAAGGACCGCACCAGGTGGCCCAGAAATTGACCAGGACCAACTTGTTCTCCTTCGCGGTGCGGTGGAGCCCGATGGGGTTGCCCTGAAGGTCGCTCAAGGAAAAATCGGGTGCCGTGTCACCGAGTTTTACCTTGGTGGAGGAAACTGGCCGTCGGAGATCGAGCTTGACGCTGAGACTGTACGTGGCGAAGGCGACGAAGAACAGGCCGATCAGGATCGATCTCACTGAAATCGGTCTCCCCCCCGGACGTCCCGTCATGGAGCCGCCTGCCGTGAGAAGACGGTGAAGAACCTGTCTTCGAAGATGGAGTATTCTCCGGTCAACCGGTAGCCGATGGCGGCCATCCATTCCTTGACCTGATCCAGGCCCATCTTCATTTCGGGCTCTTTGTGTCCATCGATCAGGTCGATGATGACGATTCGGGAATTCGGCTTCATATACCCGGAGAGCGTCTCCAGGTAGGCTTGGCGTCCCTCAATGTGGTGTAACACATTGTGAAAAAAGGCCAGGTCCAGGTTCCGAACCGGCAGCTTGGGGTCGGCGAACTCGCCCAACACGGGTTGGACGTTGTCGGCGCCTCGTTTCTGCGCGCCTTCGCGGATGAAATCGAGAAAACCCTGATCCACTTCGACCGCATACAGGGTGCCTCCGGGGGCCACGGCTTGAGCCAGGGGCCAACTGAAGACGCCGCTGCCGGCGCCGATGTCCGCCACCCGATCACCCGGTTTCAGCTCCAGCCGGGCCATGACCTCGTCGATCTTGAGTTTGGCGAGGCGTTCGGGCCGTTCCATCGACTTGATCCATTCCTTGGCCGGCTTGCTTCCCAACTGAGGGGCGCCGTGGGCCGGGGAAGCACACATAATCAGCGCCGTGAGAACGGAGATACGTTTGAACATGGCGTAGTCCTCCCTGTGTCTCGGGTTCGACATGCGTCAGTCTACTACGTTACGCGGCGTGGTCTTGAGGACCGACTTGGTGACCTTGCCCATGGCGTTTCGGGGAAGGGAATCGACGATGAGAAACACTCGGGGACACTTGAAGAGAGCCAGCGCGGATCGGCAATGAGCCGCCAGGTCCTCCTCGCCGGCCGTTCCGTCCGTCACCACGAACGCCGCCACCTTCTCTCCCAGATCCGGGTCGGGAAGTCCGACCACCGCCACTTCGCGGACTCCCGGGTGACGCTCCAGGACGTCCTCCACCTCCCGGGAGCCGATGCGGTAGCCACCCGATTTGATCAGGTCCACGCTCAGGCGGCCCACCAGGTGGTAGTAACCGTTTTCGTCCCGGTACCCCGCGTCGCCCGTACGCAGCCAATCTCCCAGGAAGGCCTTGGAGGTCGCCTCCGGATCCTTCCAGTAGCCGCCGAAGACGTTGGGGCCGCGCACACAGACTTCTCCGGTCTGCTTGTCTTCCCGGATCTCCCTCAACTGGTCGTCGATGAGGCGGAGCCGGACCGAGGGCAGGGGAAGTCCGACGGATCCGGGGAGACGGCCATGGAAGGGGTTGGACGTAATCATGATGGTCTCGGTCATCCCGTACCGTTCCAGGATCGTCTGACCGGTCATTTCGCGGCACTTGCGGTGGAGTTCCACCGACATGGGGGCGGAACCGCTGATGGCCAAGCGAAGATCGCCGAAGCTGTGGACCCGGCGGTCGAAGGCGGAGACCATCCGGTGGTACATGGTGGGCACGCCCATGAACAGCGTGCAGCCCCTGTGGGTCAGCAGGTCCAGGATTTGAGCGGGATCGAACTTCCGGGTGAGGATCGCCTGGCACCCCGTCATGGCCCACCCGTGAAGAGCCACGACCAGTCCGTGCACATGGAACAGGGGGAGCGTCAACAGGAGCCGGTCCTCCCGAGTCCATTGCCAGACCTGGATCAGGTCCTGGAGGTTGCTCCTGATGTTCCGGTGAGTCAGGAGGACCCCCTTGGGCCGCGCGGTGGTCCCGGAGGTGAAGCAGAGCAGGGCCGGCGCCTCCGGGTCGTCCGATTCCGGGAAGGCGCCCTGTTGTTCCTGCAACGTGTCCCAGAACTCCTCCTTCAGGAGTTGCATTCCCACCCGGCCGCGATACGGATCGGAACCGACGAGGCCCGAAATCTCGGCCCGCTCCGCCACGTATCCCAATTCCTGCATGGTTGCCGCGGATGTGACCGGTACCGTCACCACGCCCAGCAGGTGATTGCCGAAGAGAGCCACGACCAGCTCGGGGGAATTCGGCAGATGCAGGGCGACCCGGTCGCCGGCCCGAATACCCCGCCGGTGGAGGAGGGCGGCGTAACGCTCGGCCCACCGGGCCATCTGGCGTCCGGAAAAGGATTGCGGCGAAGCCTCCGGAGACGGGATGAATTCCAATCGCGTTTCGGAGATCTCGTCCATCCGCAAATATCGCATCGATTCATTCCCCCAGGTCTGCTCCCGAAGCGTATCGATAATAAACGCGGAAGATTCCGAGGATAAGATCTTTTTCGCCGAACTGGAGTGGATTCGGACGAAAAACGCGGCCCAGGGAGGCGGTGCCGCCAGCGTGTCCCGGTTGCCATGAAGACGATGTCGGACGTACTCTCTGCTTCGTGTCCACGGATCGCCTCATGCTGCGCGTTCTCTTTGGATGGCTGCTCTTCATCTGCCCGCAGGCCGAGGGCGCGGCTTCGACGCCGCAGCGCGGTTCTCCCGAGACCGGCGTCTCCGGGGACCCCAGCCTGGAGGTTCGGCTCAAGCAAGTTCTGTCGGCTCCCGTTCTGGTTCGGTCCTCCTGGGGAGTCCAGGTTCAGTCCATGGAAACCGGGAAGATCCTGTTTGCCGAGAATCCCCAAAAGCGCCTGATTCCCGCTTCGAATCTGAAACTGCTGACCGCCGTCGCGGCCGTCGAAGACCTGGGGCTGGACTTCCGGTTCACGACGCGGATCTGGACCGACGGCCGTATCGAGGACGGGACGTTGGAGGGCAACCTCATCATCCAGGGAGGCGGAGACCCGACCCTCGGCGCGCGCTTCAACAGCCCCGATCCGGAGAAGATGGAGCACGGGGACCCTCTCGCCGTGTTCCGGAAGTGGGCAGAGAATCTACGGAATTTGGGGATTCGACGAATTCGGGGACGGCTGTTGGCGGACGACAGCCTGCTGGAGGCGGAGGGCCCCGGCCGGGGGTGGTCATGGGACGATCTGGTTTACGGCTACGGGGCCGTGCCCAGCGGCCTGCAGTTCAACGAGGGTGTCGCCCTGGTCCGCGTCTCCCCGTCCGAATCAGGAACCCTGGCCCACCTGCTGTGGCGCCCGTCAACGCCGCTGATCCGTTGGCGAAACCGGATCCGGACCGGTCCGCGTCAAGAGTTGGAGCTGAAGTGGCGACACCGGGAAGGGGAGGTCGTGTTGGCCGGTGCCGTGGAACCCTCTCAGAACCCGATCTGGATCAGCGTTGCGGTCCGGGATCCGGTCCGCTACTTCATCAGCACCTTCGCCGAGGTCCTGAGATCCAGTGACCTGGAACTGATGGGTCACGGGGAGGGGGAGAATGGGCAGGGGGCTCCGAATGAATCCAGGACGGAGCTCTTCTCCCACGACTCGCCGCCCCTCTCGCAGATTCTGCGGGTCTTCCTGAAAATCAGCCGGAACCTCTACGGAGAGACGCTCGTGAGGATGCTGGACCCGGCCCCGAGAGGGAAGCGCGGCAAGGCGGGTCTGATGAGGATGGAGTCGATACTCGCTCATCGAGCCGGTCTGGACCGGGACAGCTTCCTGCTGGCGGACGGTTCCGGCCTCTCCCGGCACAACTTGATCTCGGCGGGCGCCGTGATGCGGCTCCTGGAATATGTGCACCGGCAATCCTACGGGACCGCCTTTCGGCAATGGCTGCCGGTGGCGGGAACCGACGGCACTCTTCGCCGGCGGATGACGGAGCCCGGATTGAAGGGTCGGATCCAGGCCAAGACCGGGTCCATGGAGGGGGTCCGGGCGCTGTCCGGATTCCTCGAGACGGTGCATGGGGAAACCCTGGCCTTTGCCATGCTGGTCAATTCCCTCAAGGGAGACGAGTCGGACCTGAAAGCTCTCCAGGAGGAATTTTTCCAGGTGTTGGTCAACGTCCCCAGGACCGGGACCCCGCCTTCACCGCCGCAGTGATTCGATCCGGAGTTGCCCCGGCGTCCGATGGGATCCGGCATACGGGAGATCGGAAAACCGGCGGAAACTTCGCTACTTGAGGCGGCGTTTCCTCAGCCGTTCGAGATTTTCCAGCCGCGTTTGAACGTCGCGCTCGAAGCCTTCGCCGCCCGGTTCGTAGTAGCGCCGCCCGGCCAGGTTGGGAGGCAGACAGGCCATATCGGCCACCCGGTCCGGTTCGTTGTGGGCATAGCGATAGTTTCGGCCGTAGCCGAGTTCCTTCATCAGGCGGGTGGGAGCGTTCCTCAGGTGCAGGGGAACGGGTTGGTTGCGAGTGCTGGAGACATCCTTCTCGACTCGCGAGTAGGCCTCGTAGACCCGGTTCGACTTGGGCGCCTGGGCCAGATAGACGGCCAACTGGGCCAGTGCGAGCTTGCCTTCGGGAAGGCCGATGAAATGAACGGCCTGCATGGCGTCGATGGCGCGTCCGAGCGCGTCCGGATCGGCCAGACCGATGTCCTCGGAGGCAAAACGGACCATCCGCCGGGCGATGTAGAGGGGGTCTTCCCCCGCTTCCAACATCCTTCCCATCCAGTACAGGGACGCATCGGGGTCGCTGTTGCGCAGGGACTTGTGAAGAGCCGAAATCAGATTGAAGTGCTCCTCGCCTGACTTGTCGTAACGGAGAGTCCGCTTCTGCAGCGCCTCACCCACGATTTCCCGCGTGATATGCGGATCTCCCGATGCGGACCGCCGAACCAGTTGCGCCGCCAGTTCCAGCGAGTTGAGGGCGACGCGCGCATCCCCATCGGCAAAGCGGGCGATCGCCCGCAGGCAACCCGCCTCCACCTGGAGCTTCCAGCGGCCCAGTCCCCGGTCCTCCTCGAGCGCTCGCCGGAGCAACGTGAGCAGGTGCGATTCTTCCAGGGCCTTGAGCACCAGCACCCGGCTGCGGGAGAGCAGGGGAGGGATGACCTCGAAGGAAGGATTCTCGGTGGTGGCGCCCACCAGAATCAGAGTCCCGTTCTCGACATGGGGAAGGAATGCGTCTTGCTGCGCTTTGTTGAAGCGATGGATCTCGTCCACGAACAGCACGGTGCGGCGTTGCCGGAGGCGCCACTCGGTGCGTGCTTCCTGCACGACCCGTTTGACCTCCTTGACTCCCGCCAGGACCGCGCTGATGGCGATGAAGTGGCAGTTTCCCTTGCGGGCCAACAGGTGCGCCAAGGTCGTCTTGCCCACGCCGGGGGGACCCCAGAGCAGCAGGGACGGAATCTCGCCCGAGTCCGCGATCTCCCGCAGGATTTTTCCGGGACCCAGAAGGTGCTCCTGACCGACCACCTGGTCCAGGGCCGGGGGACGCATTCGATCGGCAAGGGGCGCCTGCGGGCCCTGCTCTTCCGCAACGGACGCCATGCCGGGGAACAGGCTTCTATTCAGGTCCATGTTCCCTCCGGAAGACCTCGTACAGGGCGAGCGAGCCGGCGACGCCCGCGTTGAGACTCCCGTCGCCGGACGCCATTGGGATATGCAACAAATGGTCCGCATCTTCCATGACGCGGCCGGGAAGTCCGTTGCCTTCGTTCCCCACGAGGACCGCGAGGGGCGGACGGAACCGGGCCCGAAACAGTGAGGTGCCGCCCAGATGCGTGGTGGCCCACAACCGGTAACCCCGCGATTTGAGAGATCTCCACGGTTTCCTCTCCAGCAAGGGTAGTCGCAAAGCCGCGCCGACCGACGCCCGAACCGTCTTGGAGCCGTAGCATGAGGCGCAACCCGGGGAAGTCACCAGCGTGAAAAGGCCTGTCGCCTCGGCCGTCCTCAGCAGCGTACCCAGGTTGCCCGGGTCCTGGACCTCATGGGCGTAGAGCACGAACGGGCCCAGGTCGGCCCAGGTCCATTCCCGCTTCGAAAAGAAAGCGGCGACACCCTGGGGATGGTCCACGCCGGAGATCGTCCTGAAGAGCGGCTCGGAGAATTGGAGGTACTGCCGGCTGCGCCTCTGCAACTGCGCCAGTCGCGGGTCGCCGTCCCGCGAGTAGATGAGAACCTCGATCTCGTGCGTCCTGGACAGGTCCGAAACCTGTTTCCACCCCTCCACCAGGACCCACGGGCAATCGGTCGAGGCGCAGCTTCCCGCCAGCATGCGCAAACGCTGAAAGCGCCTGTTCGACCGGCTTCGGATCACCTCCGGGGAAGTGGACACGTGACGATATTCTAGCAGCCCGTAGTGAAAGTCATCACGGCATTCGACCGTCCCTGCATCCCGGAGGACTGGCTCCATAATTTCTGTAAACCGTTTATAAAAAAATGCTTACGAATTTTACGGAGACATTCTGTCCCCCAAACTTTCCACCGGAAAGAAATGGATGTCCTCGGCCCTTCGTGGCCGTGAACGGACGCGGTCTTACCGGATCACCACCCGCCTATGCGGCCGGAGACTGACATTTTCGACGGCCACTTTTCTGCACTCTTACATGGCCGCCAACACGGGTTTTCGCCGCCCAGCCAGCGAGAACACCCACTTCCGCCAGGAAATGTTCCCCAGCACGGCGTTGAGGCTCTTGAACGAGAGCGCGTAGCGGCACAAGGAGCGCAGACGAGGTGTGCAACACTCCTCGAAAAAACGCTTGTAGAAACTCCAAGCCGTCCAGATCGTGCGTTTCCCTCCGGCGATCCTTCACCGTATAGATGCCCCTGCATCTCTTCCTTTCTGGATCCGGGTTCTTCGCCGTGGGGGAATCGTACCATGGCTCCAGAGAATCGACGTAGGCGTTCACCTCGTCCAGGGTGAAGATGCGGCAGCGGCAACTCATGGACAACTGGGTATCCTAACTGGCTGGCGGGAGTCGATCACCGGCGGCCGGACTGCTCCGTTTGGTGGAATGTCGGACACCTGTCAATGACCATCCAAACCGGTTGGCCGGAGCCTGATATTGACTGCGGAAGAGCGGGGTTTCGTGCCGACCTGGGAGTGCACATGGGACAATGGGGGCTATGTGTACGAAAGAGGCTTTTCGATGAGTACGGACGCCTTTCTCTAACCGGCTCTGCCCGTTTCGGTTACAGCCCGCCTCGCGATGTGGCGGTGCTCGCACGAGGAAATCGGAGGTGGACGGGAGCGCCCCCCAATTTCGCCGCCCGGATCTGCACAGCGGGGCAGGCTGATGTGCACTGCCGTGCCATCGCCTGGGAGGGGTCGCTCCCGTCTCATTATCCCTGGCGGGAAGGCCACAAATGACACCCCTGACGGGCAAGATGGGACGCATGAGCGCCCGCTACATCCACGAGGAACGGCTGGAGACCCTCAGGAAGCTGGCGGTGGAGAGGCTCCGCGCCTGCCGCGCTTACCGCTGTCCGCACTGCGGCTATCAGAGCTTTCAGATGGCCTGTCCCCACTTCGGGGCAGTGTGCGAGTTCTTGGCGCAACGACCCTCATAAGCTTCGAACGAACCTGTGCCGGGTGCCGGGAGATTCGGGGGTTGCCTAACTCCCAGCACTCGTCCGGCACGAAGGAAGAGCCACCTGTAGCGTTTCCTACATCTTCATTTTTTCTTCGTGCAGGACCTCCAACGCCCGGTCAATGGGTGCTGGCAAGGAGGTCCGAAATGCCCGAAAAATCCAAGAACCGCCAAATCACGGTAATCGTACTCGCGATTGCAGGTGTGCTGGCCATTGTGTTCTTGATGCCCGAGACCGAACCAGCAACTCAGGGAGCGCTTCGCGAGAGAAAAACTGGAGGAAGGAGTGCAAAGGCTGGAGGCCCAACTTGAAGGGAGGCCGATGTCCAAATGCACCAGCATCACCCTCGCAAACTACCACCGGATTCAGGAAGGGATGACCTACGATGAGGTGGTCAGGATCCTGGACCGGCACGGTGAGGAGCTTTGCCGAAGTTCAATTGCAGGCTATACGCCCGTCATGTCCTCTTGGAAGAACCGGAACGGATCGAACATGAATGCGATGTTCCAGAATGACCGGCTAATTTTCCAAGGCTTAATTCGGGCTGCACTGAGGGAAGCGTACGCCATGAGATCCCATTTTAGCAATGAAGAGAAGGACTGCCTGTTCGGACTCCTGGAGAAAATTGTCGAATGCCTTGAGACGGGATCGAACGGGGGGCGATCTGGGTGCCAACAGGACTATGTGGATGAGGTCATCGGAGATGCACAGCAACTGGGCAAATCTCTGGACAATTCGCTGTTGAGGAAGGCCATAGGATGATCGGATTGGATGCCCGGTAAAGGTTGTGTATAATCACCACTGTGCGGGGAGCTAGTGAATGACTCAAGAAGAGCTAAACGGATTCGCTGAGACGATCCGGATTGTCGTTCGCGAAGAACTTGAACCGGTCAACTGACGCTTGGTCGGCCTTGAGTGTCGGATGGATCGTCTCGAGGAGAGCATCCCTGAACGGGTAGCCGAGGTTCTGTAAGGTCGTCTTCCGGGTCAGGTGGCCGAAGTCATCGCACAAAGATTCCCAAGCCTGTTTCCGCACTCGTAGAAACACTCCGCCGGTTCCGCTTCAGGGTGCGGGCCCGCATCCCCAGGCCCGCACCGTATTCTCATCGGGAGAGCATAATGACACATCTGATTCTCATCGTTGCATGGTTGTTGGTCTGCGGTTCGGGGGTTGTAATCGCCGAGCAGAAGAAAGGCCCGCGAAGCACGCACCCCTCCAAATACACGACTGTCGAAGAGGTCAAGCGACACGGCGAACGCACCCCCATTAAATTGACTGTCAGCGAAATCGACGATCGGAGCTTGATCGCGATCTCGTTTAACGAATCAATGATGAAAAAACCCGAAAATGACACCTGTCAGGTCAAGATCCGTGTCGAGGCATTTCAGACCAAGGGCGGCGATCGGGACCGGATCGCGCCGATCGATAACTACGTGGCCCGCAACACGGATGATGGAAGGGACGAAGAGGTTTCCAACTTTCGGTACCGCGACAAGCCCTATGACCCCAAGAATCGCGAGCGCGTCCCAAATACAATTATCGATCCGAACCGTCTCTCGGAGAAGGACGTTGACTTGATCGAAATTCGCATCATCAACCTGAAAACGAGGGAACGGCTGGTGTTTTTTCTCAGGCTCCGTGAATTCGGGTGGCGGGCCAAGATGACAGATACCTTCATGTTTTTCAACCGGAAGGGAGGCGATCCGAAGAAGGGGGTAGACGCGGTTAAATTCTCCCCCGCTGCGGGTGTCACGTTCGGAACGAGCTTTCTACCCCGCAATGGCAGCAACGCGAGGAAATTCTGGCAGGAGTTGCGTCCCGGCTTCGGGCTGAACGCTTCCATCTTAAATTGGAAAGACCGCGCCTTCGACGCCGAGACGGGACAGGTTTCCGA
>JAJDTT010000097.1 GCA_022827025.1 Acidobacteriota bacterium
TCCATCGTGATCGTGACCCACAACATGCAACAGGCGTCCCGAGTCTCGCAACATACGGCCTTTCTGGAGAATGGTAAGCTGGTCGAGTTCGGTGAAACCGAGACCATCTTCACGCGTCCCCAGGAGAGGCGAACCGAAGAGTACGTGACGGGACGTTTCGGCTAGCCTTACTCCGAGGGCGACGACTTCGGGCGGCCCCGGTCCGGGAGACGATCCATGACCAAGCACATGGTGCGCGATTTCGAAAATCTGAAGAAGAAGGTCCTCGGTCTGGGAGGCGTCGTCGAGGAGGCCATCAACAACGCCATCCTGGCGTTGCTGGACCGCCGGCACGACCTGGCGGAAGAGGTCATTTCGGGAGACCGCCAGATCGACATCAAGGAATTGGATCTGGAAGAGGACTGCCTCAAGGCCCTGGCCCTTTACCAGCCGGTGGCCGGTGACCTTCGTTTCATCATCGCGGTCCTGAAAGTCAACAACGACCTGGAGCGCATGGGCGACCTGGCCGTCAATATCGCCGAGCGGGCCTCCTACCTCTCCGTTCACCCGCCGTTGAAGGTTTCGCTGGACTTCGCTCAGATGGTGACCGGCGTCCGCCGGATGGTCCGGGACAGCCTGGACGCCCTCATCCGGATGGACACCAACCTGGCCCGGACGGTCCTCACCATGGATGACGAGATCGATTCCATCAACCGGGACATGTACATCTCCCTTCAGGAGCTGATGAAGGAGGACTCGGCCACGGTGGAGCGATCGGTTCACATGCTTTCCACCTCCCGGCACCTGGAGCGGATCGCCGACCTCTGCACCAACATTGCCGAGGACGTGGTCTTCATGGTGGATGGCGACCTGATCCGCCACCGCACCGAGGACTACCGGAAACCCATTCCCCCGGATCGGAACTGATCGCCTCTCCGCGAGCCTGATCCGCGCCAATCGGACCCGAAACGACTCCTCCGGCCCGGGACGAAACCCGCGTCCACGATCACGAAGAGGCATTTCCGCCGAGCACGCGTAAAATGGAAAGAAACCCGGAAACCCAAGATGCCGATCCGCGGATTCATTCTGCAAGCCACCTATCGCATCGAGTCCCGGCGTCCCGTGGTGCATCTGTTCGGACGTCTGGAGAATGGAGATCCGTTCCTGGTCCGTGACGACCGGGAGATCCCCCACTTCTACATCGCTTCCCGGCACCGGGCACGGGCACGGCAACTCGGCGCGCAGTCCCTGAGCCCCTCCCGCTTCCGCGCCATGGACGGAAGCTCCCTGGTGCGAGTCGATCTCCGAATCCCGTCCGACACTCCCGGCCTGCGCGATCGCCTGACCGGACACCACATCCCCTGCTACGAAGCGGACATTCCCTTCGCCACCCGGTTCCTGATCAATCGGGGTATCCGCGGGTCGCTGGAGATCGACGGCGAGGGGCACCGGGTCCCTGGACTGGGATGGATCTACCGGAACCCCAATCTGGCGCCGGCGGACTGGACACCCCGGCTCTCGACCCTCTCCCTGGATATCGAGACCGACCCCGGCGGCAAGACCGTGTTCTCGGTGGCTCTGCACGGCTGCGGGGCATCGGAGGTCCTGCTGCTGGATCCCGATGGAGGTGATACGGCTGGAGGCGCCGTCTGCTATCGGCGAAAGGGGGATTTCCTCCGGGCGTTCTGCGGCAGAGTCCGGGACCTGGACCCGGACGTCCTCACCGGCTGGAACGTGGTGGACTTCGACCTTCGGGTCCTGGACCGCCTGAGCCGGAACTGCGGTGTCCCGCTCCGGTTGGGACGCGGACGCGAGCCCATGAGGCTGCGGCCTTCCCGCTCCCCATGGGCCAACCGCGAGGCCCGGATTCCGGGCCGGGTGGTGGCCGACGGGATCCACCTGCTCCGGGGATCCTTCGTCCGGCTCGAACGCTATTCCCTGGACTTCGCCGCCCGTCAGGTGCTGGGAGAGGGGAAGACGCTCCATGGGGCCGACCGGCCGGCCGAGATCCTGGAGAGCTTCCGCAACGACCGGGAACGATTCGTGCTCTACAACCGGACCGACGCCCGGCTCGCCCTGGAAATCCTCGAAAAGCTGAAGGTCATCGACCTGGCCGTGGAGCGAAGCCGGTTGACCGGCCTCCCCATCGACCGGGTGAGCGGGTCCATCGCGGCCTTCGATTTCCGCTACCTGACGGAGCTTCACGAGAGACGCATCGCCGCCCCCAGCGTCGGCGCCGCATCCAGCCCGTCCCCCAGTCCGGGGGGACACGTGCTGGAGCCGGAGCCGGGCCTCTACGAACAGGTCCTGGTCTTCGACTTCAAGAGCCTCTATCCCAGCCTGATCCGCACCTTCCAAATCGATCCCCTGGGGTATCTCCCCCGGCCCGAACCGGATCATGATCCCATCGTCGCTCCCAACGGGGCCGCCTTCCGGCGCGAACCCGGCATCCTGACCCAGTTGCTGAACCATCTCTTCCCCCGCCGCGAGGCGGCCAAGGCCGCGGGCGAAAAGGTCGCCAGTCACGCCATCAAGATCCTCATGAACTCCTTCTACGGAGTCCTGGGCACTCCGGCCTGCCGCTTCTACCGGCCCCAACTGGCCGCGGCCATCACCACTTTCGGCCGGGAGATCCTGCTCTGGTCCCGGGACCGCTTCCGGCACTACGGTTACCGGGTTCTCTACGGAGACACCGACAGCCTCTTCGTGCTCTCCGGCGAGCAGACCACCTCCGCGGCTCAGGCCAAGGGCGAAGAGCTGGCGCGGCGTCTCAACCGGGATCTGGAGCGGCACATCATGAACAAATGGAGGGTGAAAAGCCTCCTGGAGTTGGAATTGGAGCGGCTCTACCGGAAATTCTTCATCCCGGCGACCCGCCACGGTGGGCGGGGCGCCCGCAAGCGGTACGTGGGCTTCGTCGGGGACGGGCCCGATTCCGAGGTGGTCTTCACCGGCATGGAGGTGGTTCGGAGCGATTGGACCGAACTGGCCAGGAGGGTCCAGAAGGAACTGTACCGGAGGCTCTTCACGGAAACTGACGTCGGTCCCTACCTGCGCGACACCGTGGCTCGCCTCCGGGCGGGGCGCCTGGATCACCTTCTCGTCTACAGCAAAAAGCTGGGGAAACCGCTGAAGGAATACCGGAGCACGACTCCCCCGCACGTCGCAGCGGCCCGCAAGATGGCCGGCAAGCCCGGACGCCGGATCTCATACCTCATGACTCTGGCCGGTCCAGAACCGGCGGGCGAGACCACCGCCGGCATCGACCGTGAGCACTATGTCCGGAAACAGGTGCGTTCGGTGGCCCAGCCGGTCCTGGATCAACTGGGCCTGAGGTTCAAGAAGGTCATTGGTGACGATCGTCAACTGGAGCTTTTCTGAACGAGTCCTCCGCACTCTCGGGGGCGGGGTTGGCCGTGGCGGGCTCGATGAACTGGGCAATGATCAAAATGATCACCGCCACCGCGGATCCGATCTGGAAGATGAGGGCATACCCGAAACGGTCCCACAGGAATCCTCCCACGAGAGGCAGGGTCACCGCCGCCACGTGGTTCAGGGTCACCCCTAATGAGATGGTCGGACGCAGGTCGGCGGTGCGGGCGATCCTGTTGAGATAGGTGCTCAGGGACACGGACGCCAGAAACAGGAGACGGTCCACACAATAGAGGGCATAGAGCACCCACTTGTTCTGAATGAAGGAATAACCCCAGAAGATCAGGATCAACATCGAATAGGCGGCGCTGAGAATCTTGCGCTCTCCCAACCGGTCGATCAGTCGCCCGACCCCGGGCGCCGCCAGGACCGCCAGCAGGGTGCTGACGAACATGAGGACGATGATGTGCTCCGTGGTCGCGCCGTGGACGAAGACCATTGAGAAGACGGCGAAAATGACGAAGACCTGGCGCCGGCAGCCTTGGAAAAAGGTGAGGAGGTAATAGACGAGGTACTCGCGGCGGAGGACGAACCGGTCCTCGGATGTGACGGCCGCAGGGACACGGACCGGAAAGATCGCGAATCCTCCCAGGACCACCGCCAGGCCGGCCCCCAGGAAGATCCAGCGGAAACCCACGAATCCGATGAACCCGAAGGTCAGGACCATGGCCAGCAGAAAGCCCGACTCGTCGATGCTTCGGAGTTGCCCCAGGCGCCTCCCCTTATGGGCGTCCGACAGGGTCAGGGCCAGGGTCTCCCGCTGCGGAAGCCAGCCGTGAAAGCCCACGCTCCATACCAGAGAGGTCAGGATCAGGCTGCCGACGGAGTGGACGCCGAAGTAGGCGCCGACGCCAACGCCCGTCAAGATGAGCAGAAACCCCGCCAGACGAGCCGCAGGGAACCGGATGGAGATGGCGATCAACACCACCGTCAGGAACCCGGGGATTTCCCGGATCGACTCCAGGACGCCGAATTGATGGGGCTGGATCCCGATCTCTTCGACGATGAAATTGTTGAAGGTGGTCATGTAGACCGCGAACCCGGCGCTCAAGAGTCCGGAGGCCAGCGCCAGCAGCTTGAAGTCCCGGCTCCACCCCCGTAGTTCAGACGTGATTTTCTGCTGATTTTCCGCCACGGGTTGATCGGTCGCACCCGTATACGCGCTGAACCTGAGAGTGTCAATTGAGCCGCCACGATTCCAAGCGCTTGGGCAACGGACCGCGGACTCTCCGCCGGGGCTGGAAGTGACTCTCCGCCGGGGCCGGAAGTGCTATAGTGTGGCCCATGGCAAACGACCGTCGCGGATTCCTGAAGGGCCTGACCGCGACCGTGAATCCGGTTCGGGACCCCTTCGGAGAGATTCTGGAAACGGCCCGTTCCGACGGATCGGACGCGGCGTTCGAGTCCCTGATCTCGAACCTCAAGGCGGAGAAGAAATATCCGCTGCTCTTCGAGGCCAGGCTCATGCAGAAGCGCCACCAGTTGGGCCTTCCGCTGATCCTGAACGATCCGGTTGCGGGTCTGGATCCTGAAACCCAGGGAGAGTACGAGCAAGCCACCATCGCCGCCGCCCGCGAGGTGGGCAGCCACTTTCTGGCCGACGGGGACATCATCGCGTCGTGGCCGTACTTCCGGGCCATCGGCGAGAACGGCTCTATTGCCAAGGCGATCGATGCCATCCCCGCAGACGAGGGCGAGGACGCCGTCATCGAGATCGCCTTCTACGAGGGGGCGAATCCCAGCAAGGGATTCGAGATGGTCCTGGCCCGATACGGAATCTGCCGGGCCATCACCTCATTCTCCCAATTCCCGAGTGCGGATGGGCAGGAGAAGTCGGGACGGCTTCTGGTGCGGACGCTCCATTCGGAACTGCTGGGCAACTTGAAGAGCAGCGTTCGGCGCCGGGAGGGGACGGCTCCGTCCACCGGGAGCATCAGCGAGCTGATCGCCGGCCGGGACTGGCTCTTCGAGGGGAACACCTACTACATCGATACGTCCCACGTCAGTTCCGTGGTTCAACTGAGTCCCCGGCTGGAAGACCGGGCCTCTCTGAGTCTGGCGCTGGAGCTCACCGACTACGGCCGCTGTCTTTCCGAGATGTTCCAGTACCCGGGAGAGCCGCCTTTCGAGGACCTCTACACGGACCACTCCCATTACCTGAAGGCACTGCTCGGGCAGGAGGTTTCAGAAGGCGTGGCGCATTTCCGGAAGAAACTGGGCGGGTCCGACTCGGACCCGGATGGAACCGCCGCCGCCCAGGCGCTGGTGAGTCTCCTGGAGAGGATCGAACGCTACGACGAGGCCATCGAGGTTTCAGTCGAGTATCTGAAGGATTTTCCGGCCCACGAGCTGAAGTGCTCGTCCGTCCCGCAACTCTGCCAGATTTCCGGAGACTACGACCGCCTCCGCAAGGTGTCCCGTGACCAGGGAGACCTGCTGAGCTTCACCGCATCCGTGCTCTACAACTCCGAGAGCTGAAAGCGGTTGCGGCGTCCCGCGGGAGAGGCCGGTACGGGACGCCGTTTACCCGTCTTCGCCGGACGTCAGGAGCTGGCGGCGACGACCTTGTTTTTCAGGACCCCGACCCCGTCGATCTCCACGGTCACCTCGTCTCCCGGCTGCATGCCCTTGGTGGTCCCCGGGGTCCCGGTGAAGATCAGGTCTCCCGGTTCCAGGGTCACGTACTTGCTGATGAAGCTGACCGACTCGGCGATGCCGTGGATCATGTCGGAGATCTTGGCTTCCTGGCGAACTTCCCCGTTGACCTTCAGCACCATGTTCAAGTCGCTGAAATCCACCCCCGAAAGGATGTAGGGCCCGGTGGGGCTGAACGTGTCGGCGGCCTTGGCGCGCCACCACTGAACGTCGTTTCTCTGCCAGGTCCGGGCGCTGATGTCATTGCCGCAGGTGATGCCCAGGACATAGTCCATGGCCTGCTCAAGCGACACGTTCCGGGCCCGCTTGCCGATGACGATGACGACTTCGGCTTCGTAGTGCACCGGATCCGTGTCGGCGGGTTGGACGATATCTCCTCCTTGGGGAATCAATGAGGAGGGAAGCTTGATGAAGGGCTCCGGATAGGGGTTCGGCTCCGAATCCCCGATATGGGACTTGTAGTTCCCGGCCAGGGCCAGAACCTTGGTCGGGTTCTTGCTGGGCACCAGGATGGTGACGTCCGAGAGGGCATGGGTGGTTTCGGTCTTTTCCCACTCGCCGTAGAGGTCCCCGCTCAGTTGCCGGACCTGATCCCCCTCCAGGATGCCGTAGGCTTCCTGGCCGTCCACGCTGAAACGCAGATACCGGGTCCCTTGATCCTTATGGCTCGAAGCCTGACAGGCCTGGCTGAATCCCAACCCCACCATCAACAAGAATATGCTTGTCCGCCGCATCATCATTCCGATCCTCCTCAATGTTGATGACCACTCGGAGAGGGCGCCAGCATATAGCGGCCTTTCCGGCCCTGTCAACGGGCGCGCGGACAAGCTTCATTGCAACTGCACCCGTGCGGAAATCGATAATTCCAGAGAGGATCGGTGAGGTCAGGAATGCCTCGACCTCACCAGTCACGCACGCCCGAAAAAAGGGGACCGCCCGAAAAAAGGGGACAGTCTGTTTTTCCGGGACGGAACGGCCAGGGCAGACCACAAAT
>JAJDTT010000276.1 GCA_022827025.1 Acidobacteriota bacterium
GCAGTTGGTGCAGATTCATGGCCGCTGCCGTGGCGTGCCGCCCGGTACGAGCCGGGACGGCATTGCGGATTACGGCGCTCCGGTCCCTGTGTGCAGGCTGCGGTCGCCGCCGTAGGAGATTCCCTCGTCGTTGGCCACCACCAGGCGATAGTGGTAGCCGGTCTCAGGTTTCAGGCCCCGGATCTCCTGAAAGACCGTGCGGGGGCTGACCTGCTGCCCGGCGTACTGCTCGGGCGTCTTCGAACCATACGCCGGGTTGTTCCCGTATTCGAAGTAGTACCGGGAACGGAGTCCCATGGCGTTGAGCCGGCCCTGGACCTTGACCCCGCGAGACCCCACGTGGAGAGCTTTCCCGGTTCGGGCGCGGGGCGTTTGGCTGTCGGGAACGGTGAAGGTGCGGTCCTCGCCGTAGACGGTTCCTTCCGCGCCGGAGGCCACCAGCCGGTAGTGGACCGTCGCGCCCGGCGTCAGATCCTCCAGGTCGGTGTTCACGTTATAGAGTCCGTCATCCGGGAGCTTTCGTGCGCCGCTGCCGAAGACCTCGATCTCTCCCAGTCCCCAATGCTCCTCCCGGTAGCCGGAGAGCAGCCGGAACTTGAGATAGCGGGCCTTGGCGGCGAGGCCCGTCTCCAGAGCGAAGGCGAAATTGGGACCGGGCTTCGATTTTTCCGGCAGGGTCAGCGCCGCCACCATTGCATACTGATCATCGTCCCCGGACGCCAAAACCTCCACCTGCTTGCCGGGCCACTCCGGGTTCTGATGGATCTGGATGGTCTTCACGGTGACCTCGCGGTCCAGTTCGAAGACAAACTCCTGAGGCTGGTCCGGCCGGCTCCCGCTACGCCAGGTGCGGCCCGGGCCGTGCCGCCATCCGTCGGTGAGCTGCGCCGGAGCCTCGGCCTCGCCTTCCGGCCACCGGACCAATCGTGCGCCGTTGGACGGATAGACCAGGGAATGATTCCGGTAGACGAGCCGAAAGTCATCGAAGTCCATGGACCCCGTGGGCGGGTTGTCGATGTCCACGGTGGCCACCAGGTGAAAGAAATCGCAATTGACGTGGGCCTGCGCCTGGTCGATGGACCAGTAGGCGTAGCGGGCGGCGCTCTCGCCCTGGAGCGTGGGGTTGTTCCCTCCATAGGTCCACTGCGCGGCGTCGTTCAGCAAGCGGTAATCGACCAGGTTCCAGCGGCCGTCCTGGAACTGATCGGTGATGGTATGGCCGGTGTAGGCCCAATTGGCGCGCCGCCATCCCTGCTGGTGCCCCAGCTCGATGTTGCTCTGACTCTGCGTCCACCACAGGACTTCGGAGCCGTTGGGCTGCCAGTCGTTGCCCCTGACCCAGAGGCTCACGCGTGCCCCCCGGAGATCCGGATCTCCTCCGCCCAGCCAGGCGCGGGGCGTATCCTCTCCCGCACCCAGGGATCCGGTCCAGAGGTACTTGGTCAGATGGAGCGTGCCGATCCCATCGTCGTGGTTGCGATCATGCCGGCTCGGCTCCGAGAAGCGGACGAAGCCGGCCTCGGCACCTCCCGACTCGAAGCTCTCGGCCGTCAGCCAACTGGCCCATCCCCCCAGACCCTGATCCCAGGTCTCGTGATAGTAGGCTTCGAGCCGCGGCGGCACCGGCGTTTCCTCGGTGCGCGACCCGTATTCGGTCGAAAGGCCGTACTCGAAATAGGTCGTGGTGTAACGGCCATGGGGGTGAACGCTGCCGTTGACCGTCATTGCCGTCATGCCCAGGGCGCTCGCGGACCCCGTGGCCACGTCGGGAATTGGGGCGGACGTGTCTCCCGGACCGCCATCCCCGGGGGAACATGCGCCGAGCATCAGTGACAACAGCAGTAGGGGCACCCCTTGTGGGTGCCCTCTCTCGTCGCCACGTGTACCGGCTGCGGGAGGGCGCCCACAAGGGATGCCCGTACATTCGAAAACGCCGATTGGTTTCATGATTCCAGACATCACTGCAGTTTAATGGCCCGAATGCGGTTGTTGTAGTGGTCGCTCACCAGCAGGCATCCCTCCACCAGCGCCAAACCGGTGGGATGGTTGAAACGGCAGCGGGAAGCCGGCCCCCCGTCTCCCGATTCGCCCCCTTCACCGGTGCCGGCCAGCACGCGCACGCCCCGTTCCCGGGTCGAGACCAGCACCCGGTGGTTGCCCGTGTCCGAAATATAGAGATTTCCCTCCCGGTCCACGGCCACCCCGCGTGGAGAATCGAGAGGAGCGTCTTCCGCCCGAACGCCGTCGCAAGCCCGTCCCCGGCGTCCCGTCCCGGCCACGGTCCGCATTCGTCCGTTGACGTCGACGCGGCGGACGGCGTGGTTTCCGGTATCGGCGAAATAGAGGTTGCCCTCCCGGTCCAGGGCCAGAGCCGACGGTCCGGAAATCGAGGCCTCGCGAGCCGGCCCCCCGTCCCCGCCGAATCCCGGCCTCCCGGTGCCGGCCACGGTGGCGATGACCCCGGTGCCGGGGTCGACCCGGCGAATTCGTCCCACCGAGTCTCCGAGGTACACGTCGCCCCGGGGCGACGCGGCCACCGAGAGGGGGGCCGTCACCGCAGCGGAGACGGAGGGCCCGCCATCTCCGCTGTCGTAACTCATGCCGGTTCCGACATACGTTGAGATCGGTCCGGAAGGATCGACCCTCCGGATCCGGTTGTAGCGGGTGTCGGCGATATAGATCTCGCCGTCCGGTCCCCGAGCCACGTCGTGAGGGTTGCCCAGATAGGCGTCGACGGCCGCGCCGCCGTCCCCGCCGTAGAAACGCACGCCGTTCCCGGCGACGGTCCGGATCCTCCAGGTCTCCAGGTCGATGGCCCGGATCCGCTGTCCCCAGAGGTCGGCGAAATAGAGGGTGCCGTCGGACCCCGCCGCGATGCCGTTGGGACCCGTGATGAAGGCGTTCGTGGCCAGGCCGCCGTCTTTCACCGACCCGCCCCCCAGGACCGTAGAGACGATTCCGGTCCGTCCGTCCACCTTTCTCAGGCGCCCGCTGCAATCGCCCCAGAAGGTGGTGCCGTCGGAGTCGGCCCAGAGACCGGACTCGCAGGAATTGATCCGGCTACGGGGACCGAGGCCTCCGTCCTCTCCGAACCCGGGAATCCCGGTGCCCGCCACCGTTCGGACGAGGCCCGTGCCCGCGTCCACGCGGCGCACCCGGAACCCGTACTTCTCGGCCACGTACAGGTTGTCCCGGGCGTCGATGAAGATGGCGTCGGGCATGATGATGCAGGCGTCGGCGGCCGGGCCTCCGTCGCCGATGGAGGATCGGAGCGAGCCGCAGTCCACGCCCACGGGATAGGGGTTGCCCAGCACCGTGGTCAGAATGCCGTGGCGGTCCACCTTGCGGATCCGGTCGTTGCTGTTGTCGCAGATGTAGAGGTTGTCGCGGGAATCGACGGCCAGGTGCTCGCAGTGATAGAGCGCCGCCTCCAGCGCCGGGAGCCCGTCTCCGTTGTAGCCCCCCACCCCGATGCCGGCGTAACGGCGAATGATGCCCCGGGTGTCTACCTTCCGGACGGTCGACGAGGGTTCGTCGGCGATGTAGAGATTGCCTCGCGAGTCCTTGGCCACGCCGGAGGAGATGTCCAGTTGAGCCTCCGTCGCCGGGCCTCCATCCCCTTCCCGGCCCCGAACCCCGCACCCCGCCACCGTGGTGATGACGCCGGTGGCGGCATCGATGCGGCGGATCCGGTGGTTCCCCAGATCGCTCAGGTAGAGGTTCCCCTCCCGGTCCCGCCAGAGGTCATGGGGAGAATCGAAACGGGCATCCCTGGCGGGTCCCCCGTCTCCGGCGAAGCCCTGGACTCCGTCGCCGGCGAACGGGTGCAGGATCCCCTGGCCGTCGATCCTCCAGATCCGCTGGCCGTGGTAGTCCACCACCAGGAGGTCTCCCCGCGGGTCGCGCACGACTCCCATGGGCCAACCCGCGTCGGTGGAGGCGGCCTCGGTTCCCGATTGCCAGCCCACTCCGGCGATGGTGGCCACGTGACCGCGGGGAAGATTTTGAAGAAACGCCCTCAACGACATGGGTCCGCCTGCGAAAACCCGGCCATTCTAACCGGCACGGAAGCTCCTTTCTTCATTTCGTGATTTACCCACCCTGATTCTCCCGGAGCGGCTACAGGCCGGCGAAGGGACACGCGGCCGCTTCCGGGCCCAAAGGCAGGCGAACGTCACCAGGATGAACAAGATATCCGGGCATCGCCGCCTCCTTCAGGTCTTTCCGGAAGGTCTTGATGGATCCCGCCATTGCCCGGCGCGGCGTGGCGGACAGCTTCACCTCCACCGGCACCAGCTTCCCACCGGTCTCGATCACGAAGTCGACCTCCGTCCCGGCCATCGTCCTCCAGAAATAGACCCGCGGTTCGACCCCTCGATGAGTCAGCGTCCGGACGATCTCGGACAACACCGCCGTCTCCATGATGGCGCCCCCCATGGGGCCCGAGGAGGCATGTTCAGGGTCTCGAAGACCGACGAGGTGGCAAAGCGTTCCCACGTCCGTGAAATACACTTTGGGGCGCTTGACGAGGCGCTTCCCGACGTTGGCGAAATAGGGACGCAGCACCGTGACCTGGTAGCTGGCTTCCAGCACCGAGAGCCAGGCCTTGACGGTGTTGACGGCGACGCCCAGGTCTCGCGCGACATCCGTCAAATTCAAGAGTTGAGCGCTTCTGGCCGCGAGCACCCGGAGAAAATTCTGATATTGAGTCAGGTCGCCCACCTGCCGGAGGGTGCGAACGTCCCGCTCGAGATAGGTCTGGATATAGCTGGAATGCCAGAGGGACACATCCCTTTCGGGCTGGGACACGAGTTCCGGGTACCCGCCCCGAATAAAGTTTTTCCAGAGTGCTCCAAATGCGTAAGCCGGCATTGAAGACGGATGCCCGCCATTTTCCCAGGGAAAAGAAAGCCGCGGCCTTCCTTCGGCTTCCCTTCTGGAGAGGGGCAACAACCGAAGCATGGCCGCGCGGCCCGCCAACGACTCGGTCACCTTCTCCATGAGCAACAGATTCTGCGAGCCGGTGAGCAGGTACTGCCCCCGCCGATGCCTGTTCGCGTCGATCTTCTCCTTGATGTACGGAAGCAGACCGGGAACGTACTGCACCTCATCGAAAATCGCCGGCGGCGGGTAGGTTTCCAAAAAACTGCGTGGATCATCCAGCGCGGACGCCTGAACGTCCGGCGGCTCCAGGGAGACATAACGGCAGCGCCTGCCAAAGAGCCTTTGAAGGATCGTTGTCTTCCCGGATTGGCGCGGTCCGGTCAGAACGACGGCGGGAAACTGGGAGACGGCCCTCCTGAGCACGGGTTCCAGGGAACGCTCGATGTAGTTCTGCATCCTGGTTCCGGATCCACAGAGACGGAAATTCGGGAGATGACCTTCTTGAAGTCGACATTATGCAATTGTAATGCACAATGTCAACTGATATGAAAACCTGATGCGCCTCACGGACCAGAGCCGCCACGGAGTTGGTTGGCCCGGTCTTCGTGGTGCAGGGCTTTCTCGGCATTCCCCCGGGCCTGGTAGACCGCCTTCATGAGGAGGTGGTGATTGGGATTCCTGTCGTCGAGCTCCAGGGTCCGCCGGCCCAGCTCCTCGGCCTCCTCCAGGCGCTGCTGGTAGATGCGGCAGAAGGCCAGAAAGAAGGGGCCGGCCGCGAAATCGGCATCGATCCGGATCATCTTCTGCGAGAATTCCTCGGCACCGGCGACGTTTCCCCGCTGGAGCTCCAGCTCGGCCAGGCTGGCCAGAATCAGCAGGCGGCCGGGACAGAGCTCGAGGCCGCGATTCAGGTGCTGGCGGGCCAGGCCGTACTTCTTCTCCTGCTTTTCCATGAGGCCCAGCAAGAGATACCCCTGGCAGTCGCCGCCCACTTTCTCCAGGTATCTCAGGAGTTGGGTCCTGGCCTCCGTCCAGTCTCCTTGTCCGTAGGCCAGCGATCCCCGGCCGAGACCGGTCAGGGGCGTTCCCGGCGTGATCTCCTCCGCTCTCTCGTAGGCCTTGAGGGCGTCCTCCTTCCGGCCCAGCTCCAGGAAGACATCGCCCAGGTCGGCGAAGACCTCGGAAGAGGCCTTGGGAGAATCGGCCATGAGACTCAGCGATTTGAGGCGGCCTTGAAGATGGCCGATCCGCCGATGATGTTCCAGAACCTGCTTCCCTTCCCGTTCCTTCCCTTGGCGAATCAGGGACGAGCCGAGGCTGAAGAGGGCCCCCTGATGGTTCGGCTGAGCTGCCAGCACCTGGCGGAATCGTTCCGCGGCGCGGCCCGCGTTTCCCGTCTTGAGATCCAGGCGCCCCAAATGAAAGAGAGCGTTCGGATCGCCGGGTTGCAGGGAGAGAGTCCGTTCCAGGTGGGCGCGCGCCTCGGCGTCCTGACCGAGGTGAATGTATGCAATGCCGAAACCCAGCTCCAATTCCGACCCGTGCACTCCCAGCTCTCTGGCCTTGCGGAAACTGTCGAGCGCCTTGGAGTAGTTCCGCAGGATGGTGTGGCAGACGCCGGCCTGGTAGTGGGCTTGAGGACTGGGATTGGGGCCCCGTAGCGACGCCTCCAGATCGGCCAGAGCCCCCACGTAATCTTCGCTGACGGCGATCTTTCGGAGGGCGCGCTCCAGCAACGGATCTGGCTGAGTGGCAATCCCCTGGAGGAGAAAAAACACCCCCCAGGCCGCCGGGAGGATCAGACTCACGCTATTCGTGCTCCTTGACCCGAAGGATGCGGTCAACGCCGGACGGAGTCGGCACCTTCTGCCTCCCGCCGCAGGGCCAGAGGACTTCGATGGAATCGATCCTGGTTGCGGCGCCCAGTCCGAAGTGGACCCGCAGATCGCTCTGGCTCAGGTAGCTGCTTCCGGCCCGGACTTCCTGGCTGAGCCGGCGGCCTCCCGCCTGGAGGCGCACCTTGGCGCCCACGCCGTCCCGATTGCAGTGAGTCCCCTCGAGCCGCAGTTGCAGCCAGTGGTGCTTCCCCGCCGACCGGTTCTCCAGCAGGTCCGCCTTCTGGTTGTTGTTGGTCACCAGCAGGTCCAGACGGCCGTCGTTGTTGTAGTCCGCCACGGCCGAACCTCGAGACACGTTCTTGCGGGAGAAATAGGGCCCGGACCGGGCCGAAACGGCATCGAAACGGCCCTCGCCCCGGTTTCGAAAGAGCTGGTTGGGCTGGGCATACTCCAGGCTGGGATTGATGGTGTTGATGTTGTCGAACACGTGCCCGTTGGCCACGAAAAGGTCGAGCAGGCCGTCGTTGTCGTAATCCAGGAAGTTGGCGCCGAATCCCAGCGGCAGGAAGCTGTCCTGGGAGAGTCCGGCCTGGAGCGTGTGGTCCGTGAGGACCCCCTGGCCGGCGTTCCAGTACAGGTCGTTGGTCTGGAGCGAGAAGTTGGTCACGAAGATGCTGTAGAGTCCGTTCCCGGCCAGGTCCCCGGCGTCCACGCCCATCCCCGACTGCGCCATGCCCATCCCGTTGAAGGCGCCTCCGGAAAGCAGCGAGACGTCCTCGAAGACGCCGTTGCCTCCATTTCGGAAGACGTAGTTCGCCGTCGTGTCGTTGGCCACGTAGAGATCCAGATCGCCGTCCCCCTCCAGGTCCAGCCAGAGCACCCCCAGACTCTTGGAGTACTGAGCCTCCTCGGTCACGCCGGCCTTCTCGTTCGCTTTCTCGAAGGTGCCGTCCCCCCGGTTGCGGTAGAGCGTATTGGGCACTCCGTCGTAGCTGTGGGGGAAACAGTAGATGAGGAGCTCTCCCGAATAGCATCGGCGGTGAGTGGCGAAGGTGAACTTCAGATAGTTGCCGACGTAAAGATCCAGCCATCCGTCCTGGTCGTAGTCGCCGAAGGCGGCGCTGGTGCTCCAGAGAGGATCGGCCACTCCGGCGGCCGCCGAGACGTCCGTAAAGGTGCCGTCGCCGTTGTTGCGATAGAGCACGTTGGGTCCCAGGTTGGTGACGTAGAGGTCGATGTCCCCGTCGTTGTCGTAGTCGGCGAAGACGCAGCCCATGCCATAGGAGGGATCGCCGACCCCGGCCTGGTCCGTCACGTCGCTGAAGCTGCCGTCCCCATTGTTGCGAAAGAGCCGGTTCTTTCCCGGAGGCGCCGAAGGAGACGAGGGTGTGGCCCCGCTGTTGACCAGGTAGACGTCCATCCAGCCGTCGCCATCGTAGTCCAGGAAGCCTCCCCCGGAACCCATGGTCTCCACCAGGTACTTTTCCGGAGAGGCGCCGCTGCTGTGGATGAAGGAGAGGCCCGCCTCACCGCTCACGTCCCGAAAAGAGGGTGCGGGATCGGACGCGGCCCCGGCGTACGGGCCCAACGGGTGCGCCAGGGCGAGAACGAACAAGAAGAGTTTCAACCGGCGCTTAAGGGGACCCTCGGTCGTACTCGGGGACACCGGCCGGAGCCCGGCACGGATGAGAGAGTTGTGGGACAAACCGGATCTCTCAATCGCCCCGGATCTCGAAGTTGGCGCGCTTGGAGGCCTGCTGGCCGCTGATCCGGTCCCGGAGCTGAAGCATGACCTGGTAGCGTCCCGGGTCCACCCCCTCCAGGGGAATGGTATGCATCAAGACGACCCGGTCTTCCATCTGCAGCAGTCTGGGTTCCTCGGCCCGGATCTGTTCGCGCCCCTTCATGATCACGAACTCGGCGTCCAGTGCCGGCTGGCGCGTGGCCTGATCCAGAGCCACTTCGTAGGCTTCCGTGTAAAGGCTGAGGAAGGCCCCGGGCGGGAACTCCTGAGTGACGTTGGGATAGACCTTGATCCCGCTGGGGGTGACGAACGGGTCGGAAAGGGTCTGCTCCGGAGAGGAGGAGGCGAATCCGTCGGCCACCACGAGGGTGCTGCTGGTGAGGGTTCCCAGCTGGTTCTTGGACAACTGGACCGACGCCACTTCGATGGCGACCCGCTTGCTCGATTCTTCCTGCACGATCACGGTCAGCTTGTACCGGCCGGGCCTGAGAGGAAGCTGCTTCTGGTACAGGAAGTTGGTGCCCGCCTTCAAGTCCTTCGCCTTGGAGGTGTCGGCGGCGATCAGATCCTCGAACTCGTAGACCACCCTGCCCGTGAGGCTCTGGGCCTTGCCGTAGAGCTGGATGGTCGCCCGGCTCACATTTTGAAGATCGGCGTCGTAAGTGAGTTCCCGGGCCGGCACCCGGATGGTGAGGGGGACCAGAAAAGCGTCCTCACCCACCCGGTAGTTCCCGATGGTCATCTCCAGGGGAATGGGGTCGTACAGCAGCCGCGTTTCCACGTCGCCCCGGAGATGCTCGAACTCCACCTTGGGAGGCTTGTTCAGCAGGAAATAGTTGCGCACCCGGTCGAACGGCTGGGCTCCCCGCATGAACGTTCCGTCGTTGAGCCCGATGTTGCGCATGGCCAGATCCGCCAGCATCGTTCCGTCCCGGGTGACGCCACCGAACATCTCCTCGACGGTCGGGCTGGACCCCACCTGCCACAGAGCGTCCTTCTCGGACGGCCTCAGCGCGATCTTGTACTCGCCGGTCTTGCTGGCGTCGACGAACTCGATCTCGATTCCGCTGCCCACCCCCGGAATGTAGTTGTAGAACCAGCGCTCGAAGGCATAGACGTTGGTCCAGCCGCCTCCCTCCTCCAGGACTCTCCGCTGGTAGAGGCCGCCGTGGTGGCTCTCCTTCTGGCTGGGGGGTCCGTAGGTGATGTAGATGCGGCCACGATCCGAATACCAGCCTTCGACGCCCGAGTAGAAGTGGTCGTTGGCGTAGGCGATCCGGCGGTAGTGCTCCTCCTTGAATTCATTGAGGGCGGTTCTCGGATCCGGGTCCCGGCGGCGCCAGAACTGCTCGATGAAGGCGTCCCGTTCGGCGTCGGCGCTCAGGTTGTTGAAGACCTTCTTCTCTTCATCCGTGATGATGTAGACGACATCCTCGGTCAGCCATTTCTTGAAGTAGTCCTGCTGCTCCTCCACGCGCTGGCGCTGGTCGCGCTTCTTGGCCTCCTTTTCCAGCTTCCGTTGCTCTTTGGCCTTCCGGTCCTTGGAAGCCCATACGGGAGCGGGAGCGATCGACACCAGCAGAAAGGCGACACAAAAGGTCTTGAGGAATGAAAAAAGGAATCGCATAGTGCCCTGTCCTGTTATCGGAATAAGCGGAATTATAACACAGCGAACCTTCAGGATTGCGAACCACGTGATCAGTCGGGAAGTCGAAGAGGGAGCCCGCAAGGAGCGTCCCGACCCGTTTCTCTCTTTCCATTCCGGCTGCTACAATCGGCCTCCCGCTTGTTTTTGAAACGATTCAGGACATCCGAAGGAGTGGATCCGGTTATGGTTGGTCGGGCGCAACGACGGTTGCAAAACGCTCTTTCTCCCCAGGGCGGATCCCGGAGTCTCGCTGCCGCGCTGCTGTTCCTGTGGCTTCCGGTTCAAGCCGCCGGAACCGGGATCCGCGACATCACCTGGAAAGCGGGGAAACCGCTGCCCTGGCCCACCAAGGGACAGGCTCAGGCCGTGCTGGGCAACCGGATCGTGGCGGCCGGGGCGCCAGGCTATCCGGGATGGGACCCCAGGAAGAACTCACGGGACCGGGGCAAGCAGAACAGCGTCTGGATCTTCGACACCCGCGCCAACCGGTATCACATTCTGCCGGAAGCTCCCGTCGGGCTGAGCTGGCCTCAGGGGGTCGCGGTGGGCGACGATTTCTACCTCCTGACCGGAACGGTTCGCTGGCCCGAAGACCGGGTCGACATCACGACCAATCGCATGTTTCGGCTGTCCCTGCGGACCGGAGAGTGGCGGTGGAGGGAAATGCCGCCGCTGATCATCGGACGCTTCCTGGCGGCGGCGGTCTCGTCCGGAACCTCCATCGTGGTCCTGGGAGGCCAGGCCTCCTTCGGCGCGTCCCCCTACACGGGGGATCATCCGGGGGTCTACATCAACTCGGTGGAGATCTTCGACACGGCCGATCCGGACCGCGGCTGGCGGGAAATCCCCCCCATTCCCGGCTTTGGCCGCGAGTCCATGGCCGCCGTCGCCATCGGCGAGAAGGTGTACGTGTTCGGAGGCTTCTACGTCAACTATGCCGAGGCGGGAGACGATCTCCACCCGCATCGCCGGCATGGCGGCGACGCCTACGTGCTGGACCTCCCCTCCCTGCGCTGGAGGCGGCTTCCCGACCTGCCTTTTCCGGCCGGCGGCTGGGAAGCGGCGGTGCACCAGGACCGCTACGTCATCATCGTCGGGGGAATGAGAGACTATCCCGTCGACCATCCCTACCGGTACGCCGACCGGATCCCCGACCGTCCCGCTCCCAACTTCGAGGTGCTGGTCTTCGACGCCGAGGAAGAGGCCTACCGGATCATGCCGACGAATATCCCCCCTTTCCGGCCTCCTCCGGAAATGAGGCACAAGGCTCTGGATGTGGACTGGATCGATTTCTCCCGGGGAGTCTACCGGCTGGCGGCCGAGCTGAGCCTGGTGCGGGGCAAGCTTTACCTGGCGGGAGGCGAAGTGATCAGCCCGGCCAACGTCACCGACGAGGTTCTGGTGGGAACCATCATCGAGGAATGAGCGCCATGACCCACCGCGAACGGCTGACGGGAGCCGACCTTGGACACCGAACGGTCCTGATCCTGCCTCTGCTGCTGCTGACGCTCTGTCCCGGCTGCGGTCAAGGCGCCGAAGAGGTGCCGGAGATCCTTGACATCACCTGGGAGATGGGCCCGCCCATGCCCTGGCCCACCAAGGGACAGGCCCAAGTGACCATCGGCGAGCAGATCCTGGCTGCCGGGGCGCCCGGCTTTCCGGGCTGGGAACCGTCGAGCCAGCGCTCCACGGGCAAGGGATGGCAGATCCGGGACCGGGGAAGGCACGTTTCGGGTTGGATCCTGGACACCCGGACCCGGAAATACGGTTTGTTGCCCGAGTTGCCGGTGGGCATCAAGTGGCCCCAGGGCGCGGCCGTGGGGGACGACTTCTACGTCTTCACCGGATGGGTGATCTGGCCCGAGGAGCAGAACGACAACACCAGCAATCGAATGTTCCGTCTTTCCGGGGCCGGTGACCGGAAGCAGTGGGAGGAACTTCCGTCGCTCCGGGTGGGCCGGTTCCTGCCGGGCGCCGCCGTCAGCGGCACCACCATCGTGGTGATCGGGGGACAGGCGACCTTCGGCGCCCGGCCCTTCATGGGCGATCATCCCGGAGCCTACGTGAACTCGGTGGAAGCCTTCGACACGGCCGATCCCGAAGCGGGATGGCGGGACCTGCCGCCGCTTCCGGGCATGGCCCGCGAGTCACCCGCCACGACCGCCATCGGTGACGACATCTACGTCTTCGGCGGGGACTACGTCAACTACGCCGAATCCAGGAACGGACGGTTCGAGGGCCACCTGCGCCATTGCGGAGACGGGTACGTCCTCAACCTCAAGACCCTGCGCTGGCGGAGACTGCCGGATCTGCCCTTTCCGGTGCACGGCATGGAAGCGGTCGCCTACCGGGACCGGTTCATCATCATGGCCGGCGGCATCAAGGACTATCCGGTGGACCATCCGTACCGCTACAAGGACCGGATCCCCGAGGTGCGGTCCCCCAACTTCGATGTCCTGGTCTTCGACACCGTGGAGAAGACCTACCGGACGCTGCCCTCCAAGATCATTCCGTTCCCGGTCCACCCGGAGCGGGAGCAGCAGATCCGGGAGGCCACCGGCATCGACCTCTCCAAGGGCGTCTACCGGCTGGCGGCGGAACTGAGCCTGGTGGGCAAGATGCTCTATCTCTGCGGAGGAGAGGTCATCAGCCCCCACAACGTCACCGAAGAAGTGGTCATCGGCACCATCGTCGAGTGAGGGGAGCGGCGTATTTCACGCGCCGAGGAGCGGCGTCGTCCCCGGCGCCGACTGGGA
>JAJDTT010000270.1 GCA_022827025.1 Acidobacteriota bacterium
GTTGAGGGACCGGGATCGGGCATCGGCCCAGACCTGGGGAGACACGCCGTGGGCGCTGAAGATGACCGTCTTTCCCGAGGGCACCTGGTCCAGCGAATCGACGAAGCGGGCGCCTTCCCGGCGGAGCTCTTCCACCACGTAAGCATTGTGAATGATCTGCTTTCTCACGTAGATCGGCGGTGGGCAAACCTCCAGAGCTATCTTGACAACGTCAATGGCCCGAACCACGCCTGCACAAAATCCCCGGGGACTGGCCAGAAGCAGCTTCTTGATCATGATGCGGCGATGGTAGCACAAACGGCGCGGCAGGAAATTCGAGGATCGGAAGCGTTTCCCGTGGCAGTGGCAACGTCCGGTCAAGAGCGTGCCGGCGCCGGACTCGAGTAGGGACAGCAACCCTCCGGACAGGTATCGGGCACCGGTTCACGGTCACCCAAATACCGGCGCCGGACTCCTTCCGTCCGTTCCCGGACCAGTTCTCCGACCATGCTCACGAAAGCGGGATGGGTCCCCGCAGTCGCGGCCCGCACCAGGTTCAGGCCCAGTGAGCGGGCCTGTTCGGCCAGCTCCACGTCCAGGTCGAAGACCACCTCCATGTGGTCGGAGATGAAGCCGATGGGAGACACCACGACGTCCCGGACGCCCCGGCTCGCGATTCGCCGGAGGTGGTCGGCGGCATCCGGCTCCAACCAGGGCTGGTGTGGCGGCCCGCTCCGGCTCTGATAGGCCAGGCTCCATGCGGAATGGGGAACCTGTTCCGCCACCAGCCGGCAGGTCTCCCGCAACTGGTCCACGTAGTCGCAGCCCCGGGCCATGGCCAGCGGAATGCTGTGCGCGGTGAACAGCAGTTGCGCCCGGGATCTCCGGTCCCCGGGAATCTGCCTCAAGGCGGCGCGAATAGGATCCCGGTTGGATTCGATGAAGCCCGGATGATCGTAGAAGACCCGGAGTTTGTGGATCTCCGGCGGCGGAGCCCCCGTCTCCTTCTGGGCGCGCCGGATGTCCTCCAGGTACTGGCGGCATCCCGAGTAGGAACTGTAGGCCGAGGTCACGAAGCCCAGAGCCTTCCTGATGCCGTCGGCGGCCATCTCTCTGAGAGTCTGCGGAAGCAAGGGATGCCAGTTTCGATTCCCCCAATAGAGGGGCAGATCGGGCCCCTTCTCCCGCAGTTCCCGGCGCACGGCTTCGATCAGCTCCCGGTTCTGGCGGTTGATGGGGCTCACGCCGTCGAAGATCCGGTAGTGATGGGCCACTTCCCGGATCCTGTCTTCCGGCACGCGCTTGCCCCGCAGCACGTTTCTGAGAAAGGGCTCCACTTCGTCCATGCCTTCGGGCCCTCCGAAGGAAATCACCAGCAGCGCGTCATAGGGCGGCTCACTCATGCGCATCCGTCTCCACGTTTCCCAGTATATCGATGGGAGCGCCGCCTTCCAGGTCGGGAAATGGCTGCACCGTACCGTGCGGGATGACTCTTCTCGCCATTTTTCCCGATGGCAAAGGGAGTTTCGGGAAAGTCGCCGGAACTGCTATAGTCTGGTCGATTCACCTTCAGCTTACCGTGGAGAACACCGTGGAAAAGATCTGGTTGCGACACTACGACGAGGCTGTCCCCACATCCATCGACTATCCGGATATCGACCTCTACTCCATGTTTCGGCAAGCCGTCGAGGAGCATCCCCGCGGCACTGCGACTCGTTTTTTCGGCGGCCGGACGCGGTTCGGCGAGTTGGGGGAAAAAGTGGACCGATTTGCCTCGGTCCTGGCCTCCCTGGGGGTGAAAAAGGGGGATCGGGTGGCCCTGATTCTGCCCAACATGCCTCTGTACCCCATCGCCCATTTCGCGGTTCTGAAACTGGGCGCCGTCCTGGTGCCCACCAACCCCCTCTACGTGGAGCGGGAGCTGCAGTATCAGCTCAGCGACTCGGGGGCCGAAACGGTGGTGGTGCTGGACAAGCTCCTGGGACGTCTGCTTGCCGTCCGCGACAAGACGCCGGTGAAAAGGATCATCTCCGCGGGAATCCAGGAGTTTCTGCCCGCCATCCTGGGAATCCTGTACGGACTCAAGAACCGGTCGTCCGAGCCGCCGCCGAAGGCGCCCGGACTGTATGAATACCGGGAGCTGATGAAGCGCAAGGTCCCGTCCCGGGAGGCCGCGGAGGTCTCGCCGGAGGACACGGCCATCCTGCTCTACACCGGAGGCACCACCGGCCTCTCCAAGGGAGCGACCCTGACCCACCGCAACCTGGTCTGCAACGTCCACCAGACCAAGTCGTGGCTCTCGGACCTCCAGGTGAAGAAGGAGGTTTTTCTCTGCGCCCTCCCGTTCTTCCACAGCTACGGCCTGACCACCGGTCTTCATCTGGCCGTGCTCTGCCGGTGCACCATGATTCTCCTTCCCCGGGTCGACCTGGCCGACGTGGTCAAGCGGATCCGCAAGCACCGGCCCACCATCTTCTGCGGCGTCCCCGCCATGTACAACGCCATCAACAACTACACCGGCATCACGAGTTCGGACCTCTCCTCCATCCGCCTCTGCGTCAGTGGAGGAGCGGGCCTGCCATCCGACGTGCAGGCCCGCTTCGAGGAGATGAGCGGTGGAAAGCTGGTAGAGGGCTACGGCCTCTCGGAGGCTTCACCGCTCGTGAGCGTGAACCCCATCTTCGGCAACCGCAAGAACGGAACCATCGGAGTGCCGGTCGCCGACACCGACGCCCGGATTGTGGACGGCGACACCGGGGAGATCCTGCCCCAAGGCGAAGTCGGCGAGCTTTCGGTCTCCGGACCGCAGGTGATGCAAGGCTACTGGAACAAACGGGAAGAGACCGCGAACGTGCTGCAGGACGGCTGGCTCAAGACCGGCGACATGGCGGTGATGGACGAGGACGGGTACTTCACCATCGTCGACCGGAAGAAGGATCTGATCCTGAGCGCCGGAATGAACATCTATTCCCGCGAAGTGGAGGAGGTCCTCTACCAGCACCCCGGCGTCCAGGATGCTGCCGTGGTGGGTGTCCCCAGCAAGGTTCGGGGCGAGGTCCCCAAGGCCTTCATCGTGCTCAAGGAAGGCCACGAATTGACCCGACGGGACGTGATCCGCTTCTGCCATGGGAAGCTGGCTCGATTCAAGATCCCCAGGCACGTGGAATTCCGGGACGAGCTGCCCAAGAGCGCGATCGGGAAAATACTGAAGCGGCTTCTGAAAGACTAGGAGTCTGCGCGGTAGAAATGATCGTAGCGAGAAAGTGGAGAATCGAGGCCAGATTTTCCCGATTTTGAGGTGCATAGTTGTTCTATTCGCCGAGAAATCGGGGAAATATGGACCGATTATACGCTTTCGCAGTAGATTAATTTCTGCCGCGCAGGCTCCTAGTTTTCAATAACTCTATTCAAGAAGTTGTTTCACTTCACGAATTGCTTCAATCCGAACTTTCCGATCGGTCCGGGTAAGGGATGAAGCCGGGGTTCATTATTCCCGCCGGATCGTAAAACCGCTTCCATCGCAGCAGGTCTTCCCAGGTCTCTCCGAAGTGACTCTTCCACTGTTCCGGAGTGAACTCCACCCACCCCGAAAGGTAGCGCTTTCCTCCGACCCGCATGGAGAGATCGCTGGCCGTCTTCAGTAGCTGACGGGCCAGGGGGAGCATCTGCCGGGGCACCGCGGGCAGGATGCCGAAACCCAGGATGAACTCGCCGGGCGGGTGCCTGAACAGGGGGAGCGCGTCTCCCTGGAAGCGGCAGGGCCAGATCAGGACGTGGCCGCCGGCCAGGAGCTGCGGGGGAAAGTTGGCCAGCACGCCGCCGATATAGGCCGGGGCCTGATCCCAGGGCAGAACCGTCTCCATCCAGGGGTGGGACATGCCCCACGCCCCGCTCTGTTTCCAGAGTTCGAAGACCGGATCCAGCCGGTGGGCGAACTCCAACACGCCGGAATCCTCCACCTGCAGCTTTCGATAGAAGCTGAGGCCATTGAGCAGATCTGCCTCCCGAGGCTCCTCGTCGCCGAACTCCACCGTCAGGTGCATGGGGAAGAACCACTCGGCGAAGGGAACGCGGACGCCTCCCATGCGCCGCAACCCCTGCACACATGGAGAGGCCCAGGACTCGATGTAGTCGAAGCGCTCCCGGGAAAGGAGTTGCCTCTGGTCCGCCATCAGAGCGCCCAGATCATCGTAGAGGAGATAGAATGTCCGCACCCGGGGAGCGACGCGGCGGAGCCGGAGCCGGGCGCTCACGATGACCGAGAATTGGCCCAGTCCACACAGGGTGCAGAAGAAGAGCTCGGAGTTCTCCTCCGGAGAGCAACGCACCCGGTGGCCCTCCCCCGTGACGACCTCCAGTTCCAACACTTGGTGGGCCTGGGTGCCATGGCGGTGGGAAGACACGCCGATGCCGGCCATGGAGAGCGTTCCCCCCACGGTCACGTTGAGATTGTTGGTGAGGACCGGGGGAAGAAGCCCCCTCTCGGAGGTGAAGGCCACCAGGTCGCGCCACAGGACACCGGCCTGGACCTTCACCGTCCCCCCTTCCGGCGCGCCGATCCCGTTCAACGGGCTCAGGTCCAGGAGGATTCCGTCCTGGGAGAGGGATTGGCCACTCTGGGAATGGGAAGCTCCCCGGGTCGAGACCGGCCAGCCCTCCCGGGAAGCCGCCGCCAGGACGGTGGCCACGTCCTCGACCGATGCCGGCGCCACCAGGGCCTTGGGAGTCTTCACCAGGATCCGGCCGAAATCGGTGGCCACGTCCCGGCGCGACTCCGGGTCCAGGTAGACCTTCCCTCGAATCAGATGCCTGATTTTGTCGATATTCATTGACAGACCCGAGAAAACGTCATCCCGGCCGGTCCTGCCGGGACCGGCGCCGCCTGATCCCGTGAACCGGGCAAAACATGAGCATCCGAGTATAATCGATGAACTATGCCATTCGATATGAGACACCAGAGCCGAACTCTGCTGGACGGACCCGACCGGGCGGGAGCGCGATCCTTCTTCAAGGCCATCGGCTTCACCGACCAGGACCTGGCCAAACCCCTCGTCGGGGTCGCGCACTGCTGGATCGAGGTCACGCCCTGCAACTTCAACCACCGCAGACTGGCGGAAAAGGTCAAGGAAGGGGTTCGGGCCGCCGGCGGAACTCCCCTGGAGTTCAACAGCATCTCGGTGACCGACGGGATCGCCATGGGGACCGAGGGCATGAAATCATCGCTGGTCAGCCGCGAGGTCATCGCCGA
>JAJDTT010000022.1 GCA_022827025.1 Acidobacteriota bacterium
CTCGATGACCGTAGGGGCACTGCGGGTGCCCTCCGGCGTCGCATCGTTCCCCGGCACCCGGTCCGGTCGGGACCGGGTCGTTCGTCAGACCGCAACGCGGACAGGCGCCGCTGCCGACACCATCGCCGCCCAGTTTCTGGCCGGATCATGCTGGCGGCCCGGCGGTGGGGGACTTCTTAGAAACACGCAGGAGTGTCAGGAGGCATCTTTCAGGCGTTCTCTTTCATACGAAACGGAATCCATGGCCAGGGACTGCAGGATGCGGGAGCGGGGGTAGGAAAACCCCCGCTCCTACACGCCCCTGTTTCTTCCAGGATCTCGCCGGCTCATGGCCGGTGGGAGAGTTCCTATGGCGGCGGCTACCGAGAGTTCTTCGATTCCTCGTATTTGTCGAGAGCATCCAAAGCGCGTCGATGCGGATTTGGATCGCGCATGCAGGGGATCGTCCGCAACCAGGCAATGTAATCGTCTGGCAGCCCATGCTGTTCCGCATATTTCATAGTTGACAATCCACCGGGCCACGCGGCCACCACCGCTGTCGCGTTGAACCCAGACCGGGCGCCCCGTAGAATAATTGGCAACCATGCGCATTCTCCAGTCCCCCTTCCTGTTGCCCCTGGCCGCATTTGCCCTGCTTTCCCTGCCGCCTCTTGCTTCGGCGGCCAAGGAGAAGAACGACCGGAAGGATGGCGGGCGGGTGCAGGCCGAAGAATCACAGGACCACTTCCGGAAATGGCTCGACGAGGACGTGCTCTACATCATCACGGAAGACGAGAGATCCGTCTTCGAAAGACTGACCAACGAGGCCGAGAAGGAGCAGTTCATAGAGCAGTTCTGGTATCGGCGGGACCCGGATCTCAGAACCCCCCTCAACGAATTCAAGGAGGAGCACTACCGGCGTATCGCGTACGCCAACGAGCGGTTTCACAGCGGAAAATCGGGTTGGAGATCGGACCGCGGCCGAATCTACATCATCCACGGGCCTCCGGATGAGATCGAGGACTTCGGCGGCGGCGGCCAATACGTCCGCGAGTCGTACGAAGGCGGGGGAACCACCACCGTCCATCCCTTCGAAAGGTGGCGGTATCGGAAGATCGACGGGCTCGGCAGCGACATCACCCTGGAGTTCGTGGACGAATCCCGTACCGGAGAGTACCGCCTTGCCCTCCATCCGGACGAAAAGGACGCCCTGATCGGCCTGCCCGGGTTGGGGCTGACCGACAGCGAGAGGTTGGGCCTGACCCAAAAGGGGCGGCGCTTGCATCCTGACGAGATGCACAACCCCTACCTCCGGGCCAATATGCGCCGCCAGGACCATCCCTTCACCCGTTTCGAGATCTTCGCCAAGACCCAGGCGGCCCGGCCCATCAAGTACAACGACCTCCGGGACCTGGTCAAAGTCACGGTGAACTACACGAATCTCCCGTTCGAGGTTCGGAGCGACTACTTCCGGTTGAACCGGGACAAGGTGCTGATTCCCGTCACCGTGGAATTGCAGAACCGGGACATGACCTTCAAACAGAAGGGCAGCTCCCACTACGCCCAGATCGGCCTTTACGGCGCGATCACCAGCATGGGAAAGAAGTTCGTCCAGGAATTCGATCAGGACATGACCGTCGCCTACCCGGACAAATGGATCGAGTTGGGACGCCAGAGCCGGTCCCTCTACCAGAAGGTGCTGTTGTTGGACAACAACACGCGCTACAAGCTGGACTTGATCGTCAAGGACCTCAACAGCGACAACGTGGGCGCCCTCAGTTACGCCCTGATCCCGCCCCCTTCGGTGAAGGAGAACCGGAAACTGAGCGCCAGCTCGCTGGTTCTTTCCGACCACATGCGGGAGCTGGAAGAGTTGCCGGAAGGCGACGAAATGTTCGTCTTCGGAGACGTCAAGCTCCGGCCCAGCATCGCCCGCAAGTTCACCCGGAGGATCCCCCTCGGGATCTACCTGCACCTGTACAACTTCAAGGTGGATCAGGCCTCCAATGCCCCCTTGCTGGAGGTCTCCTACCGGATCCGGAACGGGGAGGGGCAATTGGTTCGCGACGTCACCGACAGCGCCGGGGAATCCATCCAGTTTCTCTCCGAAGAAAGGGTCGTCCTGACCAAGAAGCTGGACCTGAGCGATCTGGAGCCCGGATCCTATCTCGCACAGGTCGAGGCGCGGGATTCCGCCAGCGACGAGCGGGTGCATTTGGAGGACCGCTTCCGAGTCGTGGGAAACTGACCTGGGAGGGGCGTCATTCTTGACGCCCTCTTTCGAGCGTTGGGTGAAATCGAAGCTCGGCGGCTGGACGGCCTGGTTCTTTTCTTCGAAGGGAGGCCGGTCCTTTCGCTCGTTTTCGTGCTGTGGGGGTAACAGCCCGTGGCAATAGTCGTCGCGGCATTCGACCGTCCCTGAATCCCGGCGGACGGCGTTGCGATTCGGGAGGGCGACCACAAGGGTCGCCCCTACATGCACCCGAATCGCGCCTTGTCCGGCGGGCGCAGGAACGGTCTCGGTGCTCGCGAGACTTTCACCACGGGCTGGTAAGGACGAACACAGACGGGTCGAGACGATGCGGCCGCTCGGTTTTTCTCGAATGCGACGTCGTAAGACGGCGCCGGGGACGCCGCCGCTCCGGACGCCGCCGCTCCATGTCGCCGCTCCCCATGGTCATTGCAGAGTAAGAAGCGAGAAGGGAAGAGGCGTCGGCTGAAACACGGGATCGTTGTCCCGCCACGGTTGCCGGCAGGCTTCTTTGCGCTGATAGCGGGCGAGATTGTCCTGCAGCAGGTTGGCGAGCATGGAGCGTTGGGCCCGGGTCACTTCGGTGATCATCATCCTCTGCACCTGCACGGCCCGGTCGAAGAGGCCCAGCTCGGCGTAGATCATGGCCAGCGTCTCCAAATGCTCGAAATCGGGGGTCTTCACTTGTTTGAGCACCTTCTGCAGGAGCTGTCCGGCCCGCTGCCCGTTCCGGATGGCGGCGTCGGGGCAGGCCGCCAGGAGGCGGGCCAGCGCGTGCATCAGATCGGTGTCCTCGGGCAGAGCCGTCAGACCCGCATGCAACCGCGATCGGGCCTCCTGCCATCTCCGGGTCCTCACCAGTGCCATGGCGCCCATGAAGTGGGCGAACGCGTTGCCGGGGTCCAGCTCGATGACCCTGCCGTAGTGGGGGATCGCCTCGTCGACGCGTCCCCGGCGCATCAGCAGGTTGGCCAACTGGAAGTGGGCTTCGGTGAAGTTGGGATCCGTATCGACGGAATGGCGGCAGTGTTCCAGAGCCTGTTCCTCACGGCCCATCTGGATCAGTCCCATGGACAGGTTCAGATGGATCCGCGACTTGGAAGCCGTATGAGGCAGGGCGGCCTCGAACTGCTGGACGGCCTCCTCCACTCGGCCCATCTGCGCCAGGGCCGTGCCCAGGTCGACGAGGGCGAGGGCGTCGGTGGGATCTTGGGCAACCATCTGGCGAAAGAGCCGAACCGCCTCCTCGTGTTGTCCGGTCTCGAGTAGACGGTTCGCCCGCTCGCGCTGCTGCCAGCGTCCCGTCTTCATTCTCACCAGCTCCTCCAGCAGAGGATCGGGATAGTTCACGGCGCCGTCCCCCTGCTTCCCCAGGTGCAGCCGCGCCTTGTCCACCTGTCTCAACTGGCGGTAGGCCATGGCCAGCCGGTAGTGGAGGCTGCTGGCCTGAGGCTGGCGCCGGAGAGCCTCTTCATAATGTTCGACGGCCTTCGTGTAGTCGCGTCCTGCGGCGGCGATTTCGCCGAGACCCGCCATCGCGGCCGCCGATCCCGGATCCAGCTTCAGCGCCCGCTGGAAATGTTCGGCCGCGTCTTTCGTCCGGCCCTGCTCCAACTCGATCCGGGCCAGTCCCAGCACCGCCGCCAGGTCGTTGGGGCGCAGGGTCAGGACGTGCGCATATTGAGCGCCGGCCCGGTCCAGGTCTCCTCTTGCCCGATAACCGAGAGCCAGGTAGTAGGACCAGCGGTAGTCCCGGGGCGCCAGCCGCAGGGCGTTCCGGTAGCAGGACTCGGATGCATCGAGGAGGTCGTAGGTCTGCAGCATCTGGCCCATTCGCCCGTACGCCAGCGCCCGCTGCTCCGGGTTGACCCCGGGCCGCCGGGCCGTCTCCTCGAGTTCGGCCCGGGCGCTCTCCAGTTGCTCCTGGACGTTCGCGTCCATGGCGCTCAGGTTGGGGAAGGGAATCGGTTCCAATTCGGAACCTGTGGCCTGGACTGGCGGCGGTTCAGCGGGAGGCGCTGCCGCGGCAACAGTCAGAGCACCCCGGAAAAGGACGGACAGCACCGCCATGGTGATGGAAACCAGCCGCCGTGCCCCTGATTTTCGTTCCATGGCTTGATCGGCCGTTCCGCTGGTTGCAACCCGAGAGTCGCCGGGCGCGTCAATAGGGCCAATTCAACGGAGGGGAGGCGGCCACGAATTGGCGGCGCTTCACCCATCGGACCCGGTCCTGGCGGTAATGGTCCCGCTGGTAGAAGGGGTAATATTTTCCGGGAGGATCGATGTAGACGACGCTGTTGCCCTTCATGACCAGGTTGAAATCGACTCCCCACATCTTTTCCTTGACCGTACGCTCCTGGATGGGAAAGGTGAGTTCCACCACGTCTCCCGCCTTCACGCTCCCGACCTGGGCGTAGCGCCCCTCCCACGACAACTCCCGGGGCTGTTCGTTCACCATGCAAACCGTCTTCTCCAGTTCAGTCCAATCAGGAATCCGAATCTGGAGGCGGATCGGCTGCTTGACCTTCACGTCGACCTGTCCTTCGTAGGGGATGTAGCTCTGGACATCCACCCAAGGCGACACCCGGTTGAGAAGCAGATTGACCTTCAGGTCCCCGTCCCGATTGTGGAGCAGGTGCCTCCAGGCGTACCAGATGGCCCGCGCATGGTTGCCCGTGCAGCAATGCATGAGGAACAGGTGATCGGAATCGGGGCGATCCGGCCAAGTCAGGGGATGCCCCACGAAATCGTTGGGGGAGGCCAGGCTCATGGCGGAACCGATGTTGCGTTCCACGGCCCGGTCGGAACTCTCGAACTCGGGGCGGTTCCAGGTCTCGTAGCGGTCCTCCGGCAGGAGCCGGTTGACAAAGTCCCCCCGCAACAGTTGCATCTCGGCGAACTGGTTCCTCAGGTAGCGGTCGGCGTCGTCCCAGTAGTCCCCGGCCCCGGCCAGGCTCAGCTTGATGGCCAACGCGGCCATATCGGCCACCGTGCAGCCCTCCACGCCGTATCGGGCCACCTGCTGGACCGTCTTGGCCGAATAGTGCTGTCCCGCTCCCGGAGTGGAGGGAAAGAATCCCACGGTGGCGCTGCCGCTGGAGTCGCGGGCGTATTCGTAGGATTTTTTCGAGTACTCGATGAAATCCTCGTCCTTGCTGGCCCTGGCGAACTCCAGCAGGCCGGAGATGGGGCGGGTGTGCAGGTGGGTGTGGGGGACGCCCCGGAAGCGCCCTTCCGAATCGTAGCAGCCCGAATGCCGGGTCATGTAGATGGCCAGCTTGCGGGCCAGGTCCAGGGCCGGCTGGTATCCGATGGCCAGGTAGGCCTGGGTCAGGCCCTGAATGATCCAACCCGCGGCGGCCCCGCTCGCCTCCCGGGTGCAGTCCGGATCGACGACCTCCTGGTCTTGGGGAACCTCTGTGTCCGGGTTGACCGCCATCAAGGGGAAGTAGCAGTAGTCGTCCTTGTAGATCATCAGGCGGGCCACGCCGTCGACGAGTTTCTCCAGCCGTTCCTTCCAGAACTCGTCTCCGCTCAGCAGGTAGTAGAGGGCGAAGTTGCCCAGCCAGCCCCCTTGAGCGACGGTGCTGGCCAACTGGGTCTCCTTGAGCCCCTTCTGTTCCAGCCAGTCGGCGTGGAACCCGGCCCACGGCCGGCCCTCGAACGGCATGTAGATCAAGCCGTCCTCCCCTTGCATGCGAAGCAGGTTCTCCGGCCAGGCCTGATCCACGTCCAGGTTCTGGTCACTTCCGCTGACGTACCGGAGCAGGGGAAGAGCCTCCTGGAACTTGTACTGGACGTTCAGGTCATGGAAGTCGTGCACCAGGACGGGCGGCTTCCGGTTCAGGAGCACGTGCCACCAGATCTCATAGTCCGCGTCCGGGTCCGCCGATTCGGTCAGGGCGTTGATGGACAGCCGGGCCCGCTCGGCCAGGTCGAGGGTGTCCGGAACCAGCCCTTCCTGCCACTCGCCCTTCAGCTCCGGGAAGACCACCTTGGGAATCTGGGGCGAGATGTAGCCGATCTTCCTCGGTTTGGACTCTTCCGGGGGTTTGGCCGCCAGCGTTATGGTTGTGGCCAGGATCGCCGCACCCACCCATCGGATTCCGAATCGTCTCTTCCTCACCTGCATTCGCATCCGCTTTCCGGGTTGGAGTGAATCCTGTTCCATAGCCTGATCGCCATCAGTCCTAATTGAGTTTATTCTAGATGATGGCATTATGTTTCGGTACCGACCGATTTCCGGGGCTGGCCGCCATTTCCGACGGAGGTGTCACGATGGCTGGGATGAAGAAGATCAGGAGAATGGACCATATCGCCTTGATGGTGAGCGATTTGGACCGGTCGTTTCATTTCTATCACCACCTTCTGGGCCTGGAGGTGGAGGAGTACGTCGAGCACCCCACGCCGGGGAACACGAACATCCAGGGTGTCTCCAAGATGACCCGGTTTCCCGACGTCCGAATCCGGGAGTATCGTTTGAAGATGCCCGAGAACCCGGGCATGACCCTTGATCTGATCGAATGGATCACCCCCACGAGCCCCGTGGGCCGGTACCCGTTGCACCACGTCCCTTCGGCGCATATCTGCTTCGACGTGGAAGACATCGAAGCGACGCACGAGTTCCTCAAGGGAGAAGGCGTCGAGTTCGTTTCTCCGCCCGTCTATTGGGAGCCGGAGGAAGGGGGATGGGTCGTCCTCTTCTTCTACGATCCGGACGGGAATCTGCTGGAGCTGAACCAGCCCCAGCCGCACCACCAGAAGCCCGAATCCGGCGCCTGACTCCGCCGGGGGGAGGAAATTCCCCCGCCAGGAGGGGGGACATTCCTGTCCCCCGTCCCCCCCCGCCCGCACCTCGGTGTCGCGTCAGGAACGCCGGCAACCGAGATGGATCCGCAGGTTTCGCAACAGGTCTTTCGGCAACTTGTCCTTCCGCTGGCCTTGCAGGGCTCCGGTCGAGGCCGCCAGATCCGGTCAATTCGCTGGGAAACCGGAAGCGGGGGTAGGAAAACCCCCGCTCCTACAGGAGGGGACATTCCTGTCCCCCCGTTGTGGTCCTCCGATCCGCGATCCGGTCAGAGTTCGGCGGATCGGTTTACTGATTCCCAGACCGTGCCAGAAACCTGGTTTGTCCCACTTCCAGTTGCCGTTTGGAGGGTTGGATCGCCGTGGCCCCGCCGTCGACCATCAGCACGGCGCCGGTGATGTAGGAGGCTTCGCCGCTGGCCAGGTAGGAGGGGGGACTTTCCTGTCCCCCCTTCCTCTTCGTCCCCTGGACCCACCGAAGTTCGCCGGATCGACCTACTGATTGCCGGACCGGGCCAGAAACCTGGTTTGTCCCACTTCCAGTTGCCGTTTGGAGGGTTGGATCGCCGTGGCTCCGCCGTCGACCATCAGCACGGCCCCGGTGATGTAGGAGGCTTCGTCGCTGGCCAGGAACAGGATCGCGTTGGCCACCTCGCTGGGCTCCGCGAAGCGGGACATGAGGGTCATCGCCGCGTAGGTCGCCACGTTCTCGGCCGGCGTATTGGCCATCATGGGCGTGTTCATGCCGGTGGGGCAGACCGCGTTGGCCCGGATGCCGTCGAGGCCGCAGTCTTGGGCGATGCAACGGGTCAAGCCGATGAGGCCGTGCTTGGACGTGTTGTAATCGGCCTGGTTCTCGTTGCCGCACACCCCCGACATCGACGACACGCAGACGATGCTCCCGCCCCCTTGGCGCTTCATCTGGGGGATCACCGCCTTGGAGCAGAGGAACGGCCCCCGCAGGTTGACCCGGATGACCCGGTCCCAGACCTCTGCATCGATCTCGTAAACAGGCGCCACGTCGCCGAAGGTGGCGGCGTTGTTCACCAGGATGTCGATCCTTCCGAACTGCTCCACGGTGGCCGCCGCCATGCTCTGGGTGTCCTGCTCGTCACTGCAGTCGGCCACCACTGCAATGGCATCACCGCCGGCCGCGTGGATCTTTCCCACCGTCTCAGCGGCCGTCTGCGGATTCACATCCACCACCACGACCCGCGCCCCCTCCGCAGCGAACCGCACGGCTACGGACTCTCCCAACCCCTGACCGGCCCCGGTTACGATGGCTACCTTCTCTGCCAAACGCCCCATCTCTCACCTCCTGGCAGGTTCATTTCGGTTCCGTCTCTACAGCGCCACAACGTACCGGATCCAGTCCTCGCCACTAATCGTTTCATTCACGGCGGCATCCGTCACGCTACGCCGCGACCGGAACGATATCGGTCATGGTGAAATCATCGCCCTTGAACAGCAGCGGAGCATCTAGATATTTGGCCAGAGCATAAGAAAAACAGTCGCCGTAGTTCAGCGCTGCCGGATGCCCCATCCCCTTGCCAAATCGACGATAGGCATCGAATGCAATGTCGGCTATGCGGGGAGATACCTCAACGACGGTCATCTCGCACTTCAGGAGAAACGCGTCCAATGCCAGGACCGCGGTGTCGCCCGATCGAGCAAACAAGACCATGCGGGTCTCCAGCAGACTCGCTGAGCTGATACAGGTGTTGGATTCCGCATCAATCAATTTGTTGAAGAACCGTCTCTCGGGCTCATCTCCCATGATGGCGACGAGCGCCGATGTGTCAATCACGATCACTTGGGCAACCCACTTTCGTCGTAGCCGATGATCTCATCGGCGCTCCGCCGGTCACGTCTCGGCAGTGCAGCGCACTGTAGAGCAATATGGTCCAGCTCATCGACACGTGAAGTCTTGCCCTTCAAGATTTCCAATTGCTCCAGCCTTGCCTCGAGTGCGTGCTTCACAGTCTTGGTTAACGATTCACCGGTCAAACCCGCGATCTTTTTTGCCAGCGTGTGAGTTTCGGCGTCTTTGATGTTCAATGGCATCTCTAATTCCTCCTTCACCTATTATTGGAGGAAAGGAGGAATAAATCAACCTGAATGGGGCTAGGATCTGCTGTCTGATGGGGCAGAGAGCCGCCGCCAATGCGGTTCGATTCCCTTTGAGCCCGCCCGTTGTCTTGGTCCCGGAACAAATCCTATAATCCCGGTCAAGCGCCGAGGCCTTGACCGCTGCTCACTACTCGGGGGGGCGGTGGCTGCCACAAGCTCCCGACAGCTGAGGCCGTATCCGTAAATCTCAATGTCCACGTTTGGAGGTCCTGAGTCATGCAGATGAATCGCCGTCGTTTTATCGAAACCGTATCCCGGAGCGCAGCGGGCGCCGGCTTTATTCCGGCGCTCGCAGGGTTGGGCTGCGCCCCGTCTACCCCGCCGCCGTCGACCGATCCTGAGTGGAAGTCCCTGTTCGACGGGGTGTCCCTGAACGGTTGGCACACCAATCCGGAGAAGATCGGGCACGGCACGGGCGGGCAGTGGGCCGTCGAGGATGGGACCATCACCGGTCAGCAGGATCCCCCCGGCTCGGGCAACGGCGGCATCCTGCTCACCGACGAGAAGTTCATGGACTTCGAGCTCTCCATCGACATCAAACCGGACTGGGGCGTCTGCTCGGGACTCTTTCTGCGGAGCAACGACAAGGGCCAGTGCATCCAGATGATGGTCGACTATCACGACAACGGGAAGATGGGGTTCCTCTACGGCGAAGGGACCTTCGGATTCAACAGCGCCACCTTTGAGGTCAACGGCGTCCTGGATCAGGATCAACGGTTGGTTCGTCTCACGCCCATCGGCGGCCGCTCCCTGGAGGAGGCCGGGCTGGTCTCGTCGTGCACGCCGGAGGAGTTCATCGAGGCCTACAAGATCGACGACTGGAATACGGCCCGGGTTCTCATCACCGGAACCGAACCGCACATCACCACCTGGATCAACGGCCTGAAGATCTGCGAGTTCGACGGCCCGACCACCACCAATCAGAAGTACGTCGAAAAACGCCAGGAGATCGTGAACCGCGTCGGCCAACCCGGCAGCATCGCGGTCCAGGTCCATGGCGGAAAGGGTTGGCCGGCCGGCGCCAAGTGCCGCTGGAAGAACATCCGGATCCGCCCGGTGTAGTGCAATCGGCGGCTAGAAACCGCCGCTCCCGTCGGCGGCTGGAAACCGCCGCTCCTGTCGGCGATTAGAAATCGCCTCTCCTCGGCGATTGGAAATCGCCTCTCCTCGGCGGCCCGGCAGCGAGTCCAGCAGGATCCGGGTGTAGGAATGCCGCGGCTTCCGCAAGACCGCTTCCGTTGGTCCCGATTCCACGATGCGTCCCCGGCGCATCACGTGCACCCGGGAGGTCAGGTAGCGCACCAGCGCCAGATCGTGGGAGATGAAGAGGATGGCCAGGTTCCGTTCCGAGCGGAGCCGGCGCAGCAGGTTGGCAAGGCGGGCCTGGGCCGACTGGTCGATGGCGGACGTGGGCTCGTCGGCGATCAGGACCTTCGGTTCGGGAGCCAGCGCCCGGGCGATGCTGACCCGCTGACGTTGGCCGCCCGACAACGCCTTGGGAAACCGCCGGGCCTGCGACTCGTCGATGCCGATGGATTGAAGCAGGGTAAAGGCTTCCATCCGGGCCTGGTTGCGGGTCATTTCGCGCCACACCTGCAGGGCTTCCGCCACCGCCGACCACGCCCGCATCCGCGGGTTGAGGGACGAATAGGGATCCTGGAAGACCATCTGGACCTTCCAGCGTTCATTCTTGGGGACACTCTCTCGCGAGCGGGCCTCCACGACCGGCTGGCCTTCCAGGAACACCGCGCCGGAGGCCACCTGCTGGAGGCCGACGAGCACCCGCGCCAGAGTGGTCTTGCCGCTGCCGCTCTCGCCGACCACGCCCACGATCTCACCTGGATGGAGCGTCAGGCTGGCGTCGCGAACCGCCTCGAACGCGTCCGCGCCCCGTCCGAACCGGACCGTGATGTCACGACCCTCCAGCAGTGGTCCGCTCATGGATCGCACCCCATGCGGTCGTGGTGAAGACACGCCGTCCGTTGGAGTCCGGCAGGCGCGAGAGGCGGTTGGACGCCCTCACGGCAGTCGTCCTCCGCCAGCGGGCAGCGGGGCCGAAAGCGGCATCCCGAGGGCCAGGCGCCGACCGACGCCGGGTCCCCTGGAATGGTCTCCAGATCTTCTCCCGGCACCGCCAGGTCCACCCGCGAGGCCAGCAGAGCTCGGGTGTAGGGATGGCGGGGGTGACGAACCACCGCCTCCAGCGGGCCAATTTCGACCGACGCGCCGGCGTACATGACCATGACGCTGTCGCAGACCTCCTCGATCACGGCCAGGTCGTGGGAGACGAAGATCAGGGCCATCTTCAGACGCTCCCGCAGGCGGTTGATCAAGTTCAGGATCTCGCGTTGGATCGTCACGTCCAGAGCCGTCGTCGGCTCGTCGGCGATCAGGATCTCGGGCTCTTGGGCGAGGGCCGCCGCGATCATGACGCGCTGCCGCATTCCGCCGGAGAGCTCATGGGAGCGCATCTCCAGGACTTGGCCGGAACGGGGAATCCGCACCAGTTCCAGGAGCTGGAGCGCCTGGTCTTCCGCTTCGGTGGCGGACGCCTCCCGGGCCGCGTGGATCGCTTCCGTCAACTGGGTTCGGACCGTGAGCACCGGATTCAGCCCGGCCAGGGAGCTCTGCGGGACGTATCCGATGCGCCGGCCGCGAATCCGGCGCCAGACCTTCTCGCCGGCCCCCGCCAGGTCCCGCTCCCGGTAGAGGATTCTGCCGGAAGCCACCCCGGCTCCGTGACGCCGCAGGGTTCCCATCAAGGCGCGGCAGAGCATGGTCTTGCCGGAGCCCGATTCTCCCACGACACCCAGAGCCTGGTGTCGCCGGAGCTGGAAATCGGCAGTGTCCACGATGGACAAGAGGCCTCTCCGCCGACGTGGCACGCCGATGCACAGGTTCTCGACCCGCAATATCGGGGATTCAGCTTCCACTATTTCTCCCCCGCGTACCGGCCGGACACGCCGTGGGCCAGCAGCGCGACGCCGATGGCGGTGAAGGAGAGCGCCAGGCCGGGAAAGACGGTGATCCACCACTGGGTCTGCAGGTAGAGCCGGCCGTCGGCGATCATGGCCCCCCACTCGGGAGTGGGAGGATTGACCCCCGCTCCCAGGAACGAGAGTGACGACACGGTCAGCACCACGATGACGAAGTCGCTCAGTCCGTAAGCGATGGTCTCGCTGTAGACGTTGGGAAGGATGTGGCGGACCAGGACCCGCAGCCGGGAGTACCCGAGGACGCGGGTCGCCTCCACGAAGTCGGCGTTCCTCAGGATCAGGGCCCGGGAACGGGCGATTCTGGCGTAGCGGGCCCAGTTCACCGCCGCGAGCCCGATCAGGAGGCCGGTGACTCCCGGACCCACCACCGCCACGATGGCGATGACCAGCACCACGAAGGGGAAGGCGTTGATGGCGTCGATCACCATCAGCCACAACCAGGCGACCAGCCGGTTCCGGGTCGTCCCCAGAACGGCTCCCAGAAAGGTCCCGACGAGTAGCGGCGCCGAGACCCCGACGAGCGCCAGGATCAGGTCCAGGCGGCCTGCGGCAAAGGTCCGGGTGAAGACGTCCCTTCCCAATTGGTCGGTGCCGAAGAGGTGTTGGCCTCCGGGCGCCGCCAACGCAGGCCCGGTGGCGGCGACGGGATCGTAAGGACTGAGGAGCGGAACCAGGACGCTCAGGACGATCACCAGCAGGACGATGGCCGCCCCCACGAGGGCGGAACGATTGAGATCCACGGGTAGAAAACGCGGCCGTCGCTTCATGAGAGCCGGGTCCTCGGGTCGAGCCAGCCGCTGACCGTATCGGACAGGAAGCTGACGGCGACCACGATGAGCGCAAAGATCAGGATGATGCCCTGGACCACGGGATAGTCCCGCAGCAGGACCCCCTCGACGACCAGGGCCGTCCCCATGCCCGGAAGATTGAACACGATCTCGACCACCACGGTGGCGCTCAGGAGCTGCCCCAGGATGTAGCCCAGCAGGCTGATGGTGGGGGCCAGCGAGGGCCGTAGCAGGTAGCGCCAGACCAGGACCGGCGCCGGCAGTCCCCGGACGATGGCCGTCTCCACGAACTCCTGCTCCATGGTCTCGGCGATGGAGCTCTGGAGGACCCGGGCCAGGATCGGAACCAGCGCCCCGGACATGGTCAGGGCGGGGAGCCAGAGATACTGGAGATTGCCGGGAAATCCGGGCTGATATCCGGCCACCGGAGCCCAACCCAGGCGCACCGCGAAGAGGAGGATCAGGAGCAACCCGAAGTAGAAGGAAGGAGTGGCCAGGGAGACGGAGGTGGCGACCCGGAAGGCATGGTCGAACCAGGTGCCGCGCAACAGGGCGGCGGCAACTCCCAGCGGGAGCGCCATCAGGAGCGCCATCAACACCGTCACGCCGATCAGCCAGGCGGTCATGGGAAGCGTCCGGGCGACCACGGAATTGACACTCTGTCCGGTCTGAATCGAGGTGCCCAGGTCGCCCTGCGCCACCGACGCCAGGTATCTGGCGAACTGTTGGGGAAGACTGCCTTCAAGCCCCAGGATCTGCCGGTACTTGGCCACCAGTTCTTCGGTGGCGGCGTCCCCCAACAGGATCTCCACCGGATCGCCGGGGATGAGATGGATCAGCGTGAAAGTGACCAGCAACACTCCCAGCGCACCCAACGCGGCCCGGGAAAGATGGCGGAGGGTCCTGGCAAGGAGGCGTTTGACACCGGCGGAAGAGGGCGTGGTCCGGGCGGTTTCGGGGGACGCTCCGCTGCTCACCTACTCACCTAATCACCGGCGGATGATGGGTCAGCGTGTCGCTGCAACTCGGCCATCGTCGCCACCATGGGATTGGTGCCGGGAGGGAGGTTGGCTTCGAACAGGATCTTCCGGTCGATCCGGCTTCCGACCAGGACGACCCGCTCCGAGATCGGGACGAGCGGCATGTCCTGAAGCGCCAGTTCCTGCGCACGATGGATGAGCTCGATTCTCCGGTCGAAATCAGTGGCGACGGAGGCCGAGTTCACCAGGCGGATCACCTCCGGGTTACGGTAGCGGAGGGCTTCGGTCCAGAACGATCCTGGCACCCATTGACTCCTGAAGAAAGTCATGGGACCCGCGGCCAGGCCCGAAAACTGCATCTCGTATCCGCCGGAGCGAAGATTGGCACTGGCCACGGCGTCCTCCAGGGGGTCTACCTGAACCTGGATTCCCAGGTCGGCCAGATTGGCGGCAATCACCAGAGCGGCGTCGGTCCACCCACTGCGTTGGCCCCAGGCCTGAAGAGTCACGCTGAAGCCGTCCCGGAAGGGAGTCTCCTCCAGCAATTCGCGCGCCGCAGCCAGATTCCGCTTTCCTTCGTAGGGAAGGTTGAACAGGCTCTCCAGAGGTCCCGCGTACTGGAATCCCCTGGCCGGTGGCGAAATCCCGCCGAAGGCCTTCTGATTGATCTCATCCCGGTCGATGGCCAGCGAGATCGCCTGCCGGACCTGCGCGTTCCGTAGCGGGTGACTGTCGGGCAATCCACCGTTGAAGGCAACGTGGTACTGGCCGTTGTGAGGGGCCGGGTAGGCCTCGACCTCCGCCGGCAGCGAAGCCCTTGCCGTCACCGGCAGGTCGTACACGTAGTCGATGGTCCCGGCGGCCAATTGCAACACCCTGGAAGTGGGGTCGGGAACGGCCATCAGCTCGATCCGTTCGATGGCCATGGGCCCCCGGACATAGTTGGGATTGGCCTCGATCACCCACTTCGAAGCCCCCGGAGTCCATTCTTTCAGCACGTAGGGACCGGAGCTGACCGGATGGCGGAAGTATTCGGGATCCTCTTCGATCCGGGAACGCGGATGGATGCCCATGGCCATGTGGGCCAGAGCCAGCGAAAGATCCAGATACGGTTCCTTCAAGTGGAATACGACCGTCTTGGAATCCGGCGCCTCGACCTGCCGGATCGGCTCCAGCAAGATCGAGAAGTACGGCCCCGGATGATCCCGGTTCCGGGTGTAGGCGAAGACGACGTCCCGGCTGGTGACCGGGGTGCCGTCCGAATAGACCAGTCCCTCCTTGAGACTCACGGCGGCCGTCAGCCCGTCACCGGAGACCTCCATCGATTCGGCCAGCTCCGGCTCCACGGACCAGTCGTGATTCAACCGGAAGAGCTGTCCGGCGATCAGGTACAGGGTGACGATGCTCGGTTGATGGGCGGAGCCCAGAATGTCCAGATTGGTGAGCTTCGAGCTCAGGGAGATGGTGACCGAAGGGATGGGCAGTTCGGTTGGCTCTCTTGCCGGGCCGGGAAGTCCGTCGTCCGCCGGTCCGCACGCGAGCAGGACGACGAGGCACAGTAGTACTGCCGAATGCACGGGTCTCAGCATGGGTCGGATTCTATCCGAGAGATCGATGGGCGGCTAGCCGTAGCCTTCAGCTTCGGTGCCGTTGATTGGCTGGAACAGATGGCGGACTGTTGCGAAGCCGAGGATATCCGGCTCCACTTTGGCGCTGCGCACGGCGGATTCGGGGTTGTGAACCGGGAGGGACAAGCGACTGCTCGAGGGAATCGAGCGTGCCGGGGCGGCACGCACCGGAGAATCTATCGGTTGAACCGTTCGGCGACAAAGCCCAGTATGAAGACCAAAATCGTGGCCACGAGGCCCATGATCCATCCTGACGCACCCTCTGTCCTCATCACGATCAACGAGACGACAAACAGACCCGTCAGAAATCCGAATATCCCTATCTGCTTTGAGTTCCACTTGTGTCCTGCCATCTTGTTGACGCCATCCTCTCCTTGAGTCATT
>JAJDTT010000180.1 GCA_022827025.1 Acidobacteriota bacterium
ACGGATTGCCCGGGGAGGAGCGGAGGTTTTCCTACCCCCGCTCTTCCGGATGCAGGCAACGTCGAAATTGGTACGCGCAAGAGAAGAAGGGGGGACAGGAAAGTCCCCCCTCCTATGGGGCGATGGAGCCTTCGATGCCGCACCATCGCTCCAGAAGGAAGTCCAGGTAGAACTTGGCGCTGTTGCCGATAAGAGGTTCAGGAAAAGGTTCGGGTATTCGCATTAAATTTCAGTGAACCTGGCAAAAGACAGGTCCTTGTCCATCTTGTCGAAGGCCGCCTGGGAGGGGACGACGTCCAGGAAGGTCAAGGTTCGAACCCGGTCCGGGTGGTCCAATGCCATCCGGTGACCGACGCGGGCGCCCCGATCATGGCCCACGACGTGGAAGGAGTCGAAGCCGAGCCGGACCATGACCTGGACCTGGTCGTCGGCCGTGGTCCGCTTGCAGTAGACGCTCAGGTCGCCCGGGGCCGCGGGAGGTTTGCCGTTGTCTCCGTAGCCGCGCAGGTCGGGCGCGACGACCGTGAAGTGCGGCGGAGCGGCGTCTTTCAGGCGCCGGCTGGGATCGGCGTCTTTCCAGGCGCCGACCGGGAGCGGCGTCTTTCAGGCGCCGACCGGGAGCGGCGTCTTTCAGGCGCCGGCTGGGATCGGCGTCTTTCCAGGCGCCGACGGGAGCGGCGTCTTTCCAGGCACCGGCTGGGATCGGCGTCTTTCCAGGCGCCGACGGGAGCGGCGTCTTTCCAGGCACCGATCTCCAGAGTGACTACAGAGGGAAAGAATACGGGCCGCCCATAAGACGCCCCTCCCAATGGGCGGGCCCCTCCTACTCCTCCAGCAGATGCGGCGGTCCCAGCCAGACTTCGTCGGGATGGCTCTTCCACCACTCCTCCAACGCCTGCTCCTGCGGCGCAAGGCGGCCCTGGTAGCGGAGTCCTCCGTGAGAGAGGTTCAGGCTCACGGCCGCCTCCGAGCTCGCTTCCACCCAGTGGGGGGTCAGGAGCTGGTTCCAGAGGCAGTCACCCGGCTTCATGATGAAGGTGAGGACATCCCGTGGCCGCAGTCCGCGTGGTTTGGACAACTCCTCCCGGCGGGCTTCCTGGACCACCTCGTCCAAGGGCGCCCAGCGGCCGGGTTCCGTCAGGCCGTGGAAGTGCTTGGTCCCGTAGATCTGCCAGGCCAGGACGTGGGAGAGGTCCATGTGGTAGTTGGTGGCGCATCCCGGACCCGAGAAGAAGAGGATGGGGAAGCATCTCCGCCAGGTGAAACCGGCCGAACGGAGGAAACGCTTCCAGGGAACCATCACCTGCTCCTCCAAACCCTCCAGCAGTCCGCCCGGGTCCTGGAACCGGGAAAGGTCGAAATGGGACATCTGAAATGGGGACTCCAGGGCCTCCCGGATGGGGAGGGACCGGAATCGGCGCGAGATGTCGGTCTCGTCCATGCGGTCTCCCCGTTTTCCGCTCAGGATCCGGACTTCCTCATCGCGGCGGACCGCATCCACCATGCGGTCCAGGGGAGGGAACCGGTAGGAGAAGGGAACCAGGGACTCGGCCAGCGGAAAATTGAGCCAGCCGTTCCAGCGTTCCCGAAAGGCGTTCGGCGTATCCGCCGCTTGATGCATGTTCATGGCCGGCCGCGTTTGAGGATTGCTTCAGGATCCCCTGACCCAATGGCGGTACAGGGGCTTCACCGTTTTCGGGAGTCGTTCGTATACCTCCGGCCTCACCGGCGGGATCTCGTTCTCCGGCAGGCCCGGTTCGTCCACCATGGTCCGGCGCGCCCGGGTTCCCGGCATCAGGACCCGGGTGTCCAGCCACCAGGGAACGTAGCGCACGATCATGCTGATGCGGCGTCCGCTGCTCTCGTTTCTCGCCGTGGCGTGCCAGAGCCGGCTGTCGAAGAGAAAGACGCTGCCGGCCGGACCGGTGGCGTGCCTCTCGGTGGGATAGGGCTCGAACAGGGGAACTCCGATGCCGCCGGTGGGGTTGTCGGTTGTCCGGTGACTGCCGGGGACGATCCAGGTGCCGCCGTTTTCGTCGGTAAAGTCGGAAATCATCCAGATGGAGGAGAGCTGGAACGGCGTGTCGGGGTAGGGAGCCGGGACGTGCGCGGCCTTCTCCTGGTTGTAGGGCCAGTCCGCGTGCCAGCGGCCCCGCTCGTTCCCCGGTTCGGTGATCATGCTGCCGGTGTAGGAGATCCGCACGTGGTTGCCGAACCATTCGCGGGCCACGGCCATGACCTTCTCGCTCGCCAGATAGGGCAGAAAGGCGGGGATCGAGTCCAGCACGTCGAAGGCGCTGCTCACGCCCGCGTAAGTGTCGGCCGAACCCTGCGCCGCCATGACCGCTTCGATCTCGCCCCGAATGGCCTTGACATCCTTCGGAGGAATGGCCCCTTCCACGACGCAGAAACCGTCCAGTTTCAGATGCAGCAGGATCTCCTCCAGATTCACGATTCAGGCTCCTTTGCGGCGGATTCCCTGGTGGAACGTCCCGGTGGACGTGTCGCTTCGGCGGCGGCGGATTCCCGGGTCCCGGTCATCTTGATAACACATTTGCGCATGGTAATCTGTCCCTCAAATAGGGATTACGGCGGCGGGTGGCTCTACTATTCCACTACAACGCCCTCAATCCCGCCACTCAGACGGAGCGGCGAAAGGTGGTTTTTGCCAAGCGAGTGGTTGCCTACGGGTTTCCGATCCTGGTCGGCGCCGGCTATTTCCTGGATCAGGCCGGCGAGGGCGGGACGGCGACGCTCCGCTATTGGCAGGCGCCGACGATCCTCAACCCGTACCTTTCGCGCGGCACCAAGGAAGCCGAAGGGGCGTCGCTGGTCATCGAGCCGTTGGCCGAGTACAACCCCAACGGGGAACTGGTCCCGGTTCTGGCCGACAAGGTTCCGACTCTCGCCAACGGCGGCGTCTCGGCCGATCGGACCCGGATTACCTGGACTCTTCGGGAGGGCGTGGTCTGGTCCGACGGAACGCCCTGCACGGCCGAAGATGTCGTCTTCACCTGGCGGTACTGCACGGCGCCGGACGCCGGCTGCGTCCACGCGGCGAATTTCGCGAACGTCTCCTCGGTCGATGCCGTCGATGAGCGGACCATTACGATCACGTTCGATGGACCCACGTCGTTCCCCTATTCCCCGTTCGTGACCTACAACGGTCCGATTCTCCAGGCGACGCAGTTCGCTGACTGCCTGGGCGCTTCGGCGGCGGGATGTACGGAAGCGAACCAGCATCCCATCGGCACGGGACCGTACGTGGTGGCCGATTTCAGCAGCAACGAGTCCGTCCGCTACGAATTCAATCCGCTGTACCGGGGCGCCGGTTACGGCGTTCCCTATTTCGGCGAGGTGATGATGCAGGGGGGCGGTGACGCGACCGCTGCTGCGAGGGCTGTTCTGCAGCTCGACGAAGCCGACTATGCCTGGAATCTCCAGGTGGAGCCGGATGTCCTGGAATCCCTGGAAGAGGGTGGAGGCGGAACCATCGTCACCGCCTTCGCCACAAGGGCTGGTGGGCGGAGATCGGCGTCGAGACCGAATCGAAGGACGTGATCGGATCGGTGTTCTTCGGTGGAGATCCCGACAGCCCGGATACGGTGGGCAAGTTCTACGCGGACGTTCAGATGTATACCAGCGGCTCGTCCTTCGTGGACCCGGAGGGGTATCTGGGCGCCTGGGTCACGTCCCAGATCTCCGGAGCGTCCAACTCGTTCCGCGGCGGAAACGTCCAACGCTTCCAGTCTGACGAATATGACCGGGCTTACGCCGAACTCCAGCGCACCGTCGATGCGGAACGGCGCGACCAACTCACGATTGCCCTGAACGACTTGCTGGTGCAGAGCTATTCGATCATCCCGCTGGTTCACCGCGGGTACGTCTCAGCCTACTCCAACAAAATTGCGGGTGTCCGGGTGAACGCCTGGGATTCGGAGCTCTGGAACTTCGAAACCTGGACCCGCCGCAAGTAGCAGCGAAGTGGAGGAGCGGCGACTTTCCAGTCGCCGACTGGGAGAGGCGTCCTTCCGGGCGCCAGGGAGCGGCGACTTTACAGTCGCCGACAGGGAGTGGCGTCCATCCGGGCGCCTGAGAGCGGCGACTTTCCAGGCGCCAGGGAGCCAGGGAGCCGACCAGGGGGGACGGAGTCCCCACTCCACGTTTCCCGCCAATCGAACCCTAAGCGCAAACAGAAAAAGGGGGGACAGGAAAGTCCCCCCTCCGGCTACGAGAAGAACCGATAGCGGAACAGGGCCCACAACGCCTTGAGTCCGTCGACCCAGGTGATTTTCTTTCCTTCCCGGTAGGAGCGGCTGTTGTAGGAGATGGGAATCTCGTGGATCCGATATCCTTGGCGGGTCAACTTGACCGTGATCTCGGGTTCGATCTCGAAGCGGTTCGACCGGAGCCGGATGCCGACCAGGACCTCGCGCCGAAAGACCTTGTAGCCGGTCTCCATGTCCGACAGGTTTTGTCTGGTCATCAGGTTCGAGACGAAAGTCAGGAAGCGGTTGGCCAGGTAGTGCTGCAGATACCGGGTCCGGCCGGCGCCATCCAGAAAGCGGCTGCCGTAGACCACGTCGGCGCGGCCGGCAAGAAGCGGAGCCAGGAGCGCGGGATAATCTTGAGGGTCGTATTCCAGGTCGGCGTCCTGAATCAAAATCCAATCACCGGTGGCCTGAGCGATTCCGGTCCGGACCGCCGCTCCCTTGCCCTGATTCCGTTCGTGGAAGACGATCCGGAGCCGGTCCGAAGGGCCGGCGTTCTTGGCGAGGCGTTTGAGGATCTCCCGGGTCCCGTCGTCGGAGCCGTCGTCCACGACGATGACCTCCTTTTCCATGGGAGCCCGGGCGACCCGGCCCAGCACCTCTTCCAACGTGCGGCGTTCGTTGTAAACGGGAATGATGACGCTCAGTTTGCCCGGCATGGCTCGGCAATCTCGACCTGGTCGCCCATGAACACCAGCAATCGGAAACGGTACTCAAGATAGCAAGTCGTTCCAAGCGCAAGAAGTCCCGATCCTCATTTGATGCGCATGCGTCATGGCTTGCGTATTCGAAGCGGGCTTGATTTGCTGGGAGCCCGAGTGCGCCCGCTGGCCGGGACGCCGGCAATTGAGCCATGAAGTCGGACTTGTTTGATCGGTTCCCACTCGCCCTCATCCTCATTCTGGTCGTCCTTTTTTTCTGGAGGCTCAGCCTCAGTCAGCAGTTCACCTTCGCGGACAACCCGGACCTCGCATACCAGGTCCTGCCCTGGTACCAGGTGCAGGCGAAGGCATGGCACGAGGGGATCTTCCCCATGTGGGACCCCTACCACTGGGCGGGCCAGTCGCTGTTGGGGCAGATGCAGCCCGGCGGGGCCTTCCCGCTCAACTGGCCGCTGTTCCTGGCGCCGCTCGAGGACGGACAGATCCAGCTTCGTTGGGTCCACTGGCACTTCGTGCTGATGCACGTGTTGGCGGCCCTGTTCATGTACGGCTTGGTGCGCGAGTTGGGGCGAAGCCGGTTTGCCTCCGTTCTGGCCGCGGTGGCGTTCGGGTGCGGAGGGTATCTCGCGGCCACGAATTGGCCCCAGAAGGTCAACGGCGCCATCTGGATCCCACTGATCTTCCTCCTGTTTCAGCGGATGGAGAGGGCCCGGGACCCGTCTGGTCGTTGGATCAACGCCGTGTTCTGCGGCGGGGCCATCGGCATGGCCCTGCTGAGCGGCCATCACCAGAACCCCATGTATGCCGTGCTGGCTCTCACCGGGGTATTCTTCTATTTCCTGTTCGAGCGTCTGCGCCGGTCGTACCAAGAGGCGGCCGGTTTTGCGGGAATGTACCTGGTGATTGCGGGAACGGCGTTCGCGGCGGCGGCGCTGCAACTGTTGCCGGCCATCGAATACGGCGCCGAATCATACCGCTGGGTCGGCGCCGAGCAACCCTTGACCATGGATCAGGATGTGCCCTACTACGCGCAGTCCGACCTGCGCCTGTACGCGGTCACTCTGCTGGGCATGCTGGTTCCGCATGCGCATTTCCAGGTCAGCACCTTCGTCGGGCTGGTGTGCCTCTCGTCGGCGATCTACGCCGTCGGCGCCTGCTGGAGGCAGCGCTGGGTCCGCGTCTATTCCTGCATTGCGCTCGCCGCGCTGGCGTATTCCCTGGGGCCGTTCTCGATCCTGCACGGTTGGGTGTACGCAGCCGTGCCGGTGATCGACAAGGCCCGGGCTCCGGCGCATGCCGTGTTCGTATTCCAGTTTGCGTTGTTCGTCCTGGCGGCGTTCGGAGCGGATCGACTGCTCCGGGACCGGAAGTCCCGTCCGGACGGCCGGTGGCTGCCCTCCATCCAACGGGCTCTGGTGGGGATTGGCGCGTCGGCCTGGCTGCTGATCCTCTACCGGTATCTCGACGGCAAGATGACTCGTCACTCGGGCGACCAGTTGGCGATTGCCGCCCTGGCGGCCTTTGTCTTGGCGGCGCTGTTGCATGCCGTTCGGCGCGGTTCGATCTCGGCGGCGGCCGCGCGCTTCGCAATCGTGGCTCTGATGTTGTTCGAAATGGGAGTGGCGCATTCCACGTCGCTGTCCCATCGAAACGGTCCCGGCCGCCCCGGGCATCTCGACAAGTTGGCGGAGTTCGGCGAGGTGGCCGAGTATCTCGAGTCGAGGCCCAAGCCCTTCCGGTTCCACATCGAGACCGAGGGAAGAAAACCGAATATCGGGGGTTGGGAGGGCCTGGAGATGGTCGACGGCTACCTGGCCTCGGTCAGCCGCGACGTTCTCGACTTCTTCCGGGGAGACTGGGAACGGCGGCGGCTGATGCTCAACACGGTGTACACGGTTTCCAGGGATCGGGTCCGGGAGTCGCAGGTCGAAGTCTTCAGAAGTTCGACGGGGTGGAAGGTCTTTCTCAACCCGGATGCGTCCCCCCGGGCATGGCCGGTTCACGACACGGAAACCATCGTCGCTGACGGGGAAGATCCTCTACCGCGGCCCGAAGGCTGCGGACAAGAGGCCGTGGTCACGTTCCAGGAGACGTCCCTGCACGGAGTCCGGGCGCAAGCGCGAATGCCGTGCGCCGCGTACCTGGTTTTCGGAGATGCCTATTTCCCCGGATGGAAGGCGTACCTCGATGGTGAACCGGCCACGCTCTACCGCGCGCATGGGGCGCTGCGAGCCGTTTTCGTCCCGGTCGGCGAGCACGAGGTGGAGTTCGTCTATCGTCCGGCGTCGGTTTTTCTGGGCGCCACGTTGACGGGACTGAGTCTGCTGGGTTGCCTGGTGCTTGTCCTGGTGAATCGGCGCCGCGACAGGAGATTCGAACGGAAGGAATCGGCCGGGTCCCGGTCCAGCCAGCAGGAAGCATAATGTCCGTCGGCTGTTTGCCGGGCAGTGGCGATTCCGACAGCCTTGACCCTGCCTGAAATCCAGCTATCTGGCTAGTGTGCCGTCCCGCAAATACATGTGTTCTTAACGGATCGAGCCTCGATTTCGAATCCCCGTAGGGGCACCCCTTGTGGGTGCCCTCTTCGGTCCAAGTCACGCCATCAGTACCAAGATCCCCCCGGGACGACTCGGCCGCCGTTGCCGGGCGGGCGACCACAAGGGTCGCCCCTACGTCTTTTTGAGGGACAGTACACAAGATCATCCTTCGCTACGGGGTCAATCGGCTATGTTGACGGGCGCGTTCGTTCTGAGTTCTACGCTGAACGGCTTTTTCCCTTGTTTCTCCGCGGCGAGGCGAGTTCGACTCACGCCGTTTCCAGCACGAACGTCGGCATGTTGATGCCTTGGTAGGGCTGGAATCGGCCCCGGACCTGGCAGAAGTGGAGCTCGCAGTTGCGGGCGCCCCAGTCGTACATCTGCCTGACGAGGCCGTAGCGGTCCACGGGGACCAGAAAGACCGGCGTCCGTCCCCGGTGCCGGTCCAGTTCCGTGTGGATCAGGGCCGCCGCTTGCTCCTCCGTCCGGATGACGCCCGGACCGAGCATGTTGAAGGCGGGGTGAGAGGAAGACGCCAGGAACCCTTCGAGGTTTCCGCCGGACCCTTCGCAGACCGAAACCGACCAGAATCCCAGGTCGTTCCCGATGCAGAGGCGGTAGTCCTCCTCCCGGCTTACGCCGCTCACCTCCATCTCCAGGGCCGCCATGGCCGGGACGTCGTCCAACGTCGCGTCCCGGATCCGGTCGAGTCCGGGCACTTCGTGATCCAGGCCGGACTCGGGCACCTGGAGGAGCATGTCCTGGTAGGCCTGGCGAGGGACGAAGCCGTACCGGTTGTAGAGCGAGAAGGAGTCCAGGTTGAGTGCGCTCTGGGTCAGGCGCAGGGCCTTGTACCCGTTCCCGTCGGTGAAGCGGCAGATGTACTCCAGGAGCCTGCTGCCGGCGCCGAAACCGAAGTAGTTGGGATGGACGGTCATGATGCCGAGTCCCACGTGGGTCTTCCGGGGATGGTAGAAGCAGGACCCCATGAGACGCCCGGTGCGGGCGTTTTCCGCGACGACGCAGCGGCTGGAGCCCGTCGCCGAATAGACCTCGTGGAAGATCTCCGTGACCTTGGGCGACCCTTGAAAGGGCTGGCCCAGGCCCCGGAGGCCGTACCAGGCGTTGATGGAGGCATAGATGAGCTCGGCCACTTCCGACCCGTCTTCGGGCTCCATTTCGCGTAGATGCATGGAGTCGACAGCCATTTTGGGGTTCTCCCTATTTGTTCAAATGTTCCACTCGCCCATCCTGACAACCGCGATCCTGCCTGCAGAATCCATCTGCGGCGGAGGGACGGCCAGGGCGACCACAAGGGTCGCCCCTACGATGATACTGGGGTTCTGATCCCTCACGTCTATGCAATACAAATATAATTTCTAGGAGTCTGCGCGGTAGGAATGATCGTAGCGAGAAAGTGGAGAATCGAGGCCAGATTTTCACGATTTGGAGGCGCATAGTTGTTCTATTCGCCGAGAAATCGGGGAAATATGGACCGATTATACGCTTTCGCAGCAGATCAATTTCTGCCGCGCAGGCTCCTAGTCTCGCCCGAATCAGCAAGTCGCCCAGCTCAACCCGGAGACCCCGAAGATGAGCCAGTCAGCCGAACCGATACCGGAAGAGTGGACAGCCTCTTGAGCCCATGATTCATGGCCCTCACATAGTTGACGACTTCATCCACTTACTGACCTGGGCCAGAAATTTCGCTTGGCCTCCGTGGCTGGGATGCCGAACTTTAATGACCTGCTGTCGATCGGCCAGACGGCGCGCCGAATTTGCCGCGTCGTTGCCGATGGCAACAAGACTGCGCGGTTGCAGAAGCAGGATGAGTTCGGCAAGAAACTCCTCGCCGATTCTACGCTCGCGAGCGTTGTGGGGCCGGTTGCTGAAGGGGTTTCCCGGTTGGTGCGGATGCATGGGGAAGACATTCCACAGAAAAACCGGTGACTCGATTCGCGCGAGAGCCTTCCAGATGACGGCAGCGGTCCGCTCTGAGATCCTTGGCCCTCGTGTGGACCGCAGTATCGAGAGCCCCCAGCGTTTGGCGTGTTCGTGAAGGTGGACGTCATCCGTAAAGGCGAGTCCCGTCCGCCGCCCACCCCGATGACCGGGGTCGCGTCCGATCCACAGGGAATCAATTTCGCGTTCTATCGCCGCCTCGATCATGGACCGCAACGCCTGCGAACGAAGTTGCGGCGCATCTTTGCGGTCGTACCGGACGCACCGTTCCGAATAAGGGTTGAACGTGTCCCCAAGACTCATTTCCCGCAGAGCCTCCACGAACTGTATTGGCGTCACGGAGTCCCGTCTCCTTCGCCGAGGATGGCAAGATAGCGGTCGTAGACATACAGTCGGCCCCGGCGCTTTCCGGTGATCTCTCTCGCAATACCTAGCCCGAGTTTACCGTGTTCGCGTCA
>JAJDTT010000174.1 GCA_022827025.1 Acidobacteriota bacterium
CGGGGTCGCATCGTCCCCCGGCTGAGTCGCCGCTCCACGTCGCCATTCCCGGCGCCCGGAAGGACGCCGATCCCAGTCGGCGACTAGAAAGTCGCCGCTCCACCCCCCCGGTTCGGTAGTGCCCAGGCAATGGCCGACGGACGGTGGCGCCGTTCAGAGGAGGGCGACCACAAGGGTCGCCCCTACGAGTCGTTCGACAGCGGCAACGCGGTGGGCGCCGCTGATGGACAATCCCCGCCCGGTTTCTCGCGGGATCATGCCGGAGGCCGGCCGGTGGGGGACTTCTTTGAAAAACCTGGGGCACCCGGAGGGGGGACATTCTTGTCCCCCTCTTCGCCGCGGTTGCTTTCGCTGGGCCCCGGTGGGCCCGGAGTTGGGCGGACAGGAGGGGGGACTATCCAGTCCCCCCGTGGGAGTGGGGGTAGGAAAACCCCCACTCCTTTTCTCGCACGATTTCGCCGGACCGGGGCCGGTGGGGGAGCTCCTGAGGTCTGGTTCGGGAGAATTCCTGGAAGAAGACAGAATCCGGATTGGGCGTCGGGAGCGGCAGCTCTCCTTGCGTCGAAACCCCGGGTGTATACCGGGGGAAAGTGCAAGAGAAGACGGGGGGACGGGAATGTCCCCTGTACCCTCGCGACGGGGCGACTAGAAATCGCCCCTCCCGTCGGGCGATTGGAAATCGCCCCTCCGCGTTTCTAGTGGAACTGCAGGGAGAAGAGGTCACCGTCGCGGATCTCGATTATCATACGCACCGTCTGGCCGGCCAAGGCGGACAGGTCGGAACCGCCCTTCCACTTGACGGTCCGCTGGAGCTCGTCCCCGAAGATCAGCTTGCAATCGTCCAGGCCGTAGCCCTCCAGGGGATCCCCCCGTTCGTCCTGGATCTCGACCCGGAGGCTCCCCGCGGCCGAGGTGGAGTAGTTCAGCGTGAGCCGGGAACCTGAGAACCGGAAGGGCCGGGTCCGCGCGGTGCCGCCCTGATAGTCCCCCTGCAGCGAGACGAATCCGTCTTCCCGCAGCACGCCGCGCCGGATCTTGACCGACTGGGTCCCGTAGTGCTCCACGTAGTAGAGGGACATCTCGCCGTCGCCGGTGGGAACCAGGGTCGGTCCCACCTCGATGGCCCGGCCGTGCCAGTTCCGGACGTCCCGCCCGGGACGGATGAAGGCCTCGCGAAAGCGCGTGAAGCGGATGCCGTCGCGGCTGAACATGAAAACGATGTCCGAGAGGCCGGCGCAACCGTAGATCCAGGTGATGCCGGGCACCTCCATGCTGGAGCAGTCGGGCGCGTTCGCCCACGGATCCATGTAGACGCCGGGCCAATCCGGGTCGAAGACCCGTTCGGGCAGGAACCGCTTGGGAAACATGAGCATCAGGTCGGGCCGTCGATAGTAGGGAACGGCGGCGTTCTTGTAGAGATGCTCGTCGGGAGTGTCCCGGTACTGGAGGTACTCGGGTTCGGACCAGTTCAGGAAGTCCTTGGAGGTGAAGCGCCGGATGTCCCGGATCCTGGGCACCGTGAACTCGGTCCCCGAGGGCAACCGGGACGTGACGTGGTAGAGCTCCTTGCGGACCGTCTTGGAACCATAGGGGACGCTTCCCCGGCGGTACCAGCCCCGGGCATAGATGGCGTAGTGCCCGCGTCCCGGGTCCCAGAGGCCGATGTTGTGCGAGTCGAGAGCTCCGTCTTCCCACGGCGGCTGCAGCAGCTTCCGCTCCCGGATCATGCGCCATCGCAGCCCGTCGGGAGAGACCAGGCCGTAAATGACGGGCCGGTCGTGCCCGGCGTCCGGCTCCTTTCCGGTGCAGATGGACTTGTAGCGCTCGTCCGGCGGAGTCTCCGGGTTGGGGTCCTTGAAGATGGCGAGAGTGGAGCAGATTCCCCCCGGAACCGGCCAGACCAGGTTGTTTTTCCTGGAGCCCTTGAACTCGATGAGGTTCAGTTCCGGCTTCACCCAGTGGATGCCGTCGGCGCTCTCGGCGTAGGCCCAGAGGTGGGGCCGCGAGGGGCCGCCCCCCCGGTACCACATCCGGTAGCGGGACCCGTCCTTCATGACGCTGGGGTCGTAAAGGTAGAGTCCCTCCCAGGGACGATCCAGATGGATGGCCACCTCCCCGGCGCGGGGGCGGTGCAGTTGCCGGTAAACGCCGTCCAGCGAATCCACCAGCCAGTCGTCCACGAAGAGCTGGAGGTCCGTGCCTACGTCACGCACTTCAAGGTGGCCGGACCCATGTACCGAAACGGCCAAAAACAGAGTGAAAATCGTTCGGAAGGTGACCTGCATGGCCATTATTGTCCATACTATCGCCGACCAGGTCCAGAGAGGGTTCAGCGGAACTAACGAGGGCCGCTTACGAGTGGGAAGGAAAGGATCGAGCAGAGCAATGAAGCGTTTGAGCACGAGACTCGCGGCCGTTCTGATTCTGGCGGGTTGTCCGCTCCTGGCGGGAGTGGAGATCGCCGTCGACACGACCATGCCGCCACCCGGCTGGGCCCTGATGCAGCGGGAATTGCTGCGCACCCAGGCCGAGGCCTGCCGGACGTTCTACGAAAAGTACTTCGACGACCGCGGATACCTCGTCTGCACCGAGCGATGGGGAGCCCTCGACGGTCCGGACGACGCCATCGAGAATCTCCGGGACTGGCCCATCCTTCATTCCCTGGGCGCCTCCGACCATGTCTTGCACATGTACAAGAAGGCCTGGGAGGGACATCTGCGGCAATACACCCTGGCCAGGACCACCGACGTGGAGTTCGCCCGCGACGGCATGTACTTCAAGGAGTTCCACACCAAGATGGACTGGATCCACATCGGCGAGGGCCTGGTGGTCCTGGAGCAGCAGGCGCTCTCCGATCCGGAGGACGTCCTCTGCCAGCGGCGCATGCGCCGCTTCGCCGGTTTGTATATGAACGAAGACCCGGGAGCCCCCAACTACGACCCCGAGCACAAGGTCATCCGAAGCATGTTCAACGGGAGCCGGGGGCCCCTGTTGAGGGACGCGACCCCTGTGGACTGGGCCGGGGACCCCATCGAGATCGAGAATCGCTTCAAACCACTCCACAGCGAGAAGAACTACCGGCTCATGCTGGAGCATTTCGAGGACTACACCGACATCGTCGGCGACCACCCGTTGAACCTGTTGGCCACCAGCCTGGCCACCCAGGCCTACATGCTGAGCCACGAGGAGAAATACAAGAAGTGGGTCCTGGAGTACGTGGACGCCTGGTTGGAGAGGATGGAAGCCAACGGGGGAATCATTCCTTCCAAGGTGGGACTGGACGGCAAGGTCGGCGGCAAGAGCGGCAAGTGGTACGGCGGAGCCTACGGATGGGGGTTCACGGTCCGGGTGCCCGACACCACCACCTACACCAACCGCAACCAGCACGAGTACGGTCTTGTGGGCCTCACCAACGCGTTTCTGCTGACCGGCGACCGGAAGTACCTGGACGCCTGGCGGCGGCAGACGGACGTGGTCAACGCCAACTCCAAGGTGGTGGACGGCCAGACGGTCTATCCCCAGATGCACGGCGATCAGGGCTGGTATGCCTACCGGCCTCAGAAATACTCCGAGGGAGCTTTGGACCTGTTCTACTTCCTGATGGAGAAGAAGGAGCGCGCGCTCCTGCCGAAGCGGGGCTGGCTGGATTTCCTGGAGGGGAACGATCCGGGCTACCCCGAACGGGCCATGCAGGATGATTTCGTCACCATCCGGGACAAGATCGAGGCCATGGGCCGGGACGAGACCACTCCCGACACCCGGTTGGCTGATGATCCCATGAGGTTCAGTCCGGCCCGGGTCGGTTCCCTGGTCCACATCATGCTGGGCGGCCTGAATCACCTGGCCCACGAAACCCGCTTCCGCCTCACCACGGTGAAGGACGCCCAGGACTACATCGATCGCGGCAAGGAACACCGGAAACGGATCGGCCACCTGGGAAGCCTGCTTCACGCCCGGCTGCGTTACTTCGACCCGGACCGGAGACGGCCCGGCATCCCTCAGGGCGTGGCGGCCCTGGTGACGGAGATGACCCCGGACAGGACCACCGTCACACTGGTCAACGTCAATCAGCTCGAGCCGCGAACCGTCATCGTCCAGGGAGGCTCCTACGGAGAACACCAGTGCCTGTCCGCGACGGTGGACGGCGAGGAGACGCCTGTCGGGGGTTCGTTCTTTCGTGTTCGGCTGGGCCCGGGCGCGGGTGCGACGCTGGCCATCGCCATGAAGCGGTTCGCGAATCAACCGACCTTGAAGTTGCCCTGGCGCCGGTGAACCGGGATCCGGCGCCCACCGGAGGTTCCGGTTTTCATCACCCGGCCCGGCGCGCGGCGGTTCTTTCGTGGACCGCCCGCTTCCGTTCCGCCAGCCTTCCGGCCCAGAGGACGGCCTGAATCAGGCTCTGGGGATTGGCTCGACCGGTCCAGGCAATGTCGAAGGCGGTCCCGTGCGCCACCGAGGTGCGAACCAGGGGAAGTCCCAGGGTCATGTGAATGCCCCGGTCGAAGGAGATCATCTTGAAGGGAACGTGGCCCTGATCGTGGTACATGGTCACCACGGCCTGGTAGCGGGACCGGACCGAGGGCACGAAGAGCGTGTCGGCCGGCAACGGGCCGTCCACCTCCATTCCCTCCCGCCGGGCCGCCTCCACCGCGGGACGGATGACCCGCTCCTCCTCGCCGGAACCGAAGAGCCCGCCTTCCCCCGCGTGGGGATTGAGTCCTGACACCGCCAGCCGCGGCGTCTCTCCGCGCAGATTCTCGACCGCGTCCCGGGTGAGCCGTATGGCTTCCAGCACCCGGCCCGTGGTGAGTTCCCTGGAGACTTGGTCGACGCCGATGTGGCCCGTGACCATGCTGACCCGCAACTCGTCCGAAGCCAGCATCATGTAGACCGAAGATGTACCGGTGGTCGCAGCCAGGTAGTCGGTATGCCCCGAGAAGGGGATTCCGCCGGCTTGCAGGGCCTGCTTGTTGATGGGACCCGTGGCCAGGGCCGCGAATTCGCCGTTCAAGGTTCTGGCGGTGGCCGCCTCCAGGTAACGAAAGGCGGCTCGGCCGCAAGATGCCTGGACCTGGCCGGGACGGATTCGAAACGCCTCCAACCCTCCCTGGTCCACTACGGCCGGAGAGGAGCCGGGAAGATCCAAGAGCCCCTGCCCCCCGGTCACGACTCGATTCGGCCGGAGCAGACGGCACTGGCGGGCGACGCGGACCAGCACCCCGACGTCTCCGAACACGACCGGCACGCAGCGCTTCAACACTTGGGGATCGGACAACAGCCGGAGACAGATCTCAGGCCCGATCCCGGCCGGATCTCCCATGGTGACCGCCACGCGGGGCCGCCGTTTGGATCCTGCAACATCCCTGCTCAAGCCGCTCGCTCCCTCCCGCACCCATGTCGTTGACTCTCAACCGCTTCGGGCCCTTGAAAGCCAATCCGGGTGGAACCGCAATCAGAGGATGATAGCAGAACGCCGGGGGTCACCGGTCCGCTGCCGGCGTGGGGGGGCCGGCTGCCACGCGGCCTCCGCCTGGCTTCAGAACCTCGTCAACACTCCGGCCCCAGAGGGTCTCGATCTCGGGATTGAGATCGTAGATCCACCTCACCAATTCTTCAGTGGAAGCCCGCCGTCCGGACCGGGCGCGCCGGGATCCCGTCAGATGCGGAGACAAGGCCTGGGCCAGATCGGCGCTGAAGTAGACGGCTCCCCGATGAGAGAGATGATGTCCGTCCACGAACAGGCCTCGATCACTGTAGTCACGTTTGGCGCGAAGGATATCCACCTTCTCCCGGGCCGCCAATTCCTCCAGCCGGGCCTGGTTCCGGGACATGACCGGATCGTGGGCCCGGCGGAAGGTGTCGTGGACCGGCATGATGAGAAGCAGCGGCGTGATCCCCTGATTGCGGCACGCCTCGAACAACCCCGCCAGGTTCTCCTCGTCCAGAGGGATCTCCTCGTCGAAGCGGGCGCGTTTCGTGAACTCTCCGGACATGTGTCCGCCGTAGGGCTGCGGGCCCCAGCCGCAGGCGGTCTTGAAGCCGGAGCGCCGCTCCAGGTCCTTGAAGTGAACCGGGGTGGCTCTGGGGTCTTCCGCATCCCGGTAGCAGTCGTCCAGGAACCAGCAGCCCAGGTCGGGAAGCAGCTCCTGCTCGATCAGGTCTCGCCGGTAGCGAAACAGGGCGAGCCGGTAGGAGAGGAAGCGGGTGACGAAACCCTCCACGGCATCGCCGCCCGAGGCCGGCGCGTGCTCCAGCCGATAGGCCAGAGACTCCCGGTAACGGTCGATCAGCTTCCAGAGCTTGCGCTTCTCCAGAGGCCAGTCGGGACTCACCCCGAAGACCAGGAAGTCGGGACGGACCTCGATGTCCAGGAGATGGGGGAGAAACGCCTCCCGGGCGAAACGGGCCACCTGGGAACCGGTGCCGAAGTTGAACAGCGTCTGGTGGGGGACCCCCAGGGTGCGGGCCACGACTTCGGGGACGATGCCGTTCTTGGTGCGCGAGTCGCCGGTGAAGATGACCTTGGGAGGGGTGGGATAAGCCTGCAGCAGCGCGTTCCGGCGGGTCACCCGGGGATCGTGGTAGGGCAGAAGCTCCATGTCGAACTGGGGCAGAACCAGCAACCGCCGGTTCATCTCCAGCAGAATGAAGTCGGCCGCGATCAGGGTCAGCGCCAGACCCAGCAATATCTTGAGGAGGCGCTTGGCAAGGCCGGGTAGATCCCTGTTCCGGCCTCTGACTGCGGTGACCAACGGATCTTCAACCATACGGCTCCTTCGTCCGAGTCAGATTATATCCCGCCGATCAAGCTCTTCTCCGGAAAACGGAAGTCAGAACTGGAAGTAGATGAAACTCGCCTGGCCCCCGGCAAACAGGTAGAGCACCAGCAGACCTCCCAACATGATCCAGCTCCACCCCAAGGTTCGCGATGCCGCCAGCCGCCGGGACAGGCGGCCCATCCGATAGCTGAGGAGGTGGATCAAGGCGAATGCCGCGATCAGGAAGAGGGCCAAGGGGTGGCTGTCGATCAGCGCCGAGAAACCGGCGGTCGTGAAATCCCAGAAGAGCATCTTCTTCACGTAGAAAGCCAGTTGCCCCAGGTCCGACAGGATGAAGATCAGCCAGCCGATGCAGGTGAGATAGAAGGTCCCCAGGATCTTCAGGGGATCCCAGATCCCCGACCCGGATGCCGGCCGCCGCCAGATCAGGACCTTGTGGAGGATGAGCAGGATCCCCTGGTACAGGCCCCAGAGCACGAAGTGCCACGCGGCGCCGTGCCAGAGTCCGCCCAGGAGCATGGTCACCATCAGGTTCACCAGTTGCCGCGGCCGGCCCTTCCGGTTTCCGCCCAGGGGGATGTAGAGGTAGTCCCGGAGCCAACTGGAAAGGCTGATGTGCCACCGTTTCCAGAACTCGGTGATGTTCCGGGAGAAGTAGGGAAAGTCGAAGTTGTCCGGGAAACGAAAGCCCATGACCCGGGCCGAACCGATGGCGATGTCGGTGTATCCCGAGAAGTCGCAGTAGATCTGGATGGCGAAGGCGGTGATGCCCAGAAACACCCAGAGGGAGTCGTGAGTCGGATCGCCGTGGAAGACCGCCGCGACGAATCCCGACAGGTTGTCGGCGACACAGACCTTCTTGATGAGCCCGTAGAGGATCAGCGTCGATCCGAAACGGATCCGGTCCCAGTTGACCATGGGCATCCGGACGAGCTGCGGCAGGAAATGGCGCGCCCGGATGATGGGACCGGCCACCAACTGGGGAAAGAAGGAGACGTAGAGGGCGAACTGCCGGATGGAGTCCACGGGCTTCAGCTTGCCGAAGTAGATGTCGAGCGTGTAGCTCATGCTCTGGAAGGTGTAAAACGAGATGCCGATGGGCAGGAAGATCTCCCATCCCGAGAACCGGACGCCGAAGCCCAGGCTGCCGAGCAGCGTCTCCACGCTGGCCAGAGCGAAGTTGGTGTACTTGAAATAGGCCAGGACCCCCAGGTTGCCGGCAATGCTGCAGGCCAGGAAGATGCGGCGCGCCCGCAGGCTCTTCGAACTGCCGATGGCGCGCCCCAGGTAGAAATCCAAAATGCTGGAATAGAGCAGCAGGAGGACGAACCAGGCGGACGACACCCAGTAGAAGTAGTAGCTGGCCAGCAGCAGGAACGCGTGCTGGAACCGGCGCCTGCGGATCGCGTCGACGACCAGGAGCGCCAGCAGGAAAAAGAGAATGTAGTGGAAGCTGTTGAAGAGCATTTCAGCCGGCGGCGGGAATCACGGGATGCCGGGCCAGGCTTCCATGGGGTCGGTGGACCGGACCACGTGCATTCCGGCGTCGGAGAACCGGCGGAAGGCGGACGTGGCGTCCTCCGTGTAGTCGACGACGCCGGGCACGACCACCGGTGAAGTGCAGTCCTCCAGCAGGTAGACCCTCTCGGCGAAATCCTCCGGACCAGCCGAGCACTCCTCCAGGAGATGGTCGACGGTCCAGGCCACGCAATGGCTCTTGGCCTGTCCCGCCACGATCACCACGTCGAACGAGCGGAGCGACTCCAGCAGTTGCCGGTTCTTCTCGCCGATGGAAGCGCCGTCGGCCCCCTCCATCACTTCCGGACCCAGAACCGAATAGTGCTCCGTCAACGGCGAGTCTCCCTTGACCTGGAAATCGGGCTGGCTCTGGCGGCAGACGCTGTGAAAAAAGACCGCCTCCTCCAATGACGACACCAGGGCATGACCGATCCCGCCCAGCATCCCGTGGTAGGGCCAGACGGTGAGCTGATACTGCCCTTCCGCCTGAAGCCGGCTGACGTAATGAAGGAGGTGAGCCTGCCCGGTCTCCCGATCCATGCCGATCTGGGAGCAGGCGACCGGATTGATCCGCCAGATGCCCCGCCGCACGTCCCCGGCCGAGATGACGGTGTACGGCTCGGGGTGCTCTCCGGCCTCGTCGATCAGAAACAGGGGATGGAAGATCTGCACCGGACGGTGCGTGTCCAGGGTCGGGCAGATCCGGGTGATGACACCCAGATTCCGGTAGACGAACCGGCACAGCCGCCGGTTGTCCTCCACCGCCGCGCGTCCGGACGCACCCGCCACGAAGAGCTCGAATCCGGGAATGCAGAAGGTGTTCTGAACGTCGACGGCCACCAGGCAGATCCGAATCCGGTCCTGGGCCGCAGGGGTGACGCCGTAGCGGGCTCTCCAATCCGCCGCTTCCCGGGCTCTCTCCTGGTAGGGAACGCGCCAGACCTCAGCGACCCGGCCGGGGTCGTAGTGGGGAGGAACCGGAAGCTGGGGCCAGGGCATGCAAGCGGTTTCAGCGGTTGTAACCGGTCTTTTCGTACCACTCGGCG
>JAJDTT010000233.1 GCA_022827025.1 Acidobacteriota bacterium
TGGGGTCCTCGACAGGTGGGGCAGGTGCTTGCGCCCGGGACGAGGCCAGCACCAGCAACAATGCCGACAATGGTCCCCAGAACGTCATCCTGAACCTGGGAAGTCCACCCGCAGATGGGCGGATTTGCGGGAGCTGCCGAGCACGGGATCGTTCGTTTTCGACGCGGGCCATGGTGATCTCCTCCGGAACTGAACTCGTCTTTGCTCAAGCCGGTTGGACGATAAGCCACGAGAGTGAGATCAGAGTGATAATCGAGACAGATATAGCGATAATATGGTGATATCTTTCAAGAATCGGCTATTATTGACGCCCCCGGACTTTGGAGCCTCTTTAATCTGGCTCGGGTATCGAACCGGCATCCGGGGACCCGAAACCGGGTTTCGCGGCGGAGTCCAGGATGAATGAGTCATTGAAAAATCCCGAAGAACTGAGACGAGAGGTCGAACTACTACGGGACCGCATCTCCAGGCTTACGGCAGCCAGCCTTCGCATTAGCGCGAGCCTCGACGTCGACACAGTGCTCCGCGAGATCGTGGAAGGCGCCCAAGCGCTGACGGGAGCCGACTACGGTATGATCACGACCGTCGACGACTCGGGGCAGGTCGAGGATTTCGTCTCTTCCGGCTTTACTCCGGAACAACATCGGCAGCTAGTAGCCTGGCCCGACGGTCCGCGCCTCTACGAGCACCTTCGGAACCTCCCGGGAGCGGTGAGGCTGCGAGACATTCCCAGCCATATCCGCTCGCTCGGCTTTTCGGCGGACTTGTTTGGGTGGGCGAAGACCTTCCAGGGCACGCCCATGCGTCATCGGGGCGTCCATGTCGGCAACTTCTTCCTCGGCGGAAAGGAAGGCGGACGGGAGTTTACGAGCGAGGACGAAGAGATCCTCGTGCTGTTCGCGTCACAGGCGGCAGTGGCCATCGCCAATGCCCGCACCTACCGGGACGAGCAACGGGCCCGGGCCGATCTGGAGGCCCTGGTCGACACCTCGCCGGTAGGCGTCGTGGTCTTCGATGCCAAGTCCGGCAACGTCGTCTCGCTCAATCGTGAGGCAAAACGGATCGTCGGGGGGCTTCTCACGCCGGGCCTCTCCGTGGAAGAGTTGCCGGACAAGTTGACGTGCCGGCGCGCCGATGGGCAGGAGCTTGCCTTCAATGAGTTTTCCCTGGTGCAAACACTGAGTCGCGCCACGCCGATTCGGGCTGAAGAGATCGTCCTCCAGGTTCCCGACGGCCGAAGCGTCACGGTGCTGGTGAACGCCACCCCGATCCGGACCGAGGACGGCACAGTCGAGTCGATGGTCGTCACCCTGCAGGATCTGGCGCCCTTGGAAGAGCTGGAGCGGTTGCGGGCCGAGTTCCTGAGCATGGTGAGTCACGAACTGCGGGCGCCGCTGACTTCCATCAAGGGCTCGACCACCACCGTGCTGAGCGCCCTGCCGACTCCGAACCTGGCCGAGATCCTGCAATTCATCCGCATCATCGACGATCAGGCCGATCAGATGCGCAGCCTGATCAGCGACCTGCTGGATGCGGGACACATCGAGGCGGGCACGCTGTCGGTCGACCCGGAGCCCGCGGCGGTGGCCGGCCTGGTGGACCAGGCCAGGACGACGTTCCTCAGCGGAGGGGGTCGGCACACCGTTCTCATCGACCTGCCGCTGGATCTCCCCCGGGTGATGGCCGACCGGCAGCGTATCGTCCAAGTCCTGAACAACCTCCTCTCCAACGCCGCCCTGAATTCTCCCGTGACCTCACCCATACGGGTTTCCGCAGTTCTGAATAGCGTTTACGTGGCGTTTTCAGTCGCGGACGAAGGTCGGGGGGTGCCGCCGGACCTGCTTCCGCACTTGTTTCGCAAGCATGTGCGGGCGGCGGACGATCACGGGATCCGAGGTTCCGGCTTGGGTCTGTCCATCTGCAAGGGGCTGGTGGAGGCTCACGGGGGGCGCATCCAGGCCGAGAGTGCCGGATCGGGCCTCGGCGCACGGTTCACCTTCACGCTTCCCGTGGCTGAAGAGCTCGGCACCGGCGCCGCGCCCGGCTCTGCCGGGACCTCTACCCACCCACTCCGAAGCGAGCGGGCGCGAGTCCCCATCCTGGTTGTAGACGACGACCCGCAGACGCTCCGGTTCGTGCGGGACGCGCTCACGGCAGCCGGCTACTCGCCGCTGGGGATCGGCGACCCGGGTGAACTACCCCACCTGCTCAAAACCAAGCAGCCTCGCTTGGTGCTATTGGACCTGATATTCCCTGACATCGACGGGATCCAGGTGATGCAGTGCGTCCCCGAGTTGGCCGATCTCCCGGTCATCTTCATCTCCGGTTACGGCAGGGACGAGACCATCGCGCGGGCGCTGAAGCTGGGCGCCGCCGACTACATCGTCAAGCCCTTCTCCGCGACGGAACTGGTGGCAAGAGTGCAGGCGGCGTTGCGGCGGCACGACGAATCGCCCGAACCCTTCCGGTTGGGGGACCTGGCCATTCAATACCAGAAACGCCGGGTGACGGTGGCCGGCCGACCGGTGCAGCTCACAGCCACGGAATACGAACTGCTCCGAGTGCTCTCAGTCAACGCGGGACGCATCATGACGTACGCTTCCCTGCTGCGCCAGGTGTGGAATCGTTGGGAAAGCGACGATCTTCGGCCGTTGCGCGCCGTCGTCAAGCTGGTCCGGCGCAAGCTGGGCGACAGTGCAGCCCAGCCCACGTACATCTTCAACGAGCGAGGGGTCGGCTACCGCATGCCCGGACAAGACGAGCTCTGAGGGCTTGGTATTGCTCCGGCCTGGCGATATCCTGTCCGGACGACCGGAGACGAGCCTCGACACGATCCACCCAGGGAGATTCGACTGTGACAGTCACGCCGATTTCAATTTCCACCGATAGAGCCGGCGGACGGAGCCGCGGCAGATTCAGGAACTTGATGCTCTTGATCGCCGTCCTGACAGCCTGCCAGCCGGCGAAGGCACCGGCAGGCGACACAGCGAGTGGGTCCGCCCTCCAAGAGGCGAGTCCGGTCCGCTTCACCGAGCACCTGATCATGGATGGCTACGCCTACCCCTACGGCATCTGGGCCGCCGACCTGGACAAGGACGGGGACCTGGACCTGACCAGTGCGGATTACACTCCCGCCAACAACCTCTACTGGTTCGAGAATGACGGGTCGGGGACTTTCACCCGCCGCTTCATCCAGAAGGACGACCCGGAGCGGCTGGAGCGGCACATGGTGAGCGACGTCAACCAGGACACCCACCCCGACGTGGTGATCGTCAAGAATCTGTACGGTCACCTCCTCTGGTTCCAGAATCCCGGAAAACACGACACCCGGGAACTTTGGAAACGGCATGTCATCACCACCCGGCTGGCCGGCGCCTACAACGTGGCGGTCTCCGACCTGGACGGCGACGGAGATCCGGATGTGGCTGCCTCCTCCTGGAGGATGGGGAACCAGTTTGCCTGGTTCGAGAACCCGGGGACGCTGTGCAACGGTCCGCCCACTCAACTCTGCTACGAAGAGGGACGAGAGTGGCCCAAGCACTTGATTGACGCCAACGTCGCCGAGACCCGTTGCATCCGGGTGGCCGACGTGGACTGCGACGGCGACGAAGACCTGATGGGAACGGCAGCCGGCGCCGGACTGGTCCTCTGGTACGAAAACAGCGGCGATCCACTCTCCCGACCCTGGAAACGTCACCTCATCGACGACGGATCCAGCCGCCCCATGCACGGCAACCCGGTGGACATGGATGGAGACGGCGACCCGGATCTGGTTCTGGCCCTGGGCATGGGCACGAGTCCGGATGGGGAGGACCGCTCCGGGATCGTCTGGTACGAGAACGACGGCACGCCCGGAGACGGCCCGTGGCCCCGGCACACCATCCTGGAATCCCTTCCCGGCGCCTTCGAGGCGGTGGCGGGCGACCTGGACGGCGACGGCGACCCGGACGTGGCGGCCACGGCGTGGGGCCCCGCGGGGCAGGTCGTCTGGCTGCAGAATCCCGGGAACCCCCGGTCGCAGTGGGCGGCCCACTCCCTGAAGACCTCCTGGCCTCGCGCCAATATGGTCATTTTGGCCGATCTGGATGGGGACGAGGATCTGGACGTGGCCGCCGTGGCCGAGATCGGGAGCAACGAGTTCCGCTGGTGGCAAAACCAGGGAGCGAGCAGCGCGAAGTGAGAGAGAGCCGGACTCAGGCGTAATCGAACAGCGGCGGGAAGCCGACCGCGACGAAACCGGCCCAGACGGCGTAGACGGGAAGATATGCCGTCTGCCAGCGCTCCAGAGCGAGGAACGAACCGCGCCCCAGCAGGAAGCGGCCGTAGATCCAGGCCGACCACCCCAGGTTGACCAGCAGGATCAGGTTCTCGCCCAGCGCCGCCACCCGGTTGGGGCTGAATCCGAACTCGGAGATGCGCGTCCCGATGGCGGCCAGAGCCAGAAGGTCGACGACCAGCGCGCTGACCACCAGCACGAACTGCAGCACGTCGAAGGCGTCGGGCGGCGACTTGGGGTCGCGCGCCGACACGGCATAGAGCAACAGGCCCAGCACCAACGCCAGCAGCAGATCGAAACCGATGAGCACTTCCCGCTTCACGTCGATGCCGCTGCCGGTCCAGGCCATGGTCGCCAGAAAGGCCAGGAGGACGGCGGTGAACAGGGGGGTGAACAGGCGGGTCAGGACGGGCGCCATGTTCTCGATGACACTCTGCTTGGCCTCCACCAGCCAGGCCCCGATGATGACGGCCCCCGCGGCCCCGCAGGGCAGCAGCCACCCCTCCGCCAGCCACTCCACGTCCAGGCCGATGGCCTTGAACATGACCCCGGTGAATGCCGTCAGCACGCCGCCGCCCAGGGCGATCAGCACGTAGTAGATGAACAACTCACCGGAGAAACGGATGAAGTCCATGCGCCCGCCGGTGCTGTTCCAACGTCCGCCCGCGTAGGCGGCGCCCACGGCCAGCCAGAGCGCGATCGGCAGGTGCAGCGCCGCGAGCACCTCCGTGTGCCCGCCCGGCTTGAAGGGAAGCAGGTTTATGAAGAGGGCCGCCACGACGAAGGGGAGCGCCAGCCAGAGGCAGCGGAGGTCGAGAGTGCGCCGTTTCCAGAGGAAGAAACCCGTGAGCAGAGGCAAGACCAGGAGGCTGATGTTCCGGGGGTAGAATCCGTCGCCGTAGCCGATCTGGGAGTGGCCGAACAGCTCGGGCGCCTTGACGGCCAGCGCGGCAGCCGCGGCCACACAGACGGCCACAGCCGTCTCGACAAACCCCGACCGGCCCGGCTCGCCGGTCTCGCCGTTCACCAACACGAGTTGTTTCCACAGGCGATCCGAATGCTCCCGGGCGAACTCGCGGGAGAGAGCGTCCAGGCTGCCCATCCGCTTCACCGCCACCAGGAAGGCTTCGTCCGGCGCCAGACCGGCATCGGCCAACGCCTTGACCTGATCTCTCAGGTGGCTTTCCAGCTCTTCGACATCAGGGGAGAAAATCGCCCGGCGGCGGCGCAGGTAGGCGCGCCATTCGGCAATCTGTCCCTCCAAAGCCTCCCGTTGTCTCCCGGAACTGCTCATCCGCGTCAACTCTCCTGCAGCAGCGGCTGCCCCGGCGCCGACGACCGCTCGAACCAGAGGTCCCGGAGAATGCCGTCCACGACCTGCCACTGCCGGCGTTGGACCTCCAATTGCTCCCGGCCCCGCCGGCTGATTCGATAGTACTTGCGCCTGCGGCCGCTCCGGGACGTTTCCCACCGGGTCTTGACGTATCCGAGCCGATCGAGCCGGTGCAGCACCGGATAGAGCATGCCGTCCGTCCACTGCAGCCGGCCCCCGGACAGCTCGCGGACCCGTTTCAGGATCGCGTATCCGTAGCTGTCTCCCTCGGCGAGAATCGCAAGGACGAGCGGCGTCGCCGAAGCCGCCACGAGATCCTTGCTGAAGTTCATTGCTTCCCGTCTTCTGAGAGAACTTGCCCCCCCGGAGGGGGGACATTCTTGCCCCCCTCTTCGCCGCGGTTGCCTTCGCTGGGCCCCGGCGCGGCCGGAGTTGCGGGAATAGGAGGGGGGACTTTCAGTCCCCCCGTGAGAGTGGGGGTAGGAAAACCCCCACTCCTTCTTTTTCTCGCAGGATTTCGCCGGACCGGGGCCGGTGGGGGAGCTCCTACGGCGGCAGAGCCCGTGGATCGATACATAGAAGAATAATGCATAGCGGTTCTATGTATGTCAACCCGGGAGCCTGTTCGACGGTGCGCGGCACCCGGCGCCGGTAGTAGAATTCCTCCCGTTATGCGCCTGATCGCGGCTTCGGCGCCGCTGCTGCTGCTGTTGGCAGGGTTCGGGCCGACTCCCGCCGAGCCACCCAACATCCTCTTCATCTTCACCGACGACCACGCCTACCAGGCCGTGGGGGCCTACGGCTCGAGGCTGAACCGGACCCCCAACATCGACCGGATCGCCCGCGAGGGAATGCGGTTCGACCGGGCGCTGGTCACCAATTCCATCTGCGCACCGAGCCGGGCCGTGATCCTCACCGGCAAGTACAGCCACCTCAACGGTGTCCTGGACAACCGCCTGCAGTTCGACGGCTCGCAGCAGACCTTTCCCAAGCTTTTGCAGGAGGCCGGGTACCAGACGGCCCTCTTCGGAAAGTGGCATTTGAAGTCGGCGCCCACCGGCTTCGACGATTGGGAAGTGCTGCCGGGACAGGGCGCCTATTACAACCCGGACATGCGGGTCGGACCGGACGACAGGCGCCGCCGGCATACGGGTTACACCACGGACATCGTCACGGATCTCTCGCTGGAATGGCTCAAGAACCGGAAACCGGACCAGCCCTTCCTGCTCATGAGCCAGCACAAGGCCCCCCACCGCCACTGGATGCCCGGACCGGAACACTTGACGCTCTATGACGGCGAACGGATCCGGGAACCTCCCACGCTGTTCGACGACTACTCCGGACGAGCATCGCCCGCGGCCCGGAATCGGATGGAGATCGGACGGCACATGACCGCCCACGACCTGAAGTTCCGGCCTCCCCCGGGAACGCCCCGGGACGACCCGTTCATGATCCGCTGGAACCGGACCTACGGCAGGATGAATCCGGATCAGAAAGCCGTCTGGGACGCCATCTACGGACCCAAGAACGAGGCCTTCCAAGCGGCGAAGCTGAAGGGGAAGGAACTCGTCCGCTGGAAGTACCAGCGCTACATCAAGGACTACCTGCGCTGCATCGCTTCCGTCGACGACAACGTCGGGCGCCTGCTCCGCTACCTGGACGCCACCGGCCTGGCCCGGAACACGATCGTGGTCTACAGCTCCGACCAAGGCTTCTACCTGGGAGAGCACGGCTGGTTCGACAAGCGCTGGATGTACCGGGAGTCGCTGCGGACCCCGCTGGTGATCCGGTGGCCCGGCGCGGTGGAGCCCGGTTCCGTCAGCCGCGACCTGGTCTCGAACCTGGACTACGCCGCCACCTTCCTGGAGATGGCCGGTGTCCGGATCCCAGCCCGGATGCAGGGCCGCAGCCTGGTTCCCATCCTCAAGGGGGAGGCGCCCACGGATTGGCGCCGGTCCTTCTACTACCACTACTACGAGAGCCAACTGGCTCACGGCGTCCCGGCGCACGAAGGAGTGCGGACCGAGCGCTACAAATTGATCCGCTTCTACGAGAGCGGCGAGTGGGAGCTGTTCGACCTGGAGCGCGACCCGCAGGAACTGCAGAGCCTGTACGACCGAAGAGGAATGGAACAGGTCACCGCCGAGCTGTACGCGGAACTCAAGCGCCTGCGGGAATTCTACGGAGTCTCCCAACCTCCGTTGTGACGGCGAAGCGAGCGGCTGCACGGAAACACGGGTCCGGAAGACGCGATTCCCGGAAGCACCGGTAAGAATGCACGTGCCGCATCAAGCACGTCACGATCCCGCCTTGACGATGATCTCGCAGCTCTCGAGGGTGGGCCAGGGCGCATGACGATGGGTGTGCTCCGCCGGGGTCTTCTTCCCTTCCAGGACCACGAGGACGGTGTTGACTCCACGCCGGACCGGCGGGTTCTCCACCACCAGCCACTCTTCCCCCTTCCGGTTCCGGATCCTTCCGGCGTTGGACAGATCGACCCGTTCCCCGTTGACTTCGCAGCGGACGCGGCCGAGCGATTTCTCCACGTGGGTCAGACGCAGCCGCAACTCGGTCTTCCGGATTCGGCCGCCGGACCGGCCCGCGGCGATGTCGTCATCCACGCGGATCCGAATGGCATGAGCCGGCCCGGCGCCACGGCCCGCCAGCGACAGTTGCAGCGGCACCTGGGGCGGATGGTCCCCGGGAAAGTTCATGGCGCGGGATTCCGCGTAGTAGCAGCGGTCCAGCCGCTCCAGGGCCTTGGAGTCTCCCAGATCCTTCAGGTCTTGCAGATCCGAGGCGGTGAAATGGCCCGGCTTGTCCGTTCCCACCGGCCTGGCCGCCACCTCGGCGCCTTCCGGAACGGGCCTCTGGCGATGACTGCGATAGTCATAGTTGAAGAGATGGACACCGGCGGCCCCCTGCTTGTAGCCGTTCAGGGCCGATGCCCGGAGGACCGTGACGGGATTCCGCTCGTACCCTCCTTGGGGCGAAGCAGAGTGCGTGGAGGAATCGAAGCCGGTGTAGACCAGGACTCCACTCCCGGAAGCGGCCTGGACCGCCCGCTCGATGTCGATCCGCTGCGTGCAGTAGGAGGGAGAGCTCAGAATCACCGCGTCAGCCAGTCCCTCCCGGATCCAGGTCTCGATGTCGAAACCCAACTCCAGAGCGGCGTCGATGCTGGCCGGGACGCGAGTGATGAGCTTGATCTCCCTGCCGTTCTCCGACTGTTTCCGGCGAACGATCTCCCTGGCTTTCCGCATGAATCGGGTCAGCGTCGGAATGTTCCTGAACCGTTCACCAGTCCGGAACAGAATGGCTCCCCGACCGAAATCCAGCTCCAGACCGTCGAAGTCGTAGCGGGTCAAGACCTCCTCGAAAAGGCCCAGAAATCGGGCCCGAACTTCTTCTTCGGCGTAGTTCCACTGCCAGGAGAAGTTCCACTTGTCGGCGTTGCCGGCTCCCCACCAGACCGGGTGGGCCAAGAGCAGGTCGGTCCTCTCCAGCTTCAGGGCGGAGCGGCCGTACCAGCCCCGGTCTTCGAGATTGACGTGGGCGTCGTTCATGCGGAAGGAGGCGAACATTCCCAGGTTCAGCTCTCGAGCCCGGTCGAGGTAGATCTTCAGGAGATCGTGGCCGTCATCGACCACCGCGGCCAGGTTCCGGTGCAGGCGCTCCACGTCGGACATGCTCATGCCGCCGACCGAGGCCGCGGCGGTGTCGTCGTCCGGATCCCAATCCTCGACGTTGTCGCCCCAGAGCTGGCCGTGAGGGCTCCCGCGCCAGGAGAGGTCGTCGTCGATGCCCACCAGGACGGTGACGATGTCCACCGCGGTTCCCTCAAGCGCATCCAGAATCACCGTCAGGTCCTTCGTATCGCGGTTGGCCAGGTAGTTGAAGGCCCAGTTGCCGTCGGTGTTGTAGATGATCCGGGGAGGCCAGTTGGGAGCCGGCGCCAGGGTCGTCCCCGTCTCCTGCGGGACCTGGCAGGAGACCACGGGCAGGAGCACGGCCAACAGGATCAAGAGACAAATCCGCCAACGATTCATGATTCCATCCTCTGCCGGCGGTGCCGTCCCCGATCCGTCAGCGGCGCGGCGGACGGCGGCAGTAGAAGCCGTAGACGGTCGCCTTCTCCAGGTAGAGCTTGAGCCGGACCGTCCCGTTGCGCAGGTGCTGCTTCAACCGCTCCTGCCCGGTCCAATGAACCGGCAGCCGGCTTCCCTTGCCCCGAATCGGCCGGCAGTCTTCTCGCGAGAAGCCCTCCAGGACCTGCCCCGAATCGTCCAGCAGCTCGGCCCGGATGGATCCACCCTCGGCGTCGGCATTGAGATAAAAAAGGCTCCGGCTGTCCCGAATCCGAAGCGGGTGGGTGAGAAGATTCCCTTGGGACGCCGCTTTCCGTCCCACGAAGGCGCCGCGGCCCAGGAAAGCCACGCCGATTCCCCGCTTCCCCGTGGAGTCGTGCGCCGGCCGGGTGCTCCCCTGGTAGAAGAGGGCGGTCTCGCCCCCGATGGACGCGTCGGCGGGAATGGGCATGACGTGCCCGCCGTCCCACTCCCCCTCTCCGGAAGTCCCCAGAAAGGGCCGGCGGAAGCGATGCCACTCGACGCCGTCCCGGCTCGTCCCCAACTCTCCGTACATGGCGTGGGAGACGTCGTCGAAGCCGGCGGTGAGCATGAGGTAGGCGTTGCGCGCGCCGGCATACTTGAAGATGCCCGGCGTGTAGAGATGCCAGGAGGGAGGATCCCGCTCGTCCGGAGTGTGGATGGTCACGGGCCGCGACCAGTGGTATCCGTCGGGACTGGTGGCCCGGGAAATCGAACGCCGGCTCCCCACGTGACTGCGAAAATAGCCCACGTAGGCTCCGGCGATGTCGTCCCAGAAGAAGATGTTCCGGGTATCGAAGGGACCCAGCCGGTTGCCGAATTCAGGAATCGTCCAATGGATTCCGTCGGGGGAATGGGCCATGGCGGCGCCGCGTCCCCGGAAGTCCCATCGCTGCAGCATCATCTTGTAGCGGCGGGAGGGATCGGAGGCGGCATAGTCCTTCTCCACCCAGTAGGAGGGCGTCCCGCGGATCCCTTCGTGCTCGTAGAAGAGGATGTTGTTGCGGGTGGAGCCGTCGTGCTCCACGATCCCCAGTGCCGGCTTTTCCCAGACCAGCCCGTCGGGAGACGTGGCGTAGAGGCACCAGCTCTCGTTTCCTCCGCCCCCCGCCTTGGGCCGGATGATCTGGTACCACATCTTGAAGAGTCCCTCTTCGTGGTCCTGGAGCACGCAGGTGTAGTTGAGGATCCCCACTTCCCAGGGGCGGTCCTTGACCAGGATCGGATTGCCGGGATGCTTCCTCACCGTCGCCGGGGTCAGCACCAGGCCCTGACTCCGGTCCACGATCGCGTCGTCGTGGAGGAACAACTCTTCCAGGTTGTATTCCGGCCCGACATGGACGACCCGGCCGTCCTCTCCCGGAGGTTCGGCATGAAGTCCAGCAGTGGGCGGCAGGGCGAGCTGGACGATCCACAAAGCCAACAGGATCCGGATTCGGGAATGTATGCGCATGACTGGGGCCTCCCAATGGGACGGGGATCGAATCGACGCCGACCTTGCGGCATTTGGAAATCCGAGTCAAGCGAACCGGTGCCGCCATCGTCGAACAAACCCGTTTCCGTTCTCCACCCCACCGCTTGACTTGCCTGTTCCGAGAAACACGCAGGAGTGCCGGGAGGGGACTTTCCTATCTCCCTGGGGAGTGGGGGTAGGAAAACCCCCACTCCGAGCACACCTGCACCTCCCACGATCTCACCGGTCCATGGCCGGCCGGGGAGCTTCCCTCTTTCCTCATCAGGTAGAATGGGCGCACTCATGAGTGGCTTCGCGGTGCTGCTTTACGGGGCCACGTCCTATGCCGTCGGCCTCGCCACGATTCTCTACACGGCCGGATTCGTGGGCAACCTGATGGTTCCCAAGAGCATCGACTCCGGGACTCCGTATCCCTTGGCGGATGCGGTTCCGCTGAACGCCGGCCTGCTGGGACTCTTCGCCCTCCAGCACAGTGTCATGGCCCGTCCCGGGTTCAAGGCCGTCTGGACCCGCTACGTGCCCGAGCCGGTGGAGCGGAGCACCTACGTCCTCCTGACCAGCGGTGTCCTCGCACTCCTGTTCTGGCAATGGCGGGCCGTGCCCGAACCGGTCTGGCAGGTGGAGCATGAGGCTGGAGTCCTGTTGCTGTCCGCGCTGTCATGGTTCGGTTGGACCATCGTGGTCCTGTCGGCGGCCATGATCGGCCATCTCGACCTGTTCGGCCTGCGCCAGGCCTACCTCCGGTTCAAGCGGCGAGCATACCCGCCCGACCGCTTTCGGACGCCGGGATTCTACCGGCTCGTGCGCCATCCCCTCATGCTGGGACTCATCGTCGCCTTCTGGGCCACTCCCGTCATGAGCGCCGGACACCTGATGTTCGCCGCGGCCGCCACCGGCTACATCCTCCTGGCCCTTCCCCTGGAGGAGCGCGACCTCATGAAGCGGCACGGGGACGACTACCGCCGGTACCGGGAGAGGGTCCCGATGCTGGTGCCCACCCGAATTCTCAAAGACCAGGAGTAAAACGATGCCCGATATCAGGATCGATCTGTACAGCGACACCTTGAGCATGCCCACTCCGGAGATGCGGCGTTTCGCCTGTTTTGCCCCGGTGGGGGACGAGCAGAAGGGAGAGGACCCCTCGGTCAACGAGCTGAAGGAGATGGTGGCGGAGATGCTGGGAAAGGAGGACGCGGTCTTCCTTCCTTCGGGGACCATGTGCAACCAGATCGGCCTGGCGGTCCATTGCAGCCCGGGAGACGTGATTCTGCTGGACCGGACGGCGCATCCGCTCATCGCCGAATCGGGCGGAACGGCGATCCTGGCGGCGGCCACGGCCTACCCCATCGACGGGCCCGCAGGAATGTTCACGCCGGAGCAGGTCCGAAGCCTCATGCACCCTCCCAGCCGGTACCGCCCCACCATGCGCGTCGTCTCCATCGAGCAGACGGTCAATGCCCCCGGAGGGCGCATCTGGCCATTGGAGCAGTTGCGGGAAGTCTGCGGAGTCGCTCACGAATGGGGATTGGGAACCCACATGGACGGGGCCCGGCTCTTCAACGCCTCGGTGGCCAGCGGGATCGACGTCGCCGACTACGCCGCCACCCTGGATTCCGTCTGGATCGACCTGAGCAAGGGTCTCGGGGCGCCGGTGGGCGCCGTCCTGGCCGGAACCCGGGAGTTCATCGAAGAGGCCTGGCAATGGAAGCAACGCATCGGCGGCGCCATGCGCCAGGCCGGAATCATCGCGGCGGCCGGGATCCACGCGCTTCGGCACCACATCTCCCGCCTGGCCGAGGACCACGAGAATGCCGGCCGATTGGCCCGTCACATCGCCGAGATCCCCGGTCTGGACATCGACCTGGAGGCGGTCGAGACCAACATCGTGCGGTTCGACGCTTCCCGGCTCGGGATCTCCTGCCCCGAATTCGCCCGGCGGCTGGAAGAGGAAGAGGGCGTCCGGGTCAGCACGCCCGGGCCGTTTCTGAGGGCCGTGACCTATATCGGCATCACCGAGGCGGACGTGGACGAAGCCGCCGCCGCCATGCGCAGGCTGGCCGGCAGAGTCGCCGCGGAGGCGTAGGGGCACCCCTTGTGGGTGCCCTCCGGCGTCGCATCGTGCTCCCGTGAGGCAGTAGCGCCGCCAACCGGTCCGCATTGGACCTGGGAACCACCTGCCGAGGGTCGCGTCGTTGAGACGCAGGGCTCCACTGCCGCTCGATGATGAGAAAGAGAGTGGGGATGTGGTTATTCAAACAGTTCGGAGTGGGTGCCGACCCGGGCAAAGTAGATGGAGCCACTCGGCCCGTATGTTTCGTCGACGCGATAGATCAGAAGGAAGTCGCCGCCGATGTGGCATTCGCGGTGGTGCGCCCATGAGCCTTTGAGCGCGTGGTCCCTCCGTTCGGGACCCGGCGGGGCTTCGTTGGCAATGAGAAGGAGCATGACCGCCTTCAGCCGATTCATATCGTATCGGCCTGAACGCGAGAGCCGCTTCCAGTCCTTGAGGAACTGTCTGGCGTAGTCGACCCGTCGCGGCAGGTTGGCCCGCTTACTGGACGCCGGCTTCTTCAAGTTCCGCAAACATCTCGTCCGCGCTGGCGAATCGCGCCGTGCGTGTCTTCACCATCTCGTCAACTTCGGCCATGGCACTGCGGGTTTGCGCGTTTGGCACCTTGAGTTCCAGCGGAAAGGCCTGATCGACGGCGATGCGATGGAACAGCAACCGCACGGCCTCGGAGGCCGTCAGCCCCATCGCCGCGAGCGCCGCCGTTGCCTGCTGCTTCATCTCCGCGTCCATCCGGACGTGGAGCATCGAACTCCGTGTCGTCATTCCGGCCTCCCGTATCGCAATTGAGAGACATTGTGTCATGCTGGAGCGATCCAGTCTACCCGGTACGGTCCAATAGTCCTCCGCCAACGATTTTCAGTTCGTCACGCTCGAGGGCTGGCCCAGGACCAGGTTCGGCGCTTCCCGGCGCCGGCGGCTCCACAGCCGCTCCAGGACGAGGAAGAGGGTGGGGATCAGGAAGAGGGTCATGAAGGTGGACGAAATCAGGCCGCCGATGAGGACCCGGGCCATGGGGACCTGAAGCTCGGCGCCTTCTCCGATTCCGATGGCCATGGGGGTGAGTCCCAGGACCGTGGTCAGGGTGGTCATCAGGATGGGCCGAAGCCGGCGGCGGCCTCCCGTCACCAGGGCGTCCATCAGCGGCAGGCCGTGCCGCCGATGAAGCTGCAGGACGTAGTCGACCAGAACGATGGCGTTGTTCACCACGATCCCGACCAGCATGATCAGGCCGATGAAACCCTGGAGATTGAAGTTGGTCTGGGTCAGGAACAGCGCCAGGATCACGCCGATGAAGGCGAGCGGAATGGAGAACATGATCAGGAACGGATACTTGAACGACTCGAACTGGGCCGCCATCACCAGGTAGACCAGGATCACCGCCAGCAGAAAGCTGATCTGCAGCAGGAAACGGGCTTCCTCCTGCTCCTCCCACTCGCCCGAGAAGACCAGCGCGATGTCGGGAGACATCGACAGCGGCCGCACCTCTTGTTGCAGTTCACGGACCACCGATCCCATGTCGCGGGCTCCCGAGAGGTTGCCCGAGACCGAGACGATTCTCTGCTGGTCCTTCCGGGAGATGGAATTGGGCCCTTCGCTCCGGTCCAGTGCCACCAGCGAGCGCAGCGGCACCACCGATCCCGCCGGAGTCTGGATCGGAATCGCCATCACGTCCTCACTGCTCAGGCGGTCCTCTTCCCGGTAACGGACGAGAATCTCGTATTCGTCTCCACCCTCCCGGAAGTAGCTGGCCACGGTTCCCCCGATACTGGCGCGCACCGTGGTCGCGACATTGGAGACGGTGAGTCCCATGGTGGCCGCCTTGGCCCGATCGACCCTGATGTGACTCTCGGGCCGGCCCGGACTCCTGCTGATGGCGGCATCGGAAACGCCCTCCATCGATTCCATGATCCGCTTGATCCGGACGGCCAGGTTGAAACACTCGGTCATGTCGTGCCCGCGGATGTCGATGGAGAGCCGGTCCCCTTCACTCTCGGTGGCCCATCGCATGGCATAATTTCCGCCGCTCGTGCGGACGCGGGAGACCACTCCCGTAAAGTTGGCGAAAACCGGTCTCAGGGCGTTCGCGATCTGCAGGCTGCTCCGCTCCCGCTGGTCCAGCGGAACCAGGTACACCCGGAGCGTCACGGTATTGGTGTTGGCCGTTCGCCAGCCGCCGCGCGAACCGACCTCCACCAGCAGGTTGTCGAGTTCGGGAACCAGCTCCCGCACCAGTTTCTCCGCCCGGTTCGCGACCTGGTCCGTCACCTCCAGGCGGGTCCCTTCGGCCAGTTCCAGCCGGACCCGGACCTGACCCTCGTCCGTCTCCGGCTGCAACTCGAGGCCAATGAAGGGAACCAGCAGAAAACCGCCCAGCACCACCGCCGCGCTGCAGGTAACGATCAGGATCGGATGCCGCAGGGACCAGCGGAGGACGCCCGCATAGCTCCGGTCCAATCCTTCCATCCACTGTCCGCCGCGCCGGGAGATCGCACGGACCCAGCCCCTGCCCTCGGGCTCCCGGACGCGGATGAAGCGGCTGGAGAGGAACGGGACCAGAGTGAGCGACACCAGGAGCGAGCTGAAAAGCGAGAAGGAGACCACCCAGGCCAGTTGCTGGAACATGAGACCCGACATCCCGCTCATGAAGACCACGGGCAGGAATACGGCAATGGTGGTCAGGGTCGAGGCGGTGATGGCCAGAGCGACCTCCTTCGTCGCGTTTCGGGCCGCCGTCTTCTTTTCCTCGCCCTCCTGCCGGTGCCGGAAGATGTTCTCCAGCACGACGATGGCGTTGTCCACGAGCACGCCGACGCCCAGCGCGAGGCCGCCGAAGGTGATCACGTTCAACGTAAAGCCGCTGAAATACATGAGGCCGAAGGCGGCCAGCACCGAAATGGGGATGGAGATGGCCACCACCAGAACGCTGCGGAAGTTGCGCAGGAACACCAGGAGGATGAAGACGGCGAGGAGCGAACCAAAGAAGGCGGCGTCCCGAACGTTGGCCACCGCCCGGCTGATGAACTTGGACGTGTCGTAAAGGGAATAGACCCGGACCTGCGGATAGTCCCGATTGATCCTTTCGATGGCCCGGTCCACCTCCCGCGCCACCAGAACGGTGTTGGCGCCGGACTGCTTGCGGACGCCCATCCTGATGCCCGGGACGCCGTTGACCCGCACCAGGTGCCGAATCTCCTGGTGGCTGTCCTCGACGGTGGCGATATCCTCGACATAGATGGGAGTGCCCTGCCGGATGGTCACCATGGTCCGCCGGATCTCGTCCATCGAGGCGTACTCGCCCTCGGTCCGCATCAGCACTTCGAACGTGTCCTCGATGACGTGGCCGGCAGGCTCGTTCAGGTTCTCGCGGCGCAGCGCGGCCATCACCTGTGCCGGACTGATGCGGAGGGTATGCATCTTGGCCCGGTCCATCACCACGTGGATCTCGCGCTCCAGGCCGCCCCAGATATCGGCCTGGGCCACGCCGGGAATCCTCTCGAACCGGTACTGGATCTGCTTCTCGGCGAATTCACGCAGCTCCCTGGGAGGCATCTCGCTGGAGATCCCCAGAAACATGATGGGGAAGATGCTCAGGTCGTACTTGTACAAGGTCGGGGGATCCGCATCCTCGGGCAACTGTCCCCGAATGCGGTCGATCCGGGCGCGGAGTTCTTCGGCACCCGCATCCAGGTCCACCCCCCACTCGAACGAGACCCGCACGCGGCTGGTCCCCTCGGAGGACCGGGAGGTCATTTCCTTGATGCCGGGAGTGGAGGCCAGGGCCCGCTCCAGGGGGATGGTGATCAGTTCCTCGATCTCACGCGGTCCCACGCCCTGATAGGTGGTGGTCACGCTGATGGTGGGAAAAGAGACGTCCGGCATCAGGTCGACGGGAAGATTGAGAAAGGAGATCCCACCCATGAGGGCGACGATGAGGAATACGACGACGATGAAGACGGGGCGCCGGATCGCCAGGTCGGGCAGACTCATTCGGATCTCACCGCATCCCCGTCATTCAAGTTCTGGGCTCCGGAGGCGACCACCTCGGCGCCATCGTTCAGGCCGGTCAAAACCTCCACCACGTCACCCTCGATGCGGCCGATCTCGATCTCCCGGAACACCGTGGTCCGCTCCCGGGTCAGAAAATAGACGCCGTGCCGCTCGCCTCGGGTCAGCAACGCCGAGCGAGGGATGCTAAGCGCCGTCACGGAGATCTTGGCGTCGATCCTCACGTGGGCGAACATCCCCGGCTTCAGCATTCCGTCACGGTTAACGATCTCGATTTCCACGTCGGCGCTCCGGGTCTCCGGATTAAGGAAAGGGCTGATCCGGGTGACCGTCCCCTGGTAAACGCGGTCGGGGTAGACGTCCACGACGACCCGGGCGGGCAGACCCACCCGAATGCTGCTGATCCCGCTTTCCGAGACCGGGACCACGGTCTTGACCCGCTCCAGCTCCAGCACCGAGACAATGGGAACGCTGGGGTTCACCAAGGCGCCCGGCTCCAGGTGGCGGACTCCCACGAACCCGTCCAGGGGAGAGTAGATCCGCGTCTGGTCATGCTGGATCTTGTACTCGCTGAGGGAGGCCTCCGCCTGCCGGACCTGCGCCCGGACCAGATCGAGCTGAGCCTGCGACACCCGCATCCGGCTGACCAGATCCTCCAGGTCCTGGTTCGAGATGAGGTTTTCCTCGTGGAGTTCACGGTAGCGCGCGACCTGGACCTTGAGGTTCTCGTAGGTCGCCTCTTCCCGGCTTACCGCGGCAGAGGCCACGGCCACGGCGGCTTCCGCCCGGTGGATCTGCTGCAGGAGGTCCACGTCGTCGACCACCGCCAACAGTTTCCCCTTGCTGACCGGATCCCCCCGATCGGCCAGGACCTGCTGAAGCCGTCCGCTGATCCGGGACATGACGTCGACCGTGGCCTGGGGCCTCAACTCGCCCAGCAGGTCCAGATTGGTCTCGAAGGCGTGGGGACGCACGGTGGCGGTCTCGACCAGAAGGGCGGGCCCCCGCTGCGGGGCGTCCATGGACTCCACCGCCAGCTCTCGATAGAGGCGCAACCCGACCCAAGCCAACAGGGCACCCAGAATCAGGACGACGAAAAGGCGCTTCAGCAAGACCGCTCCCCTGAATCAAAACAGTGTAATGCTTTCCCGATCCAAGATCAGCCGTGATTTCTTGCGGCGTCTGTGCATCATCCGCCCAATCCGTTGGAGTTTGGAGCCGGAACCGGGCCGATGCTATCTTGAACCGGAACTCTGGAATCGAATCGGATTCATTCATTGCGGGAAGCGGCGCGTCAATTCGGTTTCCTGGTTGCGGCCTCCCTCCTTTTGTCCGGCTGTGGGACCGTTCCCGAACCGGCCGCGACTCTACCGTCGGACCTGACTTCCGGGAAGCGATGCTTCCTGATCGAGATGGGACTCGACGATCCCAGGCCGTCCGATTGGAGTGGACGCCTGGAAGCGGAGCCGGAATCGGTCCAATTGCTGCCGTGGCGAACCAGCGGGGATACCGCGGTGGGGCCAGGTCTCGCCTGGAGCGCCAAGACCCGCAGATTCGATCCCCGCAGGACCCTCTACTGGGAAGAGCCGACCCGGAACCTGATGTTCGTCGGAGAGGAACCCCTCCGCAGCACCACCGCCTACTCCAGGTTGGTCTGGCCGGGCCTGTTGGCGGTGACGGCGCAACCCGGGAAGTGGACCCTGTCGACCTCCGGAGGACCGCTGACAATCGATGCCCGCACCCTGGAACCAGGGGTGAGAAGATCCCATCTGGCGGGACAGGTGACCGTCAGCGAGGTGCCCCTCTTCCAGGTCCTGACTCGGGAGCAGACCTACGACGATTTCCCTGCCCTGGTGGCCGCGGAGGGAGGTTGCCGGGTCGGCTGGATCGAATTCAAGGACGGTACTCAACGGATCCTGAGCCGCCGTCTGGCGGACGGAGCCTGGTCTCCCCCGGTGGAGATCCGTGAAGGCGGGGATCTCTCCGGCCTCCAGATGGTGCGGTCCGGCGACGGACCTGTCTGGTGGATCTGGTCGCAGCAACTGGACGGGAACTGGGACCTGTTCGCCCGCTCCGGGGAGAATGGCGTGCCGGGACCGGTGACACGTCTCACCGACGACCCCCGTCCCGACCTGTACCCGCGGGCCGCCGCCGGGCCCGGCGGCGAGGTCCACCTGGTGTGGCAGGGCTTTCGCGGTTCTCAATCGGACATCTTCATCAAGACTCTCCGGGACGATTCGTGGGGTCCCGAACGGAGAGTGAGCCATTCGGCGGCCAACGACTGGAAGCCGGCCCTCGCGGTGGACTCTCAGGGCGGCGTCCACGTGGTCTGGGACACGTACGAAAGAGGCGACTACGACCTCAATCTACGCCGGGTGGGGCCTCGGGAGATGGGCGAGATCGTCCCGGTGGCCCGCTCCCGGAACTTCGAGGGCTACGGCGACGTGGCCTGTGACGATCGGGACCGGGTCTGGATCGCCTGGAACGAATCCGGACCCAACTGGGGCAAGGACTCGGGATTCTGGGTCGACCAGTCGCGGCAGACCTTCCTGGACGAGCGGACCATCCGCGTGGCCGTCTACGACGGAAATCGATGGAGCCGCCCGCTGGAGGACGTGTCCCAGGTCCTGGAAGACCATTTTTCCAAGCTTGCCCGGAGCGGACTGCGGCTCTATCGCCCGCCCGCAACCGAGATCCGGTTTCGCAACGACAATGAGCTCCCCCGGCTGTTCTGGGACCGGCAGGGACGAATGTGGCTCTTCTTCCGCCACCAGGTGACCACGGCAGGCGACGGGGCCAGCCATCGGCCGGGCTGGGAGATTTACGGCGTCTTCTACCAGGACTCCTCCTGGTCCACGCCCATGGTGGTCCCGTGCAGCATCGGGAGGCTGGACATGCCCCTGGCCCTGGACGCTTCCCCGGACGGATCCCTGTGGATGTCGTGGCTCACCGACCACCGGTCGATCCATCACTCCCCTCCGCGCTCCAGGACCCTGCAGGAAGACATGGTGGTGGGGCGGCTGGAGCTTGCCCAAAACGGCGAGGCGCCCCGTCTGGAAGATCATCAACCCCGGGAAGAACCCATTGAACCGGTCCACCGGGACGAACCCGGCGACCTGGAGCGGATCCGCTCCTATCGCGTGGAGGCGGACGGGAAGACCTACCGGATCGTCCGGGGAGACATGCACCGCCACACCGACTACTCGGGGGACGGGGCTCTGGACAGCTCCCTCCACGAGACCTACCGCTATGCGCTGGACGCCGCCTCGTTGGACTTTCTGGCCATCACCGACCACTACCCGGGAGAGTACGTCTGGTGGGAGACCCAGAAATCGCTCCAGCGGTATCACCTCCCCGGCAGGTTCGTCCCGCTGTTGGGCTACGAGCGGAACCTGGGCTACCCCAACGGCCACCGGAACGTGGTCTTTGCCGGCAGGGGCGCGCCCGTCCTCGAAGCCGGGCCGCGCGAACGATCGGGCGCGGTCAACAGCGGAGACGTCCTCTACGACTACCTCCGCGAGTACCAGGGCATCGCCATGTCCCATACCTCGGGAACCCCGACCATGGGGACCGACTGGCGGGACCATGCCGAGGATGTGGAGCCGCTGGTGGAGATCTTCCAGGGGGACCGGACCTCCTACGAACGCCCGGGAGCGCCCCTGGCGGCGGTTCGGGACGACCCGTCCACGCATCGGGGCGGCTACCTGGAGGAAGGCTTCGTCTGGAAGGCCTGGGAGAAAGGGTACCGGCTGGGAGTCCAGGCCAGCTCCGATCACTGGTCCACCCACTACTCCTACGCCTGCCTGCTGGTGGAGCGCTTCGACGCCCAAGGGTTGATGGACGCCATGCGCCGCCGGCACGCCTACGCCGCCACCGACAACATCGTCCTCGATTTCAGGGCGGAACAGGGCGGCCGCACCCACATCATGGGGGACGCCTTCGACGCCGATTCGGGCCCCACGCTGCGGGTTCACGCCCGGGGAACCGGACCGGTGGCCGACATCGTCCTGATCCGCGACAACCGGGTCGTCTACACCCGAAAGCCGGGCCGGAGCCGGGTCGACTTCTCCTTCCTGGAAACGGACCCGGCGCCCGGAACCCGCTTCTACTACGTCCGGCTCCAGCAGGCCGACGGACACGTCGCCTGGTCATCACCCATCTGGGTCACCTATCGTTGAGGGCGCGATCAGACCGCCGACCGACTCCATATTTCCCAGCCGAATGTTTCCACTCGCCTGAATCGAGCCGTCAATCTGCTCAAGTGCCAAATCGACGCGAGACTCGGAAAAAATGGAAATTTTCTGTGACCAACCCTGACTCGCGGACGTTGTATCGATAATAGGGAGCAAACAGATGCCTCGTAAACCTGCCGGACGGCGCCAGCACCGTCCACAGCCGAAAGGAGGTCGCTGTTTTGACTGCCAATGACATGAGGAACGTAACTACGCGGCGCCGTGTGATCACGCTGGTACTGATCTCACTGCTCGTTCTTCTATCATTGGAGTATTGGAAACGGCACGAAAAGACGACAACGTCGAGCGAGAATCCAGCAACAACTCTCGGAGAGCCGGTCTCCGACCCGAATGAGCCTCCTCGCAAGACCGTTCGAACCGTGCCAGGGGGGCTCGTCGGGAACAGACTCAGCGAAGCGAAGAGAAAGAATACGTCAGAGAGTTCTCGTGTCGAGATCCTGATCCTGGATGAAGACACACGATACGCAATCCCAGCGGCAACTCTCACAGTTCTCAACTTGCAGACGAGAAATGTTGAGTCTTCTCACGCGAGTGACGGGAGCGGGCGAGTCCTGCTGAATCTCGAATTCGGCGAATACCGGGTCACCGCAAGCCACCCCGAGTACGCCGAGCATGCGGGGAGGTCGCCTCGCTTCCGGGCGGACTCGCTGACGCCAACGATTCGAAAAACGATCGCCCTCCCGCTCAAGACCCATGTCACCGGAATCGTGAGGAATCAGGAGGGCCAGGGAGTGGAGGAGGCATCTGTACTCTTCAAGCACCTGACGCGTGGGAGGGAGGAGGGCTCCCTCTTTAGAGCGAAGACAGGACAGGGCGGCTGGTTTGAAGTCGGGATTCCGCGCGGAAACTACAAGCTTCATGTGAGCAAGCCGCTGTACAAGCCGGTTCTGGAGGAGGGAATCCCGATTCCCAGGACTGAGCCGATTCAAATCACCCTGGCCGAGGAGACGGGATTGGTCAGACTGTCCGGCAAGGTGGTGGACGGATCCGGACGACCCGTTTCCAACGCTACGTTGATCGTGAAACCCAAGTCGATGCCAAGGCGAATGACCTCGACCGACGACGACGGGTACTTCGGAATGATGACCCCCATGGGTAAGGCAAGGATGTTTGTAGACGCCTGTGGTTACACCAGCCACCGGGAACAGTTGAAGCTGACTGGCAACATGACCAGGAATATCACTCTGGGCAAGCGCGAAATCTTTACCGTGCGTGTGTACGATTCAACCGGAAGGCAAGTGAAGGATGCAGCCGTGGAGGGTAGATCGCTGGAAGACGACAGACTGGTACTCCATGATTCACCTGGTGACGGTTTGGAGGCATCTGGAGAAGACAAGCCATACTATTCCACTGTGTACCCTGTCCGGATCTCCGCCTCAGCCGTTCACCTCGGTTTCGGCTTCTCCGACGCCGTGGTCCTGCAGGAATACCAACCCTACGTTGAGCTCCATCTGAGTGGTCGCGGAGAACTCCTGGGTCGTGTCGTAGACAAGGAGGGCACGCCGGTGAAGAATTTCAGGATCAGTCTGAACGACAAGGAAACGGCTCAAGGAGGGTCGAGAAAAATTCTCTCTGAGCACGGACAATTTGCCTTCAGACACGTTCCTGCCGGGACATATTCCCTGACCGTTGCCGGCTATGGTGATAGCTGGATTCACCGGGCATTTCCGGATGTGACGATCCGAGATGGCATCCCCACCGTACTGGAGCTCGTACTAACTGAGAGGTAGGCCGTATCACCAAGGTCGAAGACCCCGCAGGACCGACTGTCGTCTCCCGTCTGGATCACCTATCGTTGACGGCTCGATGATCGCACGTCGCGCCGATAGCGCCGAAAAACTCATGCCCGCGACAGGGGCTGCCGCTCCGATCAAGACCCAAAACCGCGCCGGTGTACGTGGAATGATTCTCTCCGTGTGCATGCTCTGGCTCATGGCCGACGCGGCTGCGATCCTGACGCTGCGGACAGGCAGCCACAACGGAGCGCCTCCTTTCCCCCGGACCAACGGCCGGCAGATCGCCAGCAACTCGCAGGGCATCTGGTTTCTCGCCCACGACGGCGCCGCCGATGGAAATCCCACCGTTTTCGTCTCCACGTCCAAAAACTCCAGCCCCGAATTCGCCGGCGATTTCACCCCTTCTTTGGCACTGGCGGGAGGATCCGGCCAGTCGATCCTGACCGGTCCGTTTGCGGGGGCACAGGCGGTGAGCCTGACCATTGGCCAGGACGACATCCTGCACCTGGTCTTCCAGAGTTCCGATCCTCAAGGGATCTGGTATGCGCGGTGCCCCGCGGGTGGCGGGAACCCCTCAGCGAGCCTCGGAAGGAGAGAGAATTGGACCGGCGCCGACGGCAGGACACCGGGTCCGGAAAGAATCGACCAGAGTGAGGGAATCGAATTCGGGGACCTGGTTGCCGATGCCCGGGGACGGCCCTGGATCCTCTACAGCCGGACCATTCGGACGGCTGATGAGAACATTTACCTGGCCCAGGACAAAGGGCATCGGTATTCGAGGCGCGCCCGACGGCCTGCCCAGCAACTCTGGGCGGCGTCGCCCAAGGGCGGAGACTGGGTCCGGCAGCCCCTGACGCTCCCTGGCGATTTCGAGGCCCCGGCCGCCGATCTGGACCGCTCAGGAACCTTGCATGTCGCGTCTTCAAGAAAGGGTTTCAATTTCCTCTTCTACCACCAATTCCCCAATTTCTCCCAGGACTTCGACCGTCACCACGACTTCACCAGTTCCGCTCCCTATGTTCCCTGGTCCGGAACCGGATATGTCACTTACAGTGTCATCGGCTGGGGCCGACAGGCCCTGGTGGTTTGGGAAAAGGTGGAGCATCAGATCCTGCACGCCTATTTCGACGGTGAAAGCTGGACCGTCCAGGGACTGCACTCGAGTCCGGAGCACAACCACCACCCCATACTCGTTCGAGATCCATACGACGTGGGGTGGGTCTTCTGGACCAACACCACGAGGAGCCATACCTTCTACTCCCGGTGGCTGGGATCCCGGTTCGGCGCCCCTTACGAAGCACGGACCGTCGGCGGAGATCCGGTTTCCCACGAAGAGATGACCCGGGGGCCGTCCCTGAGTCACTTCCACACCGTGGGAAAGGGATCGGGAGGGCATACGGGGGCTCTGGGCATGGCCCTGGCCACCCGGGGCGGCGAAGGCGGCGTCTTCTTCGACACCTTGAAGATCCCGGACTTGAATCCGGGTCCGGGACGCAAGGTCCTTTTCCTCGACATGCTCGAGGTGAGTGCTCTGGAGGGCCTGAAGCGCTCCCTTCACCCCATGCGGAAACACCCGGCCAACCCGGTCCTGCGCACCGGTTCCCCCGGGGCCTGGGATGACATTCGAGCCGTCGCCTACGGAGAGGTTCTGATCGACGAAGGCAAGTTCCGCATGTGGTATTCGGGCACCGACCGGGATTCCATGCAAAGGGGGGACTCTGGCGGATACCGGGCCGGTTACGCCGAAAGCGAAGACGGCATCCACTGGATCAAACCCGATCTGCACCAGGTGGAGCACCGGGGGTCCACTCGAAACAACATCGTGGACCTGGGCTACCGGCCGCACGGCCACTGGGTCATGGCGGTGAGAGACGAGAGGGAGACGGACCCGGAAAAGCGCTACAAGGCGCTGGTGGACCGCACGGGCGGCAACCGCCTCCACTACTCGGCAGACGGCATCCGTTGGACCGAAGGAATTCTGGTCAACCCGGACCGGCTTCCGGAGGGCAAAACGAATCCGGGCCGGTTCGGGGACCGGAGGAACCTCTTCTACGATTCGTTGGAGACCGACCCGGACCGCCGCTGGAAGGTGTTCGGACGCCACTGTTTTGGCACTGGCCTGCTGTCTCCCCGCTACACCCGCCGAACCTGCCGTTACTGGAGTCCCGACCTGATCCGATGGACGTCGGACCCTCAGAATCCGGTTCTCTATCCGCGGGCCGGAACCGAGGTGGAGCAACACCTCATGTCCGTCTGGATCGAGGGCCAACTCTACATCGGTCTGTTCGACGCCTGGGATGCCCTGCAGTTGAGTCCCCAGCAACTCGCCGTGAGCCGGGATGGACGCAACTTCGTTCATGTCTTCGACGGGGTCGCCGCCATCGAGTTGGGGCCGCCCGGCACTTGGGACGCCGGCTGGATCTCCCCGGTGAATCTGCCGGTGAACGTCGGCGACGAGATTTGGCTCTACTACTCGGGCAGTCCCGTAAGCATCGGGCCCTATCACGACTGGAAGGATCTGCCCATGAACAGCGGCTTGGCCACCCTCCGGAAGGACGGGTTCGTCAGTCTGCAAGTGGCTGAAGGGAAGGACTCCGGCTGGTTCGCCACGATACCCATGGAAACAGATCCGGCTTCATTGAAAATGGACGTCAATGCCGAAGGGCTCGGCGGCGGCGAAGGACGCATCACCGTCGAGCTGACCGATGGAGAAAAAGTGCTGGCCGCCGGATCCGCCCTGAACCGGGATGGAGTGGCGGTCCCCATCAGATGGGGGGAGGGCGAAACAGTTGATATTCCGGACTCCGGCCGGCTCCAGCTCCGCTTCCGGCTCGCCGGTCGAGCCCGCCTCTACAGTTTCACGTTCAGATAGACTCACGGTGCGTTCCATCTGAATCTGAATCGGACACCGAGGAGAGAAACCATGTCTGTTCCAGTGAGCGGGACTCTGTTGCTGAGCTGCGTGCTCGGAATTGGCCTTGCCGGGGCTCCCCGCTCGGCCGTCTCGCCCGAAACGAAACCGATGTTGCTTCATTCCCGCGCGGCGGTGACGTCGGTGACCGTCTCCGAACCCTCAATCGTGCATGAAGATGGGGCGGCGCCTCCTTATTACTATCGCTACGCGCCGCTGCTCAAGCTGCTCGACGGATCCATCATCCTCAGTGGGAGGATGGGCAAGATCCTGCGTTCCACCGACGGCGGCCGGACCTGGCAGGCACGGCCGGTTCCGATCTCAGAATTTCAGGCGCTCCAACGGCGCGACGGATCATTCTATCTGCTCAAGCGGGGCTTCACACCATCAGAACGGCCGGGGGTTTTCCTCGCCGGACATATGAAATTGAACGGGCTCGGCGACTTCGAGGACATTGACGATGAATCCTGGCAGGAAACCGCCGTCTCCGTGCCCCGGTTCAAGCCTGTCATCGCCGACGACTACAAGACCGTGTCCCGAGCTCCCTTTGTCGAACTCGCCCATGAGCTGTCGGACGGAACACTGTTGGGGCTCTCCTATGGCAACTTCATCGGCGACGATGTGCCCATCAGCGGATTCGACACCAAACTGGGCGTAGCGCCCATGTACCGCACCTACCTGTTGTCCTCGACTGATGACGGGAAGAACTGGGAGTATCTCTCCACCATTGCCTACGACGGCAAGACCGGGCAGGAGAGTTTCTGCGAGCCGGCCCTCGTGGATTTCGGCGGCGGCGAACTGCTGGCGATTATGCGAACCGGCCGTTACGCACCCCTTTATCAGTGCCGTTCCAGGGACGGAGGACGGACCTGGAGCGAGCCGGTTTCCCTGGAGACGCTGGGTCTGCGGCCGAGAATGACTCGGCTGGAGAATGGGATCCTGGCCTGCAGCTTCGGCTGGCGCCCCATGCGGTATATCTACTGGGAGGATCCCAACGGCGGGTATTACCCGGCGGGCCTCGCCGACTATCACAAGCGCTACAAGAGCCAGGTCGGAATCGAGGACCCTTCGGAGGCGGCCGGGGACTACGTCATGTTCAGTCCCGACAAGGGGTACACCTGGACCCAGCCCCGCAAGATCGCCGAACCGCTGACCCAAGGGTACACCCAGATCGCAGCCACCGGACCCGACTCCTGCGTCGTGCTTTCTTATCGGTTCGTGCTGCCGGGGAAATCACTCGGCGAAACCCTCCGGAGCTGGGAAAACGACAGCGAGCACTTCCTGCGGGACATGAAGACGCTCTACGAGGCGCGCCGGATCACGGTCCGGCCCTGACCGCGGCTCGGCAGTCCCATGCGGAACCCCTGTTCCGGGCCATGCTAGACTCGTTCGCAAGAATCGTTTCTGAAGGCAGGCCATGACTTCTCGATTCGGCCATCACTCCCTACTGCTCGGAACTCTCGTCCGGATGAGCATTCTGGCCGCCATTCTTCCTCTGATCGGCTGCGGGGGGACTTCCTCAGGAGCCGATGCCGGACCTGGCCCGCTGGACGTCCGGAAGATCTACTTCATGTTTCACCCGGTCTGCTGGCAGACGGCGGGACTCGATCCTCCTCCGGGGGACTGGGACGAACACAGCCCCTACAGCCGGCCCGTCTGGGAGGCGACCTACCGGAAGGAACTGGAGGTCAACCGTCTTCAGAAGGACCTCATGTCCAGGATGAAGCGGGACGAGGTCTTGCTCCTGTTTCCCATCGGGGACAAGACCCCCATGCTCGAGTTGCAGGACTACGCCCGCCGCACTCTGGGACGGCGAGCTATTCTCGTGGACCGGGTGCTGAAGCAACCGCCGGCGGAGTGGCGGAAACTGGACCATCCACTGGAGCGATTCCTGTCCGAGCCGGACCTGCCGGGGCGCGACGAGTTCCTGGATGGAGTGCCGGCGGCGATCCGGGAGGAGTTGGCGGCAGAGATCCGGGAGGCCATCGACGAGACCGGGGCCGTGGCGGCCACCTGGAACCCAGCCGTGCTGGAGGTGCTCTACTTCAGCCGGCTGGCCGCGTCCGACATCCGGAACGAATTCCGGAAACGGAACCTGAGATTCGATCCGGCCACGACGCAGGGAGTCGCCTTCGGCGAGGGGTTCGAGCAGTGCGCCATGACCTACAAGCAGATGCTGGCCCCCTACCTGGGGCTCCAGACCCCCGTGGACAACCGGTACGATCTGTCGGTCAGCGGCGCCTCGTTTCTGATGGGATCCCGATTCCGGGAGCGGGTCGACCTGGATCCCAACCTGCGCCTCTATCTCTGGGAAGCGACAGAAGGACGCCTGGTGGGCCTGTACACACGGGCCTGGTGCCGGCTGAAGGATCCTCTCCTTTACGCCCGAATTCCGGTCCAGGGCCTGAATCTTCGAGTCCGGGAGGTCCACGGAAAGCTCTGCTGGCCGGAACCTGCCGCCACCGAGCTGGGTCTGGAGTCGGAGGGAGGCGAGCTGAAGCTGCCCGTCTACAACGGGATCCGGCGCGATTTCGACTGGCACGGCGTGGTGAATACCGCCGAGGACGCCTGCTACGTCATCGCCAGGGACATGACCTACGGCGAGTTCCGCCGGCTCCTGGTGAATGCCCGAATCTCCCGCTGAGCGAGCTTGACGGGGCCGCGGCCGAGGGCCGCACCATAAGCGCTAAGTGGATGATTGGACCGGAAAGTCGAGGCCGCCAGTTCCGGTCAATTCGCTGGGAAAGCCGATAGCGGGGGTAGAAAAACTCCGCTCAATAGGAGCTTCCCCCACCGGCCCTGGTCCGGCGAAATCCTGCGTGAAAAGGAGTGGGGGTTTTCCTACCCCCACTCCGACGGGGGGACTAAAAGTCCCCCCTCCAGGTGCCCCATGTTTTCTCAGAAGGGGGCGTGACGATCGCGCAGGATTTTCGCCCTCAGCGCGTGCTCGTGACCGAGAACGTAG
>JAJDTT010000232.1 GCA_022827025.1 Acidobacteriota bacterium
TCTCGCGGGATCATGCCGGAGGCCCGGAGGGGCGACTTCCAGTCGCCCACTGGAAGGGCGGTTTCTAGCCGCCCTGTCGGACCAATCCCCGATGACCGTAGGGGCACCCCTTGTGGGTGCCCTGCGGGGTCGCATCGTTCCCCGGCTGTGTCGCCGTTCCACGTCGCCATTCCCGGCGCCCGGAAGGACGCCGATCCCAGTCGGCGCCGAGGACGACGCCGCTCCGGACGCCGCTCCGGACGCCGATCCCAGTCGGCGACTAGAAAGTCGCCGCTCCACCCCCACTCCTTCGAAAACATGGGGCACCCTCGGAGGGGGTGTCATTCTTGTCCCCCCTCTTCGCCGCGGTTGCTTTCGCTGGGCTCCGGCGGGCCGGAGTTGGGCGGCAGTCCTCCCTTTACGCTCTCCGGCCGCCGAGTTGCAGCGCAAAAAAGAACACGGGGGACAGGAAAGTCCCCCCTCCTGACATGTCCGTGGGGAACTGCGTCATAATGTCGTCGGAAACGATGCGATCGGTGCTACTCAGGGTTTGTGAGATCTGGAGTTCGCGGCCGTTGCCGGGCCGGGGTCCTGATTCGACGCGGTGCAGACGCCCGTATCGGATCCATCTACTCCTGTCCCTGGCCGTTCTGGCTCTGGCGGCGTGCGGCGGCGAAGACACGGAGCGGGCCTCCTCGGACTGCGTCGAGTGCCACCGCGACGTGACGCCCAACATCGTGACGGACTGGGAGCTGAGCCGTCACAGCTCCGAGGGCGTGGACTGCTCCTTGTGCCATGGCGACCAGCATCGCTCGGCGGACGACGTGGCTCTCGTCCAAACCGCGACTCCCGATGTCTGCGCCACCTGCCACCCGATTCAGACGGAGCAGTTCCAGGGCGGCAAGCACGCCCTGGCATGGGCCAGCATGAACGCCATGCCGACGACGCATTGGCTGCCGATGGCCCTGACCGAGGGGATGAAGGGTTGCGGCGGCTGTCACCGCATCGGGCTCAAGACCGAGGAGGAGATTCAGCAGTTGAGGGCGGACGGCGTCATGTTCGGCCTTGCGTCGTGCGACACCTGCCACACGCGCCACCTGTTCTCGGTCAAGGAGGCTCGGGAACCCCAGGCCTGCCGGACCTGTCACATGGGCATCGACCACCCGCAGTGGGAGATGTACTCCTCGTCCAAGCACGGCGTCCGGCATCTGCTCAAGCAGACCGGGACCCTTCCGGAACAGGCGGCGGCCCCCACCTGCCAGACCTGCCACATGCCGAAGGGGGACCATGGCGTGAGGACGGCGTGGGGTTTCCTGGCGGTGCGCCTGCCCATGCCGGAAGACCCGGAGTGGGCGGCCGATCGAGCCACCATCCTTAAGGCCCTCGGAGTCCTGGACCCGCAGGGCAACCCGACTGCCCGGCTGGAAGTCGTGAAGCAAGCCGACGTGGCCCGGCTGACCCAGGAGGACTGGCAGCGCGAACGCGACCGCATGACCGGCATCTGCGAACAGTGCCACTCGTCGAACCTGGTGCGGGCGGAACTGGAGAAGGGGGACCAGATGATCCGGGAGACGGACCGGCTGCTGGCCGAGGCGATTCGGATCATCGCTTCCCTCTACCGGGACGGCATCTTGAGCAAACCGGACCACTACGCCTACGACTACCCCGACCTGCTGGCTTTCCACGATGCTCCCACCGCCATTGAGCAGCGCCTCTTCAAGATGCACCTGGAGCACCGGATGCGCGCGTTCCAGGGCACGTTCCACAACAATCCCGACTACGCCCTCTGGTATGGGTGGAGCGAGATGCTGCAGGATCTGACCGAGATCAGGACGCTGGCGCAGGAGATGCGCAGCCGTCACCAGGCGACGGTGAGGAACCTGATCGAGTGACTGGCAACGTCATCCTCCTGAGCCTGCTGGGGCTCGCAACCGTTGCGTTGATCGCGGCATTCGTCCGCCGGCCCGAATGGACCGACGCCGTCGGGGGCAGGATTCTCGCGTTCGTCGCCCTCTTCGCGCTGCCGGGGCTTCTGTTCCTGGGCGGCGCCGACCGGCACTACGAGCAGGCCAAGACGACCGACTTCTGCCTCTCCTGCCACGTCATCGAGCCCTACGGGGAGAGCCTGCTCATCGACCAACCCCGGTTTCTTCCCGCCGCGCACTTCCAGAATAAGCTCATCCCCATCGACAAGGCCTGCTACACCTGCCACACGAGCTACACCATGTTCGGGGACGTGGACGACAAGATCCGCGGCGTGAGACACGTCTGGCACAGCGTCTTGGGCACCTGGTCCGACCCGGTGAAGCTCTACCAGCCGTACGAGAACCGGTCCTGCCTGGAGTGTCATGAAGGAGCCCGGTCCTTCGAGGAATTCTCGGCACACAAGCGATTTCGACCGGAACTGATGTCCGAGACCAAGTCGTGCCTCATGTGCCACAACCTGGTTCACGAGGTGACCAAGCTGGACCGGTTCGAGCGCTGGGACCCGGAGGAGAAGCCATGAGCCGGTTTCGATCGCTGAGGCTGCAGGACGGTTTCGCCGGGCGCCTCCAACTCGCCGGATGGCTGATCGCCATCGGGATTGCGGTGGAGTTGGGCACCCTGTACTGGAACCATCCGGTTTCCCTGTTCCTTTTCCTGACTCTGGGAGCGGGACTGATCGGAACGGGGATGGTTCTCTACCTGTGGTCCGTCGCGACCCGGAAGGAGTGACGCCGCCAGGATATGAAGAAAACGGAATTGAGGCGAATCTGGACCTGGATGACGTCCCAACTCGACACTCGACTCGTAACGAACGTCGCCGTGGGCGCGGTTCTTGGCCTCTTGACGTTTGAGGTGATCAAGCTTCTGATCACTCTCGTCGTCACCGTTGTCGGGGTTCTGACAGTCATGTTGTTCCGTGCCTGCTGACAGTTGGAAACAACAGGACGCGGGTTCAGTCGCCCACCCGGACAGTCCGGCCGCTCCTGGCGGATTCCATCACGGCGTCGGCGATCAGCAGGGCGCGCCTCCCGTCGTCGAAGCCGGGAGACGGCGGGACGCCACTCTCCAAGGCGTCCACGAAAACGTCGAGTTGCCGCACGTACGATTCTTGGTACCGCTCGATGAAAAAGTAGTGCAGGGGGTCGCGGGCGGCGGTGCCGCCTTCCGTGTAGCGTTCGAGGTTGGTCCGCGTCGGATTGGCGGAAACCAGCATGCCCCGTTCTCCGAACAGCTCGATTCGCTGGTCGTACCCATAGGCGCACCGGCGCGTGCCGTTGATGTGGCACAGAGCGCCGGATTCCATGCGCATCACCACCATGCCGCTGTCCACGTCCCCGCATTCGCCGATGCGCGGATCCACCAGAACACTGCTCATGGCCATGACCTCCACGGGCTCTTCGCCGAACAGGAAACGGGCCATGTCGAAGTCATGGATCACCATGTCCCGGAAAAATCCTCCGGAACTCGGAATAAAGTCGAGGGTTGGCGGGATCGAATCCCGGCTGCTGATCACGGCCTGCTCGAGCTTGCCGATCTGACCGTCGCGGGCGGCCTGGTACAGCGCGTTGTGGCCGGGGTCGAAGCGCCGGTTGAACCCGATCTGAAACGGCACGCCGGCCGCTGCGAGAACGGCCCCGCATTGGTCCACCCGTGACATGTCCACGTGGATCGGCTTTTCGCAGAACACCGCCTTTCCCGCCTGAGCCGCACGTTCAATCAGCTCGCAGTGGGTGCTCGTAGAGGTGGAGATGAAAACGGCGTCCAAAGTGTCGTCTCCGAGCAGGGACTCGACGGAATCGACGGAGACGGACCCGGTCTCCGCTGCCGCAGCGGCGCCGGCATCGGGATTGACGTCGTAGATTCCCACCAGTTCCATACGACCGTGGGCCGCCAGGTTGCGTGCATGCATCCGGCCGATGCGGCCGGCTCCGAACAGTCCGATCCTGAGCATGGAATTCTCCTTGGCTCCGTAGCGATAGGGGGACACCCAAGCTGATGCTCCCCCAGCCGGGTGATCCGAGTATACAAGGGGGTCGTTGGTTGCGTCGTTTCCAATAGGAGCGGCGTCATCCTTGGCGCCGTCTTACGACCTCGCATTCAGGAAGAGGCGTGCGGCCGCATCGTCTCTCCCCGCCATGTGTTCGTCCTCACGTCCCAACGCGCAAAAGAGCGAAAGGACCGACCTCACTTCCAAGAAAATAACCAAGATGTCCAGCCGCCGAACTTCGAGTTCCCCCTTCTTCATTGAAACTTCCAATCCCCGACGACCGTAGGGGCACCCCTTGTGGTTGCCCGGCGGGGTCGCATCGTTCTCCGGCTGTGTCGTCGCTCCACGTCGCCATTCCCGGCGCCCGGAAGGACGCCGGTCCCAGTCGGCGCCTGAAAGACGCCGCTCCGGACGCCGATCCCAGTCGGCGACTAGAAAGTCGCCGCTCCACCCCCCCCGGTTCGGTAGTGCCCAAGCAATGG
>JAJDTT010000215.1 GCA_022827025.1 Acidobacteriota bacterium
CTATCTCCCCCGGCATCGGATCCTCTTTACCGGGGATGCCGTGGTCAACGGTCCCTACAACTACATGGGAGACGGAGACACCCACTCCTGGGTCGGCGTCATCGAGGAACTGGAAAAGCTCCGGGTCGAGACCGTCGCTCCGGGACACGGCCCCCCCACGGACCGGTCGCTTCTGGGCAAGCAGAAGGCCTTCATCCGGGCGCTGCACCGGGAGGTGGCGCTGGGGCTGTCCGCCGGGAAGGACCTTGAGGACCTGCAGAAATCCATCCGGCTCCCGGATTCGGTCAGCCTCCACGTGGGGAGCTGGTTCGAGTCGCAGGTGGCCAAGGTCTACAGCGAGAAGACGACTCCCTGACCGCTCGTCGCCGGTGACTGTCCGGCGTTCCGCGGCAGATTACCCGCCCAACACCTTGACGGCCGAGAAGTAACCGCTGACCGCCGCCGCGGCGAACAGGAACCCCACCAGCACGTTCTCCCACCAGCGGTTGCAGTGCTCGGCCCCGATGTGGACTCGCCGGGCCGTCAGGATCCAGACTCCGATCACCAGGAAGGGCAGGACCACCACCTGCGCCGCGTTGACCGTCACCGTCAGCCCCACGAAGTCCGAGTGGCCCAGGAACACCCAGATCAGGGGTGAGAGGACCACCCAGTAGATGGCCAGGCGGAAGCTGGGATGCCGCTTGTAGTCGCCGCCGCAGGCCTCCCGCTCACCAGGCCGAAGCTGAATGTAGGCGTCGGCGATGAGCAGGGCATAGGCGGTGCCGTTCCCCACCATGGAACTGAACAGGGCCGCGAAGACGCCCAGATAGAAGAGGTAGGAGCCCAGGTCGCCCATGGTTTCTCCCAGGAGCCGCGAGAGGCTCTCCAGGTCCACGACCTGGATGTTCCTGGGATGGAGAATCTCGGCTCCCACGACCCAGATGGAGAGGTCCAGGACGATGAGAACGATGATGCCCAGGATCAGGTCGTATCGCTGAACCCGGCGGTGGTCCGGAGTCGTCCATCCCTTCTCCCGCATGAAGTAGGGATACAAGAGGTTTCCCAGGCTGCCGGCGATGGCTCCCACCATGGCCACCATGAGGTAAACGGCGTCGAATCGCCCCAGGGTCTCGGGCACCTGCAGTCCCAGAATTCCCCTGGCGATCCCTCCCGCCGACGGACCGGACCAGCCGGCCAGTCCGATCAGCGAAACCGACAGGGCCCCGGCCAGCACGAAGAAGATCGCTTCGATTCTCCGGTAGTCGGGCCGGAACACCAGCAGCAGAACGGTCAGGGCCAGACCCGCGCCCCAGACCGGAATGTTGCCGATTCCCGTCACCTTGATGCAGATCTCCGCCGTTCCCACCAGCAGAAACACGCCGATGCCGTGGGTGAGCAGCAGCGTCCCCGTCAGGACCATCAATGCAAAGAGGGGATGCAGCCGCCCCAGGCCCGCCAGCACCGTCTCGCCGTGCGGGTTGCAGAGCTGGTATTTGGCGATGATGGAGACGAACAGGTAGCGCAGGATCAGGCAGAGCGCGAAGCCCCACATGAGGGAGTATCCGTAGTTGCCTCCCGCCATGGCCGACTCGACGATATCCCCGGCTCCCAGCCAGGTCAGGACGACCACGATCCCGGGTCCCATGGACCGGACGTATTCCAGAAAGGAACGGGGAATGGGCGCCGGTTGATAGGCCGTGCTGTCTTCTCCTCTCACTTCTCACCTCTTTCCGTCTGTCGTCGTGCGCCGAGTCATCCTCGCAACAGCAGGACCAGTATTCCCGTCACCACCAGCAGGACTCCCAGCATTTCCCGTCCCGTGACTCTCTCACGAAAGAAAGCGGCGGACACCACGAAGGCGAAGAGCAGCTCCACCTGGCCCAGGGCCTTCACGTGGGCGGCGTTTCGAATGGTCATGGCCGTGAACCAGCAGGCGGAGGCCGACATGCCGGCAAGGCCGACGGCGCCGGAGATCCTCCAGGTCCTGAAGACCCGGGTCAACTGTCCCGGCTCCCTCACGCGAAGGTAGAGGCCCATGGTCACGGTCTGCAGCAAGAGGGCGACTGCGAGAGTATACGCCGCGGAAGCAACGAAACTCCCGCCCAGGGAGAGGCTGGCGGCCCGGTAGGAGACGGCGGCGAGTCCGAATCCGGCGCCGCTGGCCAATCCGATTCCGGCCGTCTTTCGGAACAGGGAAGAGAAGAGCTCCCGGATGCCCAGCTCCCGTTTGGCGATGGCCAATAGCATGACGCCGGCCAGGCTCACGACGATGGCCAGCAGAGCCCATGGAGTCAGGGTGTCCGAGAGGATGAGCATTCCGGCGGCGGCCGCCTGGATCGTCTCCGTCTTCGAGTAGGCCGTGGCCACCACGAAGTTCCGGAACGAAAAAAGGTGGATCAGGAGCGCCGTCCCGGCGATCTGGGCCGTGGAGCCCAGGACGGCGAAGAACAGGAACCGCCGGTTGAGCTCCGGGAAGTCGTACCCGGCGCCGTAACGGAGGATCGCCAGATAGAGGAGGACGAAGGGCAGGGCATAGAAGAAACGCACGTAGGCCGCCGCCGAGGTGCTCAACGATCCCTTGAGGTGCTTCTGCAACGACGAACGGACGTTCTGAAAAAACGCCGCCGCGATGGTGATGGGGACCCATGTCTCGAACAACGGCCCAGGTTCTCCTTGCCCGCGCCACGCCTCCGCGTCACGCGATCATTGGATCTTGGGCGAAATCTCGGCAACTCTCAATCACTCGGGGCCCGTTCCCTTGAGTCCGAACCCGAGCCGGAATCCTCAAGGTAACGGAATCAGGGAGCCCTGACTCGAAATTGCTCAGGGTGGGGCGTCGCCCGCCGCAAATGTATATTTGAGCAGGTTCTGAAACGCAGGAGGACAGATGTCCAGGTTCGAAGGCCAGGTGGCCATCGTCACCGGCGCGGCGGAGGGTCTTGGATTCGGCATTGCTCAGCGCCTGGGCGGCGAAGGGGCGCGTGTCACCGTCGTCGATGTGAACTCCGACCTGGCGCGACAGGCGTCGGACGCGCTGGCCCGGGAAGGAGTGTCCTCAGAGGTGGTGTCCGGCGACGTGGCGGACGAGGAGACCGCCCGCCGAGCCACCGCCAGGTCCGTCGCCAGATGGGGGCGAATCGACATTCTGGTCAACAACGCGGGAATCGGGAGCCCCGTCGCCAGATCGTGGGAAATGCCCGTGGAGGAGATGGACCGCATCTACCGGACCAACCTCCGCGGCGTGTTCTCCTTCTGCCACCACGTGATTCCTCACATGCTGGAACGGGACTACGGCCGCATCGTCAACGTCTCCTCCGCCTCCGGCAAGGAGGGGGTCGCCGGGGCGGTGCCCTATGCGGCGACCAAGGCCGGCGTCATCAGCCTGACCAAGTCGATCGGCCTGGAACTGGCCAAAACGGGAATTCGTGTGAACTGCGTCACTCCCGGCGCGGTCATGACCCGCCTGTTGGAAAGACTGACGAAGGAGCGGATCGACGGCATGGTCTCGCGGATACCCATGGGGCGCACCGGGACGGTCTCCGAGGTCGCCGCCCTCGTCGCCTGGCTGGCATCGGAGGAGTGCTCGTACAGCACCGGAGCGGTCTTCGACGTCAGCGGCGGGCGCACCACCTATTGAACGTACGTTTCGAAGGAAGAATGGTGTCGGGACTGGACGGAAAAAGCGGGATCTCGATAGGGATGAGCCGGCTGCACGACCTGGACGCGTTGCGCGCCGTTGCCATGCTGCTCGTTGTCCTGGTGCACGCGCTGTGTTTCCTGATGCCGTTTTCCGACCTCTGGCCGGCGAAACATCCTTACGCCGAGCAAACGGAACCTCTCTACAACCCCTACGCGTACCTGTTCAGCGCCCTGGCGGGGTTTCTCATGCCGCTGTTTTTCATCCTGAGCGGATACTTCACGGCGATGCAATGGCGGCGCCGGGGACTGGCGCGAACGGTTCTCGTCCGCCTCAAACGCATCGGCCTGCCCCTTCTGGCGGGACTGTTGACGGTCATCCCGGCCACTCATTGGCTTTTCTCCCAAGGCGGCATCGACTCGGTCCCGTGGCCCCGGCACTTCTTCCATCTCTGGTTTCTCTGGTACCTGTTGCTGGCCGCCGGGTGTTTCTCCGCGGCCGCCGGGCTGGGCCTGCGGTTTCGGCATCGCCTGTGGTGGCTGCTCCTGGCGGCGCCGGTCGTGCCGCAATACTTCATGCGCCAGATGCTGGGCGCCGACGTCTCCACCGTCATCGTGCCCGAACCCGCCATCCTCGGGTACTACCTGGCGTTCTTCGTGTTCGGAGTCGTTCTCTACCGGCGGCGGGTGCGGGTGCGTCGCCGGTGGGCCGCGGCGCTGCTCCCGGCCCTCCCCGTCATGCCGCTGGCCCTGGTGTTCCTGTATCCCGACAGAATTGAATTCGTTGACCCGGATGGACCCTGGACGGCGGTCGCCGCGGCCGTCTTTCAGGTCGCGTATACCTGGCTGGCCTGCTTCGGCATGATGGGACTCTTCCGAAGGCTGGCCTCACGGGAGCGGGTCTGGGTACGGTATGTCGCGGACGCGTCCTACTGGATCTACCTGGCTCATCTGCCTCTCGTGATCTGGGTGCAGATGCTGGCCGTGGACTGGTCGGTCAATCCTCACTTGGCGTTCGTGCTGATCTGCGTGACCGTGCCGGGTCTCCTCTTGGCGGTGTATGAATGGGGAGTACGCTACACCTGGATCGGGACGATGTTGAACGGCAAGCGGGTCCGCGTTCGCCCCGTGCTCTCAGACGGGTGACCTTCTCAGAAAGAGGGTAACGGCTACGGCGACCGCCATCACCACGGAGCTGACCGCAAACACGTCTCCCACCGCTCCGGACAAAGCGGAATTCAGGTCAACGAGAAGAGCGTCCGCCATCCGTACGGCGTCGACGCCGGCATCGGAGAATCCGGATCTGAGCTCGCCGATGGAGGACGGATCGATCAGCGCCCTTGGGTTGTCTGTTATGGCGTCGAGCCGCCCGGGAGGGAGGGCAGCCCTTGCCGTGTCCGAGACCGTCTCTTCCACCCGCAACGAGAACCTGTGCCTCATCACTGCACCGAGCAGGGCGAGGCCCGTCGTCCCGCCGATCAGCCTGAAGAAGTGAAGCGCCGAGGTGGCGGTTCCCATGAACCGGTCCGGCACCGAATTCTGAACGGCTACCGCAAAGGTGGACAGTGTCCCTCCCACCCCGAATCCCATGATCACGATGTATCCCACTGCCCAGGCGAAGCTCGTACTCTCGTTCATGGTGGAGACGAGAATCATGCCCGCGGCCATGCAGCCGGTGCTGGCCAGACCCTGCCGGCGGTATTGCCCGCCGGATCGGGAGAGCCGTCCGCCGGCCACGATGGAGCCGATGACGATTCCCAGCATCATCGGGGTCAGGAAGCCGCCGCTTCCGGTCGCGGAAGCGCCCAGGACGGCCTGGAAGAACAGCGGCAGGAAGATGACGCTTCCGAACAGCCCGAACCCGGTCAAGAACGCGACGATCACCGAGATGGACACCATCCGGTTCCGATATATTCCCAGGGGCATGATGGGGGAATCGGACCTGGATTCCACGACCAGGAATACCGCAGCCATGACCAGCCCGAATCCCAGGAGGCCCATGACCTGCGGTGAAGCCCAATCGTACTGAACGCCCGCCCACGACAGGGCCAGCATCGCGGTCACTACGGAAAGCACCAGGGCCATCATGCCCGGGTAGTCCAGCTTTCGATCTCCGGCCTCGGGCCTGACGTCGGGGAAGGTGCGAATGGTCAACAGGAGCACGGGGATCCCGACTGGAAGGTTGATCAGAAAGATCCAGTTCCAGGAGAGTTGGTCCGTGATGAATCCCCCCAGACTCGGCCCGATGACCGAAGCCATCCCGAACACGAGGGCGATCAGCCCTTGAAACCTGCCTCGTTGCCGGGGTGGAAACAGGTCCGGAATGGTACGGAGGCTCATGGTTATGAGGATTCCTCCGCCGATACCCTGCAGCGCTCGGGAAGCGATCAGTTGATTCATCGACTGGCTGAAGCTGGCCGGTACGGAGGCCACGATGAAGACGACGATTCCCAGAACCAGGAATCCCTTGTGCCCGTAAATGTCGGTGAGCCTCCCGGTGATGGGGATGGCCACGGTGGACGCGACGAGATACGCGGCCGCCACCCACGTATAACGGTCGAATCCGCCCAGATCGGCGACGATGCGCGGCATGGCCGTGGCCACGACCATCTGGCCAAGTACGGCCAGAAAGGCCGCGGACATCACGCAGATCATCGTCATTGCGATCTGTCTTCTTGGAGGTTGCACGAAATCGCTTTCCGGCGATCGACGGGCGGTGCCCTGTTCTTCTGAAACGATACGCTCGTTCACTTTGGCTGCTCGCTTTCCGTCCCGCGGAACTCCGTTGCGGCCTATCACCATACCTTGGAGACCCGGCTTTCACGCGGGTAAAGGGAAGAGCAATGTGTCTAGGAGCCTGCGCGGCAGTTGGCGGCAGGGTTCGATGGTGGCGCTACGTCTTCTCGGCGACGATACCGATCACGGGCGGGGCAAACAGGAACGTGCCCGGATCCCGCTCCCGATCCCGCCACTCGGCTTCGAACGCCAGACGTTCCGACTCCGTCAAGAAGCCGGTTTCGACCAACTGTGGAACGTAGTTGGAGAAAAACTGCGTCGGCCACTTCCAGAAACTTGTGCCGGGCCTGATGAACCGTACGAGCGGGACCAGGTCGACCAGACGGCAGCCCGAAGCCGCGACCAGTCCCGGCAGCCGGTCGCCGATTTTGAGATCGCCGCCGCTGCTCGCAAAGCTCTCGTAGACCGCCGTCCGGACGCGTTCGAATGCCGGGCTTGGTGGCAGGAGCGTCATCGCGTGGTAGTTCAGGAAGTCCCAGGCCACCAGGCGGCCACCGGGCCGCAGACCGTTGACGACCCGGTCGATGACGGTAGCCGGATCGGACAGAAAGCAGAAGAGCCAGCGCACGAAGGCGCCGTCCAGTGAGCCCGGTTCCAGCCGCAGCATCTCGGCCCGCTCCACCCGCGCCGTGATTTGCTCGATTCCGAGCCGTTTCGCTTCGCGGGTCAGCCTGCCGATGAAACGAACCGACTCGTCGACGGCGAGAACGCGGCCTCCTTCACCGACCCGCTCCGCCAGCTCGAGGGTAGCGAATCCCGGTCCGCAGCCGAGATCGAGCAGCCGTGCACCCGGTCCGAATCCGGCACGGTCCCAGAGATCGTGGGCCGCCCCTGCCCACAATCGGTGTTGAGTCTCCAGGCGCCTTTCTTCCGCGGCATGAGTGCCGAGCAGATACGGTTCGTCCGGCTCGAGGTGCTTGTCCATCGTTTCCTTCACGGCGCTTTCACTGGATATTCGGCGGATACGCAGCCAATTTCAATACTTCATTCATGGGACCTTATGAGATCGGCTCTAGGCTTCTTGCTGAAAGTTGTTCCAGGTTTGCACTCGATGCCCCGGGCTCATCGACGGCATCGGACTACACAATTCAAGCAAGGACCAAGGAGGAGTTCAGCAATGGAAGAAGAGGAAAATCCTCACTTGCGTCCCTCCTCGATCATCTGACGGACCGAGGAACCGGCCAGGCTGTGAGTCTCCTGAAACGCTTTCAGATTTTCGATCGCAGCCCGGATTTTTCCGGTTTCACGTTGTCTGATCGGAATCAATTCCGCCACCGGGCGATTTTGCTCCGTGATGACGAATCGTTCCCCCTCCCGTACGCGTTTCAACAACCTGGAAAAGTCCGTTTTGGCTTCGGATGCTTCGATTTCAGACATGCCTCGATTCCCTCCCGGATACCGGTCAAGAACTTAACCTATCCGCAGAAAAGTTTAGACGTAATGTGCGTGCAATCCACAGTGTCGTAGAGCACTTCCGGCTGCGACCTGTCCAGAACGATGGCGCGCGGGGAAAGCGCCTCGAGGCCGGTCGAGGGCCAGTTGTCCTTGCCGCCGGAAGTCGTTTTGCAGAGACCTTTGGCGCCCGCCCAGCCTGGGGTGACGCAAACAGTTTTCCCAATAGAGAAAAATAACTGTATCCAGATTTTCTAATAGGAGAATATATCTGTAATTTGGCAGAATCGTGGAACATCGATACCTCGGCAAACAAATCCAGGCGGATCTTCCCCGCAAGATGGTATTCGTTGCCGGCCCAAGGCAGGTGGGGAAGACGACATTGGGCCTTACCCTGCCGGGTGCCCGGCAAGGCTACATGAATTGGGATGTCCCCAAGCACCGGGAATGGATCCTGCGCCGGCAGTTGCCGTTCGGCTCGCTCTGGTTCTTCGACGAGATTCACAAATACCGGAGCTGGCGGAATTACCTCAAGGGACTGTATGACGACCGGCCGGACAGCCAGAGAATTCTGGTCACGGGCAGCGCCCGGTTGGAGCTGTATCGCTATTCCGGAGACTCGCTGCAGGGGCGATATCACCTGCTGCGTCTGCACCCGCTGTCAGTGGCCGAACTGGGGATCGAGTCCGCGGATGACTTCGCACAGTTGCTCAAGCTGGGCGGATTTCCCGAACCGTTCTTTTCGGGTTCCGAGGTGCAAGCGCGGCGCTGGTCTCGCGAATATCGGAATCTGCTGGTTCGCGAAGAGATCAGGGAGCTGGAACGGATCCAGGATCTGGGAAACCTCGAGCTGCTGGTCATGCGCCTGCCGGAACGGGTCGGATCGCTGCTGTCACTCAACGCGCTCCGGGAAGATCTGCAGGTGAGCCACAAAGCGGTCAGCAATTGGGTGGCCGCACTGGAACGGCTCTATGCCCTGTTTCGGATCTCCCCGTTCGGCAGCCCCAAGATCAGGGCGATCAAGAAGGCGCAGAAGCACTACCATTTCGATTGGTCACTGGTTCCCCGGCGCGGTCCGCGGCTCGAAAATCTGGTCGCCGGGCATCTGTTGAAGTGGGTCCACTATCGGCAGGACGCCGAGGGGATTGATCTCGACCTCCAGTTTTTCCGCGACACCGATGGGCGCGAGGTGGACTTCGTTGTCACCGACCGCAGGCGGCCCGTACTGGCGGTCGAGTGCAGGTGGTCCCCGTCGAGACCGGACCGGAATCTTCGCTATTGGAAAAAACGGTTTCCGGAATGCGAGACGTGGCAGGTGACGGCCCAAGAGGGACGGGAATTCGTAACGGCGGACGGAATTCGCGTTTGCCACGCACTCCGGTTTCTCAGTCGGCTCGTCTGATCGGGTTGATGATGGAAGAAGTTTCCACCGGGCAGGAGAAGGAAGCGATCCGCCGGGACCTTTGACCGTCTCCTCTCAACTCCGTACATACTGCGACTCTCTCGGTGCCCGGTAGCTCACCGACAGGTGGGGTGTCTCGAGGGTTTTCCCATCTTGGGCGAGTGACCGAACGCCGGCCTCCACCAGACCGGTGGTCAGCAGGGTCCGTTCCGCCGGATAGGGGGCGCGGCCGGTCAGCACCATCTCCTCCACCTTGGACATCAGGGCCGCAAAGTGAACCACGTTGGGCACCGGCGACAGGTAGAACAGCGTGGAGAGCGGTTCGGAGCGACCCTCCAGGCGGGCGGCGAAGGTGAAATCTTCCACCAGGCCGTTCAGCAGCAGCATCGTCGCCTTGAGTCCGTCGTTGTATTGGAACCGGTAAACGACCGGCTCCTTCACCCACTCCCGGATTTGCTCGGAAGTGGGATACCGGTGGTTCCGGTTTTCCACCTGAGTGAGCTTGTGGCTGCGGCAGAGGCACGATCTGAACAGTTCCGGGTCCCAGCCGCCGCGGTCGAAGGAACCTTGTCCCATGGCTTCCCAGACCGGCGCGCCCCGCAGTGCCTGGAGCCAGGCGACTCCGGTCTCACCTCCCCGGCGGCGCTCGGCCATGCACTGAATCGTTTCCAGGGCATGGATGTCGTAGCTGTCCACGCCGCCGCTGGCCACGCACATCACTTCCTCCACCCCGGCGCCATAGGGCAGGTCGATGTCCGGCATTCTCCAGGTGACGGGCAACGACGAGCCGGCCAGAAACGGAAACTCCATGGATTTGGCCGTGTCGACCATCTCCTTGGCCCAAGCCCATTTCCAGGACAGGTGTTTGTCCATGAAGACGGGTACCGTACGTCCGTCCTCCTTGAAAACTTCGACCGTCTCCTTGAAGAACTCGTAGCGGGGGTAGAGCTTCTGACCCAGTTCGTTACGCGGGTAGTTGCCGTGTTCGGCGATCACGAGGACCACGTCGACGTCCAACTTGTCCCCGCCGCACCGCAGCGTCTCGGCGATGGTGGGATAGATGGGAAACCCGAATTCCTGCGAGCGGCTGCGGCTCAGGTCGTTCTCGGGCGTCTGGTCCACGTAGGCCGATACGAGCTTGATGGGGGACCGGTGCCAACGCCCCTCCACGGGATAACCCGCGAGAAACCGCTGACCCGTGTGCCAGGCATGAGAATAGAGCCGCCATTCGGTGGCCACCATGGCCAGCCGCTTGGCTTCCCCGGGTTTTCCCCATGACAGCGGGTTGATGGCCAGAGTACTCCCGAGGGCGCCCAGGAAAGTGCGTCGATGGATCATCACGGATCTCCTTGCGTTCGTTCGGGACTCATTGCTTGAGCCGTATTTCCCAAGGGCCGCCGGGACCCCGGTCGGTCAGAAGATCTTGGAGGCGAGCAGAATGCCGACCACTCCCGCGCCCTGTATCCACAGCGCCCGGAAGAGTTCGCCTCGGAGCTTGCCCCTTTCGGCCCGCGATTCTGCTGCCACACCTTGGATCTCGGCCCGCAAATCCGCTGCCATGGCCGCGAGGTCGGAACGCAACGCTGTCGTGTTCGCCTCAAGTTCGGAACGCAAGGCCGCCATGTTCGCCTCAAGCTCGGAGCGCAAGGCCGCCGTGTTCGCCTCAAGCTCGGAACGCAACATCGCCGTGTTCGCCGCAAGGTCCGAACTCAACGCCGCCACATTGGAGTCGAGGTCCTCTTTGGTAGCGGCGGTGTCCCGACTCTCCTGAATAGCGAAAACGATCGCCTCGGCTTGTTTGGTTGCAATTCCGGCGGCTTCGAGTCTGCGGGCGGTGGCAAGGGTGTCGAACTGGGTGCTCATCTACGGTTCTCCTGAATCATTGCCGAATGTCTATGAGATTTCAACATTCATAACGCGCTCGACGTCATAACCATGAACGGCACGCCGGAGTCTGATTCAGGCCGGCCGGAACTGTGCATTGCCCGGGAGAAAACAGGTCGCCTGCAACGGATGCGCGGCCCGCCGTGATCCCGGTTTCCACACAGTCCGACATCGGAGGATTACCGCGCGTTGGACTCGATACCCTCGACCTTCTACCATTACTGCCCGTGTCAGGAGTCCCTGCGGCATTCGGCCGCCGCTGAAGCGCCGTAGAAAACGGGACGCGCAACCACAGGGTCCGCCGCCGGTTCCGCGCCGTCGAGGGAGTCCGGCCGTGGACCGATTTCGTCGACAAGGAGAACTTCATGCCGGGAACTTCGTGGACAGAGGAGTCGTTTTCGGGCCTCAGGTGGCGTCTGGCGGGACCGTTCCGCGGGGGCCGCGTGGTGGCGGTGGCCGGCCACCCCACCGACCCCATGGTCTTCTACTTCGGCGCCGTGGCCGGCGGCGTCTGGAAGACCGAAGACGGCGGCACCTACTGGGAGAACATCTCGGACGGTTTCTTGAACACCTCATCCATCGGCGCCCTGGCCGTCTCCCCGTCCGATCCCAACGTGATCTACGCCGGCACCGGAGAGACGACCATCCGCACCGACGTCTCCTACGGCGACGGCGTCTACCGCTCCACCGACGGGGGCAAGACCTGGAAGCACCTGGGACTGGAGGAGACCCGTCATATCGGAGAGATTCGAATCCATCCCGAGGACCCGGATCTGGTCTACGTCGCCGCCCTGGGGCATGCCTTCGGTCCCAACCCCGAGCGAGGGGTCTATCGCAGCCGGGACGGAGGCGCCAACTGGGAGCACGTGCTGTTTCAGAGTCCCCGTGCGGGAGCGGTGGATCTGGCCATGGACGCGACCAATCCCAGGATCCTTTTCGCCACGGTCTGGCAGACCCACCGCCATTTCTGGGAGCTCTCCAGCGGCGGTCCGGACAGCACCATCTACCGCTCCACCGACGGCGGAGACACCTGGACCGACATCGGCCGGAACCGGGGACTGCCCAAGGGCATCCTGGGAAAAATCGGGATCACCGTCAGCCCGGCCCGGCCCCAGCGGGTCTGGGCCATCATCGAGGCCGAAAAGGGGGGCGTCTACCGCTCCGACGATGGCGGGGAGAGGTGGGAACGGCTGAATCGTTCTCGAAACCTGCTGAATCGTCCCTTTTACTACTGCCACATCTTTGCGGACCCGCAGGATCCGGAGACGGTCTGGGTCACGAACCTCAGCACCTGGAAGTCGACCGACGGAGGAAGGAACTTCTCCCGAATCTCCACCCCCCACGGAGACGACCACGACATGTGGTTCGATCCGGCCGACCCCCAGCGCATGATTCAGGGAAACGACGGGGGAGCCTGCGTCAGTTTCAACGGCGGCGCCACCTGGTCCACCATCTACAACCAGCCCACGGCCCAGATCTACCGCATCGACGTGGACAACCGGTTTCCCTACCGGATCTACGGGACCCAGCAGGACAATTCCAGCATCGCGGTTCCCAGCGCCACCGAGTACGGCGGCATTCCCTGGGGGATGTGCTATGCGGCCGGAACCGGCGAGAGCGGATACATCGCGGTGCATCCCGAGAATCCCGATATCCTCTATGTGGGAGCCGTGGGCAGCTCGCCCGGCGGGGGAGCTCCGTTGCAGCGCTACGATCGGAAGACCCGCCAGATTCGCCTGGTGACGGTCTGGCCGGACTTGGCTTCCGGCCGGGCTCCGGCCGATCTGAAGTACCGGTTCAACTGGACCTTCCCCATCCTGTTCTCTCCCCATGACCCCGGCCTGCTGTACGCCGCCGGCAATCGGGTCTTCCGTACCCGGGACGAGGGAAGCAGCTGGCAGCTCATGAGCCCCGACCTGAGCCGGCGCGACCGGTCCAAGCTGGGCGCTTCCGGCGGTCCCCTCACCAAGGACACCAGCGGCGCCGAGGTCTACGCCACCGTCTGCACGCTGGCCGAGTCTCCGCTCGTGCCGGGGCTGCTCTGGGCCGGGACCGACGACGGCCTGGTCCATGTCACCCGGGACGGCGGCGAGAACTGGAAAGAGATCACGCCGCCCGGGGTGCCCGAGTGGTCCCTCATCTCCAGAGTGGAGGCCTCGCCTCACGATCCCGCCACCGCCTACGTGGCCGCGACCCGCTACAAGCTGGACGAGTACGATCCCTATCTCCACGTGACCCACGACTACGGCGAGACGTGGAACGACCTGGGACAGGCCCTGCCCCGCGGGGAGATCACGCGGGTGATCCGGGAGGACCCGGTCCGGAAGGGTCTGCTCTACGTGGGGACCGAGACCGGCGTGTTCGTCTCCCTGGATGCGGGGGAGTCCTGGTTTCTCCTCCGGAACAACCTGCCGGTCGCTCCCGTCTACGATCTGGCGGTCAAGGAAGGAGACCTGGTGGCGGCCACTCACGGGCGGTCCATCTGGATCCTGGACGACGTGACGCCCCTGAGAGAGGCGGCAGGCGGAGGCACGGAGGATCCGGCCGCCCTGCTTCCGCCGCGGACGACGACTCGCATGTGGCTCCAGTGGGGCGCGGCCGGAGGCGACCGGCCGGACAAGAACTACATGTTGGCACTGGGCATGGAAGGCACCTATCGCCAGGATCCCACCGACGAGAACGAGGCCCGCATCCAAGGTCTGAACGTGGGGGAGAACCCGCCCCGGGGCGTCATCGTCTACTACTACCTGAGCGAAGTTCCTTCCGAGGACCTGCGTCTGACCGTCCTGGACGCGGAGGGAAAAGAGATCAAGACCTTCAACCGGAAGGACGAAGGAGACGAGACCCCGGCCGATGACGAAAACGGCGACTCTTCCAAGAAGGAGCGCACCCTGACGGCCCGCGCCGGCGTCAACCGCTTCGTCTGGGACCTGTGCTATCCGGAGGCGGAGAAATTCGCCGGCGACGTCGCCGCCAAGGGGGCGGACACGTCCGTGATGGCCGCGCCGGGAACGTATCGAGTAGTGCTGAAGTTGGGAGACTGGAGTTGGGCGCAGGATTTCCGTCTCACCAGGGACCCCGGGTCGTCTGCCACCCAGGAGGACCTGGAGGCCCAGTTCCGGACCCTGATCCGGATCCGGGACAAGGTGTCCGAAACCCACCGGGGCCTCGCGCGGATCGCCCGGATTCGGGACCAGGTGAAGCGGTGGGTCGACCGGTTGCAGAAGGCCGGACCGGAGGAGGCCGCCCGGGAAGCGTCGAGCCAGGCGGATGGCCTGGGCCGGAAGCTGGATGGGATCGAGGCTCAACTCGTGACCTTCAAAGCCGAGGGAGACTTCGACTGGATCCGGATCCCGGCGGGTCTCAACTACCGGCTCATCTCCTTGATGAGCGTCGTCTCCTCCGCCGATGAGGCCCCGACGCGGCAGGCCCTGGACGTGTTCGAGCACCTCTCGGCCCAAGTGGATGCCGCCCTGGGAGAACTGGACGGCGTGGCGGACCGCGAGGTGGCCGCGTTCAATCGCCTGGTGGCCGAGACGGGAATTCCGGCAGTGGGGTGACCCCCGGCGCGCCGGGATCGCTGTCAAGAGGGCGACTGGAAATCGCCTGTACCCTCCCGCGGGAGCGGCGGTTTCCTAACCGCCGAATCTTGTGACGTGGGGAAGAAGAAACGGGCGATTGGGAATCGCCCCTCCAACGGGTGACGCCCAATGCGCCGGGACGGCCGTCCCGACCCGCCGTCACTCTCTCTTTTCCGGCCAGTCCAGGTGCTTGTGCAGGAAGGAGAAGGTCCCCTTGCCATTGATGGTGTGGGGTCCCACGAACCACTCGATCTCGACCCGGTCGGCCAGCCCCAGGCGGGCGGAATACAGGTGGCGCACCTTGGCGAATTCATAGCCCACCATCTCGTCGGGAGCCACGCCGTCGAAATGTCCCCGCTCCACCATGAAGGGCCGGGGAGCGATCAGGGCCGCCATCTCCGCGTAGTTGAAGGTGCTGCCTAGGTCGAACTCGAAGATCTCGTACTCACCATGGAAGACGTAGCTGTACCTGGCCCGGGACGAGGCGTTCTTCCAGACCCACTCGTTGAAGTCGGCGGAGCAGATGGAGAGGGCGTAATCGGTCAACAGGGCGGGGACCCGCATGGCCGTCTTCCCCCCGTAGCTGAGGCCGTAGAAGCCGATCCGGCCGGGGTCCACCCAGGGAAGGGTCTTGAGCCAGTCCAGGATCTGCTGATGTTGGGCCGCGATGATGGAGAACAGGGACTTCTTGAGGGGGTTGGCCTTCCGCTGCAGCGTGCGGAAGCGGTCCCGGAAGATGTAGAGGTTCTGCGGGGCGAAGGTGATGAAGCCGCGCTCGGCCAGCTTGGCCGTGAAGTCGTGATAGGCCCTGTGGTCGCCGCGGATGGTTTCCTGGGGCCGCCCTTCCAGGCCGTGCTGGCAGACCACCACGGGCCGCCGCTCGCCCGGGACCAGGTCCTTGGGCAGCAACAGGATCCCGTACGCGATGACGCCGGGGTAGACGTCCAGGACCACCTCGTGGCCGGTCCATTGGGGCGCGTCGTAGATGGGGCGGCTGCGAGCGTTAGCGGGCAGGCGTTCGTCGTGGAACCAGCCGATGACCTCGTCCCGGAAGATCCGGCGGTAGTCCTGGATGCTCTTCCGGTAGCCCTCCAGTGACGTCGTGTCCAGCTTCTCCATGAAGGCCTGGCGGACATAGGGGCTCTCGGAGAGCAGCCACTGGTTGTGGCGGTCCATTTCGCCGACCTGGCGCTCCATGCGGACTCCCGGATCGAAGGAATCCACCAGGAAACGGGGCGAGGGGCCCGCGGGAGCCAGTTCGAGTTTGCTGGAGAGAGATCTGAGCAGACCCACGAGCGCAGGGGGGCTGCCAGGGGGACCCGTGCCTTGGGAATCAGCGCCTCGAGAACTGCTGGACACCAATTGGATCCGGGCTGCGGGTTTCAGGCCGGCCGCGAGCTCCCGCGCCCGCTCGACCTCCCGGAGGACCGTATCGAACGGCGGCGAGATCAGACGCGCCGGAGCTCCCCCTTTTCCCGGGAGTTCCAGCTCGGGAGCCCGGGCCGCTTCCACGATCAATGTCCGGGGGGCGACCATCGAGGCCAGTTCCGCGTCGCCGAACTGCTCCAGCAGCCCGAAGACGTTGCGGTCGATGGGCTGATTCCAGATGTCCCGCCGGTCGTCGAAATAGCCGCTGACCAGGGCGGCGTCGATTCGGGTGTCCAGGGCCGCCGCATAGAGCGCCAGGCCGCCTCCCTCGCCATACCCGGCGATACCGATTCGGGGGTCGCCGCCTTCGGCATCCTGCGTGAACCAGTCCACCAGGGCCAGGATCTTCTGGATCTCGTAACCCAGCAGGTGGCGGCCCAGTTCGAAGGCGGACCGGTAGATGAACTCCCGATGCGTCAAGACGGGCCGTCCGATCCGCCGCTTTTTCATTTCCCGGCTGATGAGGGTGGGAACCACCACCCGGCAGCCGCTCTCGGCCAGGCGGCGCGCGAACTGGGACACGGGAGGGATTCCCGGGACCAGGCCGGCGATCTGCTCCGGGCTCTGGTCCGCGTCGGGGACGGCGATGACGTCGGCCGCGTATGGGCCCTGCCGGGGAACCAGGAGCAACCCTTCGCCGTGCATCTCCCCGATGGAGGGCCAGCGGATGGAGAAAATGTCGTAGGAATCGGTCCCGCCCACCCGGGCCGGCATCTGGACCGTGGCCATCAGCTCAAGGCTCGAATATTTCACCCGGGGGTCCCGGACTCCCAGGATATGGGCCAACCTCTTGCGGTTCGGTTCCAGGGATCGGCCGTAATTCTCGGGGGATGAGGGATCGCGGTTCCAGTGCCTCGCCCGGTTCTCGCGGGACTGCTCCAGCTTGGCCAGGAGGAACCGGTCGGCGCCGGCCACGAGGTGGGACGCGATGTCCCCCGTCAACTCCAACGGATGAGTCCGGCGCGACAGCTCCGCGGATGCCTGCCCAAGGGCCGCCTGACCGTCGCCCCATGCCGCCAGCAGGCCTGCCAGCATCAGAAGAGGAGGGAATCTCACTTTCAGGACCCTACTGGAATGGCCGTTGGGTTGCAATTTCAGCGGGCCGCCGGCCGCGGTCATAGGGGGTAGCCTTGTCTTTGAGCCGAGATCCAGGCCGCCGCGGCGCCGGCCGACAGGTAACCGGCCACTCCGGCCAGCAGTCCTGCCCAAAGGCGGGTGCGCAGCCTGAGCCCCCACCAGGCGGCGGCGAAGGCCCCGGCGGTCATCGCCGCAAAGGGGACGTAGAATCCCAACATCCCCTGGCTGCACCACGGGCACCAGGGTCCCCGCAGATTGTGCACGTTGCAATAGGTCATCCCGTCCATGAGAGTGCACCCGCACCCGAAGAGCAGCCCGCAGTAGGCGGTGACGGTGGCCGCCTCCACAACCAGCAGAATCCCGAAGCAGATCAAGAGGCGCGGCCACATATCCGAAACCCAGTCTACACCGCACATTCCCTTCCCGGATGCGGACCAGCGTCGTGACGGGTCTCGCCAGCGGGATCGGCGATAAGGGCGGAGGCATCGTCGTCGACGAACCAGGATGGTTTGAACTGCCTCCGGCTCAGCGAATACTATGGGAGCGTAATTGACTTGCGGAAGGAGAGGATCAGGTTCATGAGCAGCACCGGGAAGACGTTGGCTCTCGGGGATCGTGCTAACGGTTACAGTCTGGAGGAAATCGAGGCGCGCCTGGAGTCCGGCAAGGGGATCTCCGGCGTGTGCAAGACCGATCTTCCCACTCCTTCCCTGCTGCTGGATCTGGATCTCTTCGAGGCCAATGTGGAGACCATGGCCCGCCACGCCGCGAGCCGCTCCATCGGAATGCGGCCTCACTCCAAGACCCACAAGTGTCCCGAGGTGGCCCGCCACCAAATGGCTGCAGGCGCCCTGGGAATTTCCACGGCCACGGTTTCCGAGGCCGAGACCATGGCTCAAGCCGGCATCTCCGGTCTCTTGATCACTTCCGAGATCGCCGACCCCAACAAATTCCAGCGGCTGGTCCGCTTGACCCGGCGCCACCCCGACACCATGGCGGTGGTCGACCACCCGTGGCAGGCGGAACAGATGAACGATGCGGCCGTGGAGGGTGGAGTGCAGCTCAATATCATGCTGGACATCGATCCGGCCAACCGCCGCACGGGGATCGAAGCCGGAGAGCCGGCGCTCCGCCTGGCGCGGGACGTGGACCGCCTCTCGAATCTGAACCTGAGAGGGGTCCACTGCTACTGCGGGAAGTCGTCCCACGTCCACGGCTTCGAAGAGCGGCGGCGGCACTCGCGGGAATCAATGGCGGCTCCCCTGGAGACCTTCTCCAGGATGCGGCAGGAGGGGCTCCCGGTGGAGATCTTCTCCGGTTGCAGCACCGGAACCTACAATATCGATTCCGAGATCGAGGGCATCACCGAGATGCAGGCGGGTTCCTACGTCTTCATGGACCTGGATTACAGGCGCATCGGGGGCCGGGGAGGCGAGGTCTACGACGACTTCCATCCCGCCCTGACGGTTCTCTCCACGGTCACCAGCCGGAACCTCTCCAGCCAGGCCACGCTGGATGCCGGGCTCAAGGCCTTCTCCACCGATCGCGCCTTCGGCCCGCGGCCGGTGGGAATCGAAGGCGCGGGCTTTCGATGGGGCGGGGACGAACACGGGATCCTGACCCTGGAGGCGGCCGGCGCCGACGTCCGCCTGGGCGACAAGCTGGAATTCCATCCCCCCCACTGCGATCCCACGGTCAACCTCTACGACCGCATCTACTGCACCCGGGGCGATCAGGTGGTGGAAGTCTGGCCGATCCTCGCCCGCGGCCACCGCTAGCTCCTGGCAGCCAAGGTCCCGCGCCGGCGCGAGACCCGGACGCATCCCGGAGTGCACGGAGGGAGGCAAAAATGCAGCTGTCCGAACTGATCGTCCGGGAAGCCAGGGAACGGGGCCTGAACCACTACTTCGGCATCCCGGGAGGCGGGCTGCCCCTGGACATCATGGATTGGGGGCGCCGCCTGGGTCTCGACTTCGTCACCGTGGCCCATGAGTCCTCGGCGGCCATCATGGCCGCCTACAACGGACTCTTGAGAGAAACGGCGGGCCTGGCCCTGGCGGTCAAGGGCGTCGGAGCCGGGAACCTGGCGGGCGGGGCCGTCAACGCCTATTTCGAGCGCGTCCCGGTCGTCTGCTGCTGCGAATGCAGTCCGATTTCGACCGGGCACCTGGAACTGGTCTGCAATTGCTCCCACGGCAAGCTTTTCGACTCGGTGGCCAAGTCGCAGCATACGGTGTCTGTCGACACGGCTCGGGCGGATCTTCGCGACGCGTTCTTCCAGGCGGCCGACGGTCGGCCGGGGCCGGTGCTGCTGGACGTGCCCACCGACCTGGGGACGGCTTCCGTCCCGGGTGCGGCGATCGCTCCGCTCGAGGCTCCATCTCCCGCTCTGCCCGACGAATCGCAGCTCGCGGTTCTCCGGAAGGCGCTGTCAGAGTCCCGAAGACCGGTGGTCCTGGCGGGACAGGACGTGGTCCGGGCCGGCGCCTGCGATACCTTGCGCTCGTTGGTCGAAGCCTTGGGCGCCGCGGTTCTGGTGGAGATGGACGCCCACGGGGTCTTTCCCGAGTCCCACCCCCTGTGGGCCGGCACCTTCGTGGGTCACCAGATTCCCCACACGGTGGAGGGAGAACTGGCCCCGCAAGCCGACTTGGCGCTGCTGGTCGGCTGCGACTCCCTGGTATCGGACAAGAAGTGGGAGTCGGCGGCCCCCGTCTTCGAACTGGCCCAGCGGGAAGAGTACGAATCGTTGGCGGCCAGTCCCCGCCTCCGGATCGACGGCGACCTGAAAGTCTCTTTGAGCCGGCTGCTTCCGCCGGCTCCCCAGCCCGGATTTCCGGCGGCCCGGATCGCGAGGACCCGGGAGCGGGTGTTGCGGCACTTCCGCCGTCCGGGTGACGCCCGCTTGGCGGCTCAGGACATCATCGAGATCACGCGGACCCATCTGCCGGACGATGGTCTTCTGATTTCCGAGACCGGGATCTTCATCCTGATGTTGCATCACCTCTGGTCCGTGGATCGGCCCGGCAGCCATCTCTGCACTTCCGGCGGACGCACCATGGGCCTGATGCTTCCGGCGATCCTGGGCGCCAAGCTGGCCCGGCCGGAACAACCCATGGTGGGCATCGGAGCCGACGGCAGCACCTTGATGCGCCTGGGGGAACTGGAGGTCTTCGCCCGCACCGGAGTCCGGGTCCCGCTGGTGATCCTGAATGACCACGCGCTGGGCACCATGAAGTCGAGGCAGCAGAGCCGGGGAATGGAAGACTACGGGCTGGATCTGCACCCCATCGATCTGGCGGCCGTGGCCCGGGCCTCGGGTCTGGCCGGCGTCGTGGTCCGGACGCCGGAGGAGTACGAAGCGGAACTCAAGAAGGCCCTGGTTGCGGACACCACCACTCTGATCGACGCACGAATCGACCCCAAGACCTACCAGGACAGTTTCGCCGCCACCATCGGGATCGTTTAGCCTCCCTCCCGTAGCGGCAGCCAGCGGGGATGGTCAGCTCCCCGGCCCCGCAGTCCGCGGGTGAGGCGCCTGGCGTTGTCTCCGTTGGACGTCATGCACCAGATCTCCGGCATCCGCCCCGTCCTGGCCCGGCAGAACACGATGGTGCGCCCGTCGGGAGATTCGCCGGCCCTCAGGTCCCAAACGGGGGGATGGCTCCCGGTCAAGACCCGGATTCTACCGCCGCCGGGGTCGATCCGGCAGATTTCCGTGCCGCCCCGAGCCGCTTCCGGCTTGTAGTCGCGGTTGAAATGGTCCGTGTCGGGCCGCTGCGGCTGGTATTCCCAGGGCACCTTGCTGCCTGCGAGCTTTCGCGAAAAGAGAATGGCGCCGTCTCGAGTCCAAGAGAGCATATTGGAACCTCCCCCGCGGTTGCCCGGACTGCCGTAGCTGGCGCCGAACCAGTGGGACTGTCCCTGGGTCAGGACCCGCTGCTCGGATCCGTCGGGGCGGCTGACGCACACATCGGACCAGTCGTGGCCCGGATCTTGCCGGAAACGGCAGTCCTGGTAGGCGATCCATTCACCGTCGGGCGACCAGGCGGGTCCGAAGTAGAGATGGTCCGGATGGGCCGCAACGAGGATGCGGCGGCGTCCTTCGAAATCGCTGGTCCAGACCTGGTAGCCCTTCGGACTGGCCAGGTGAAAGGCGACCCGTCTCGTCTCCCGGTTGAGGCTGAAGCCGTAGGGGAGGCCCTCTCCCGCAGCCGTGAACTCGCGGGCATCGGTGCCATCCAGATTCATGCTGAAGATCTGTCCTACCTGGTTGCGGAAGACCTGGACCAACATGCGTTCGTCGTCCAGCAGCAGTTGGGGTGTGTAGAAGACCGCCATCCGATCCCGGGTGGCGACTTCCGTCAACCGCTTGTCCTGGAGGTCATAGGTCCAGATATGGGTAGGTGTCCGGGTGTAGTACTCGGCGAAGGGCCGTCCCGGTCCGTCCCGGCGCGCCTCCATGCTCAGGAGCAGGATTCTCCGGCTGTCGCGGAAGAACCCGGCCGGCTGCCACGTCACCTGGTCCGGCTCCCGGAAATCCAGAACTTGCGGAGCGCCGCCGGCGGCGTCCATGATGGCCGTCCTGCCCGCCGTCGTGAAGAGGAAACGCATTGCCGAGCCGGGCGAGGCAGCGGCCGCCGGTTCGGGGGCGGGACGGGCAGTCGAGGCCAGGGCGGACGCGGAGAGGAGAGACACCAGGAGATCGCGGCGGGAAAGGCTGACTTGCATGACCCGTTTCTGCTCCGGCCACCAGTGATGGAGAGCCCGCATGGTGACGCCAACGCCCGAGCCTGTAAAGTCGTTGCGGTGAAGGAAGGATCGACCCGTTCAGCCTCCCTGGTCCCCCTCGCGGCGGCATTCCTTCTGCTCTCGGGCTGCGCCACGGATCCGCGCGATCGGGAGACCGGACCTGAATCGCTGACGGATCTGGACTTCCATCGTCTCCAGGTCGAGCCCCTGGTCCATTCCACCTATCCCACATACCGGCGCTACCACGACGCTCTGGCCCCCCAGGTGGTGGTCATCACGGCACAGGGCCTGGAGCGGATCGGTTGGGAGGATCGGCCCGAGAAGAGCTCCTGGATCCTCAGGCTGCCGGAGCAGATTTACGTCAGTGAACGGAAGCTCCACTACCAGGTGGGGATGCGATGGGTGAAAGCGGGAGACAGGTGGACCTATTCCGACGCTCCGGTCAGGGATCTGATCGGACTCTGGAAGCTGGATCCGAAGCGCGATTTCTATTACCACCAACTCGACGAAGCCGCGGCGCGGCAACCTGTTCTGGGCCGGCAGGCGGCCGGTATCCACGCGGACTCCACGGGCGCCCACTATTGGGTGTCGGTCACCAACGGCTCCGGTGAGCATTGGGAAGACGTCCATACCTGGGTCTGCCTGGATCACTACCACACGCCGGTCACGGGATATCGGCCCTACCTCAAGGTGGGATCGTCCTGGGCTGAGTATCAGAAACTGCCCGGCGTCGGACCCGGCACGTTTCTTCCAGTGGAGGAACGCGAAGGTGAGTTTCTGCAAGTCCGGCCCGGATCGAAGGCGCCTTTCTCGGTGAGTTTTCCGGGAGTCGTCTGCTGGAACGTGACGGACAAGGGGCACCTCCTGACCGCGCATTTTTCGCGGGATGCTCTGGCCGTGCTCGCGAATCAGAATGCCCCCTGCACCGATCTGCTCCTCTGGTTCGGCGACCTGCAGCCGGGCCAGCGGGTCACACGCAACGGGCACGTCCTCATCGCTCGCGCCAGCCTGGAGGAATTCCAGCGGCAGGAGAGCGGCTTGATGGGACTCTCGGACACCCTTGGGAAGGCGAACCCGCCGGGACCGTGACCGAACCCATGATCGATCGCCGGCGCTTCTTCAAGGACCTGGGTTCGGCCACTGCCACGGGTGCGTTCGCTGCGGGAATCCTTGGGTCGACCGCTTCGCGTTGCCCGAACCGGAGCGGTCCGTCGAATCCTCGGGAGGCCGGCTCACAACCAGGAGACAGAAAAATGAATGTTGCAGGCGCCACCCGCGGGACGGGACGCTTCAGAGCGGCCAGGGACAGGGGCTGCGCGTTTCTTCTCGACCGGTTGCGAGACGACGGCGGCTTCGGAGATCCCGAAAAGGGCCTGGCCGAGTATTACAAGGTCCCAGCGGCCCTGGCCGCGTGCGGCGAGACCTTCGCGGCCAACCGCCTCTGCAGTTGGATCCGGGCCAACGGGATGCTACCGGATGGGGACTTCGGACCCAGACCGGAGTCGATTCGAGGGTACGGCTACACTTACTACAACTCCTGGGTGATCAAGGGGGCTCACCGCTTGGGGCACTTCGACCTGTCGCAGCGGGGCATGGATTTCCTGATGAGTTTCCGGGACGGCCGGACCGGCGGGTTCCTGTCGAGTCCGGTGAAACAGGATCCCTTGGAGCAACAGGACCTCTGGGTGGTCGCGGGATGCGGCTGGTCGGCCCTCTACACCGGCCGGATCGAAATCGCCCGGGGAGCGGGCCGGTGGATGAAGACCCTCATGGAGGCCCAGCCCAACTATCCGGACCAGCTCTACGGGGTCTACAGCAGGGAGAAGGGGCTGCACGTCGAGCACGACTCCTCCGAAGCGTTCCGGTACGTCCTGAACCGGGACGCCCAGCGGGACGAACCGTTCTACAACCCGGGAATCGCGGGAGGCTTTCTCGCTCAGCTCCATCAGGCCACCGGCGAGGAAGAGTGGCTGGAACTCGCCCGGGAGTACCTGCTTCTGGCGGAAGACGCCAGCGAGTATCTTTACAGCCTGGTCCGCGCCGGAAAACTGGGATGGGCGGCGTCCCTGATGTACACGCTGACTGCCGAGGAGAAGTACCGGGAGATGGCGGTTCGCGTCGGCGACAGCCTGATCGCGTCCCAAGCCGCTGAGGGATGGTGGGGCAATGTCGGAGAAACCTCGGCCAACAACGACATCACCGCCGAAATGGTCTTCTGGCTGGACCAGGTCTACCAAGCCGTTTCCTGACGGCAGCTGCAGAGCATTTCCAAAACGGGCACGCCCGGGTCTGCGCAAGGGGCGCTGGGCAACCGGCGTCCCTACCGCGACTCCGGGGACGGGGGACAGGAAAGTCCCCCCTTCTTCTTCTTCTTAGTAACTTCACCTCCTCGATGACCGTAGGGGCACTGCGGGTGCCCTCCGGCGTCGCATCGTTCCCCGCCACCCGGTCCGGTCGGGACCGGGTCGTTCGTCAGA
>JAJDTT010000111.1 GCA_022827025.1 Acidobacteriota bacterium
CGTCGAGTGGCATCTGCGCCGAGCCCTGGCCCCGTTGCTGTTCGATGACGAGGACCTGGACGCGCACCGGGCGCAGCGGGACCCGGTGCGCCCGGCGCAGCCGTCGGCGTCGGCCAAACGGAAGAAGTCCAAGCGAACAACCGAGGATGGGCTGCCGATCCACAGCTTCGCCACACTGATGGCGGAACTGGGGACGCGGGCCCGTCATCAATGCCGAGTGGCCTCGGATCCGGAGGGTTCGAAGCTGCACCGACTGACGGAGGCGACGCCGCTGCAGCAGCGGGCGATGGAACTGGTTAAGACGTTCCCAGTGACGACGAAGTCCAGGTAGAGAGTTAGCCTTTTAGAATCAAGGAGATATCTTGTCTCTGGGCCTGGAACTTCGGTTTAGAACGTGGGCTGTAATGAGGGAAGCCTCTCGGGAGAATAGATTATAACTCTTTTACTATCAGCTACTTAAGAGAATTTATCCGTCAACCCTGCGAAAGAAGAGAGATTCGAAGGTTCGCTCCGGAGCCGTGGTGCGATGCGCCCCATGGCGAAGAAGCCGGATCCGGAAAGGAGGAGATGCATGGGCATCTATAAACGGGTTTCCTACTCCCGCAACGGGGAAAAGAAGGAATCGAGGGACAGGAAAGTCCCCACTCCAATTCCCCCTCCTACAGCACGATCCGGATTTTTCGGGCGACTCTGACCACGACGGACTTGTCGGACCACTGAGGCCATTCCCGCTCCCAGATCTCCAGGTGACGTTCTTGCGACTGGCCGGGGAGGGTGAGTCTCGCTGAGACCACCAGGACGGTGTCGGGCCCGGTGGCGGCCAATAGGGTGTAGCCTGAGGTCAGGGGCTCGGCGAGCTTGCGGGGCTCGGACCAGGTCTTCCCCTTGTCCAGGCTGACCATGACGTAGTCGCCGGCGGCGTCGGACGGGTTTTCGATGCCCACGTCCTGGCGGTATCGTTCCTGGTAGTCCCGGGCCGCGGCCGGGTAGGGCCCGCCCTCATCGTTGAGTCCGTGGCCGTAGCCCACCTTGAGACGTCTCCAGCCGAAGCTGCACACGAGGGCGCCGTTCTCCAGCAGGACCATCTGGGGCGCCAGGCCCGGGACGTGCATCGACTCCGGCTTCTGCCAGGTCTTTCCCCCGTCCAGGGAACGGGCCTGGTACATGGGCGCGAAACGGCCGGTGCGCATCACCGCCAGCAGCTCGCCGCCGCCCAGGTCCACCATGGCCGGTTCGCAGAAGCTCTCCTGGCCCGTGACTCCGTCGTAGGCGATGGTGGAGAGGTACTCCCAGTTGGCGCCGCCGTCGCTGGAGTCCAGCAGATAGGTCCGGTACTTGAACCATTTCTGGCCGCTGGTGGCGGGAAATCCCTCCATGGGGACCGTGTCCCCCTTGAAATTTCCGTAGGAGGCGGCCAGCAGGGTCCCGTCCTCCAACTCCAGGAAGGGTCCCCCCACGTTCAGGTAGTCCACCTCGGTTTCGTTGTCGGCCGTCAGCGGGGCCCACCAGTCCACGCGCGCCGTAGCGGCGGACCAGGAGATCCGTTCGTCGGTCGCGTCTTCGTCCAGGGCCTGGACGCGCGCCATTTCCAGGGAGAAAAGGCCCGGTTCGCCGGTTGCGAGGCCCCGCCCCTTGAAGAAGAAGTAGCTCCCGTCCCGGAGAGGCAGCAGGTGGGGCCTGGCGATGGCCGGCCCGACGTCCCAGGTGATCCCCGAGTCGCTGGTGGTCAAGGAAACGTCCCCTCGTCCCATCAGGACTCTTCCATCCGGGAGGGTCACGAGCCGGGGACCGACGGAAATGTCCGGGTGTTCAGCGGTGGGGACGGTCACGGGTTCACCGACTTCCAGCCGGATCTTGGGGGCGCCGGGTTGGATCTCCGGTTCGGGAGCCGGCTGGCAGGCACTGATCCCGATCAGCAGCGCGAACAGGACGATCATCGGGTTTTGATATTTCATCACCAGGTCTTCTCCTTCAAACCAGGAATCGCGCCGATGGACCAGGAAGCCGGTCAGACTCCCAGGAATTTCATGATCTCGGTTGCCGTCTCCCGGGGCAACTCCTCGGGCAGGAAGTGCCCGCACGGCAAGGCTTTGCCCCGAACCTCCACGGCCCTCTCCCGCCAGACGGTGAGCATATCCAGGCTGGCTCCGGTCTGCCAGCCGGGACGCTTGGAGGTGTTGCTGCCCCAGAGGGCCAGGACCGGACAGGTCAGCCGGCGTCCCCGATCCTTCTCGTCGTGGGACAGGTCCAGTGCGATACCCCGGTAGTCCAGGCAGGTGGCGCGAATGGTCTCGGGATCGGAGAAACAGCGCAGGTATTCGGCGTAGGCCTCCGCGGTGATGGAGCCTTCGATGCCGCACCATCGTTCGAGAAGGAAGTCCAGGTAGAACTTGGCGCTGTTGCCGATAAGAGTTTCAGGAAAAGGTTCGGGTTGTCGCATTAAATGCCAGTGAAACCAGGCAAAAGACAGGTCCTTGTCCATCTTGTCGAAGGCCGCCTGGGAGGGGACGACATCCAGGGAGGTCAGGGTTCGAACCCGGTCCTGGTGGTCCAGTGCCATCCGGTGACCGACGCGGGCGCCCCGATCATGGCCCACGACGTGGAAGGAGTCGAAGCCGAGCCGGGCCATGACCTGGACCTGATCCATGACCTGGACCTGATCGTCGTGGACGAGATGGATGGAGG
>JAJDTT010000091.1 GCA_022827025.1 Acidobacteriota bacterium
GAAAAGACTGCGTCCACTTGTCCGCTTCCGCTTCCGATCTTCCCCCAACCGGCCACCGGGAGCAACCGTGGCGCTGGGGCGCACTCCTGACCGTTACATGATTGACGGGGTGTGCGCGCCGCGCCGAACATGCACGTTTTAACGTAACCAGGTAGGCTTGGTCCCTGCGCCGACGAGTCGTCTCCAACGGATCGAAACGGGACAAACCCAGGTGATCGGATTCATATCGATTGCCAAGGAATCCCGCAGTTAAAATGTTGGATGGTGTCAGATTGATTTGGACTTTAGCCAGATTGTTCCATCGCCAGGCGCGGTTTCGGTCCTGACCCTGAGGCAATTCCCTTACAACGCCCAAATTGTACTCGCCCTGCAACCCCAGAAAGAACCAGGCCGAACCTTTGCGGAGCGGCCCGGAAAAATTCATCCTCGGTGTCCAGGCGTTGATATGTACGCCCTTGCGGTCTTGAAAAGAAGGAATGAAATTGGTAGCCGAAAAGCGATACTGATCGTCTCCTGTCGCAGTCGTAAAGTTGACGATCCCACCTGATGCTTTCCCATACTCGGCTGAGTAGCGGCTGTCCACAACCTGAATCGACCGGACGGCATCGGGACTGAATCGAAGGCGCTGTGTGCCGCCGGCTGGGTGAGTGACATTGAATCCGTCCAATTGATCACGAGTCTGATAGGTCGCCGATCCATTGACGTGAATATGTCCGTTATTGTCCTTTACCACGCCAGCGAGGAACGGCAAGGCGTTTCGGACGTCCCGGGTCGTCGGGTAGGGGAGGTTTACTATTTCTCTGGCGTCCAGGGACTCGCTGCTAACGGTCTGACTCGGATCTATGGACGAAGGGGAGTAAACCACATCCACGCTGTCGGAGACCTCTCTGTAGTGATTGAGTGTGACTTCTACAGCTTCTGTTTCGGGGACCGATACAGGATCACGCCGTGCGACAGAGAAGCCTTTCTTTTCAACCTGAAGCTGGTAGGAGGCGTGAGCCAGATTGATGAACTCGCATTGACCAATCAAGTCTGTTTTTGCTTTCGACACGGATAAGGTTCCTGGGTGGACCAGTGTCACCTGGGCGCCTTCGACGGCCTGGCCATTCTCATCAAGGACTCTGATCAAAAGCCTTAAGATCTCTTTTTTATCTTCGTCCTCCGGGGTCAATTCGTCGAAATTGACTGTGGCACTCTCGACAGTTGCGGGACTTTCACCCATGGTGCAGATGGGGAGAAAGGAAAGAAGGATTCTGAAAGATAGGCCGTGACCGGCCATTGGTGTTCAACTGCCCTGTGGCTGTGATCTCTGTCGGAAAAAGGAAATGATTCGCCGGAGTCAGAGCGTCATCTCGTCCAGCTTGTCCCGCATGGAGTCGATGTAGAACTGCCAGGAGGATTGATCTCCGCCGCTGGGGTCCGTCATATCAAAGGTGAAGTTCCCGTTCTTGAAACTCTCCACCTCGACAACCAGGCGTTTCGATTCTTCCAAGGCCTTCTTGAGAGCATCGGTGTCGGCTTCATGGTGGAACTGGTAGACACGATACAGCGCGGCCACGGCGTCCGAGAACCGATATCCCAACTCGAGACGTTTGGACAGATGGCTCAGATCCTCCGCATTCCCGGCTGCCAACGTGGCAGCCTGAAGCGCCTTTTCCACGTCCCCCACCGCTTCCCGGGTCACTTCGGCGCGCAGACGCCAGATCCGTTCGAATTTGGCATACAGGTCCTTGCTTGTAACGTCCTGAGCGCTGCCTGCGTTGCGGGCATAATCGGCCAGCGTCTTTCCGACCCCGGTCTCGGCCAGATTCTTCTCCCAGGTTCGTTGGGCATTCGCCAGGTTGTAGAACATCGTGTTCATGGGATAGATCTTCGACAGCGTCCAGCGGCCATGCCCCTCCTGGTAATAGCCGGGAGGAGCGAACTCCCGCTGCTCGCGGGAGCGCCGGAAGTACCGGTACATGGATCCGCCCGCCTCCTCCCCATAGAGCTTGCGGCAGGCTTCACCCAGAAAGCCTGATTCCGAGAAGATCTCTTCCGGCTCATCCAGGTTCATCTGGTATTCCCGGAGACGCCGCTCGGTTTCGACCTGTACGGTCGGCTGCAAGAAGAAACCCCGGGCCTTGAGATTCCAGCCGTATTCGGAATTCAGAAGCTGCTGCGGTTCCTGTGCGAAGCTGCCCGAAAAGTTGTACAGCGTCGTGGCTCCCGCAAAACTCGTATTGCCGACGGGGGTTGCCACAAAAGTGGAATCGGAATTGTAGTAGTCGGCTCCCGCTACCACGAAGACATAACTGCCAAAATTCAAGTCCTGCTCACGCAATTTCTCGTGCAGACGAAGAGGCCAAGTGTCCTCGGGCCCCTGGAAGGGAAACATCTCTCGAAACCCGCCCTGAACCCTGGGTCCCTGATGCTTGAGCTGCTTGTAGATGTTCACCCAGAGTTCCTGGACGTTGTCCCAATCCTGCCGCGCCGCTTCAACCGAGTCGTGATGGCGGTGAGTCTCTCCCACTCCGAAGGCCATGTAGGAGGGTGAGATCAGGACGACGATGCAGTCTCTGGAGGCATCGTAGCCCGATTCCTCGTTCTTGACCGAAAGGATGGCGTCCAGCAGCGTGTTGTACCCATGGGCCAGAGCTCCCGCCCCCCCGTCCATCGCCTTCAGATCGTCGTTGGGCCAGCGTTTGCGGCAGCTATCGGCGCGAACCCCCCATTCGATCTGAGCGTCCGGATAGTTGCTGAGATCCTCGTGGTGGATGTAGAGGGCGCCGGGCTCGACGGCTCGCACGAAAGCAGCCAGTTCCTCCTGTTTGAGCCGGTTCAACGCTTCGTTGCTGCGGCAGGTTCCCAAGGTTCGCGGCGGGAAATGCTCGTTCTCATGGGCCATGCCGATACAGGAGTAGATCTCCCCGTCCGGGTAGGACCGGCGATTGTAATAGAGTTTCCCACGGTAGGCCGGGGTGTTGAAGAAGCCCTGATAGGTTCCCAACCCGTAACCGGCGCCATATCCCCCGAAGAACAGGTGGATGCCGCGCTCTCTGGCATACCGATTGATGGATCGCATCAAAGCAGCGTACTCCGGTTCCAGGGTCCAGCCGAAACCGTCAAAGGTCACCGCATTGATCTTGTATCTCAGACAAAAGTCGAGTTTTCTCTGGATCCGCCGCAAGAAGTTGGCCTGACCGTCTCCAAAGTCGTATCCCCAGCGATTGCCCTCCACGTTCTGCAGCCAATCGGCCGCCTCGCGATATTGGATATCCGGAAAGTCCCGGATGTGAACTCGTGCCAATTCCAAGCCGCCGGAGCGGGATTCCAACAATTGAATCAAGGTAGCCGCTGCATAGAGGGCTCCTTGATCGGTGCTCCCCACCAAAAAAGCGTCTTTTCCCGAGATTCGAATCACGTAACTCTGTTCCGTCTCCGCGGAATCGTTGAGAACGTCGATGTCTTCGCTATCCAGATTCACCCCGTCCGGCAGGGCACCCTGCTGGCCCTGCCAAAGCAGGAAACGAACGGTCAAAGCGGCTCCGTCAGCCGCGTTCGCAGGTTGCCCGCCGGATACCAGGTCGTCCTTGCCTGACAACTCGGCAAGCCGTTCTCGTACGAGTTGGGCAGCCAACTGCAGTTTGGGGGACGGGTTGTCGGGGAGCACGACGGCGACGCTGCCTGGGCGTTCAGGGATCGGAACGGGATCGCCGGCCGCGACCATCGATTGCGGGTCCGGAATCACATACGGCAGCCGAGCCGAACCGTCGTCGGAAGACTGACAGGCTTGGGCCAGCATCAGGCCCACTCCCGCGGCCGCTACGAGGAATATTCTCTGGGACATTGCCTGATCTCCTTCTTTGGCGTAAGGAGCGATTTTCAATCGCCCATTCTTCCGTCGCTACCTTGCTACTCGGGAGTTCGGCGGTTGGGAAACCGCCGCTCCCATCAGGCCCGTTGCCGTGGCGGCGGTGAGAAACAGTCTCCGGAACATCCCCTGATTTCCTCCATTGGAGCAAACCGCCACAGTGTTCACCGAGGATCTGCTCAGGGCTCAGGCTTCTAATGCGGGCCCATTGTGTTCGTCGATAGCTCCTGCAGGCGCGCCTTGATTTTGTGCAGGCCCTCCAGCCAGGTCGCCTGGTCTCCGCCCAGCGGATCGACGGTGTCAAACGTAAAGTCCCGATCCAGGAGCGTTTCCAACGCATCCAGTTCGTTCCCGGTCCGCGCGACCATGGGCGCCACTACGTCCCGACCTTTTTTGTCCAGTGAAGCCGCCAGCGCTTCATGGTAGCGATTCAAAACCCTGGCGAAACCTCGTCCCACTCGCAGACACTTGCGCAGGTACTCGACATCGGGGCGGGCATCGGCGCGGAGGTCGGCAGTCCGGAGCACTTCGGACGCAAGCGCGACCGCTTCGGTGTTGACCTCGTCGTAAGTCTGCCAGAGTTCCGCCCATCGTCTCTGCCATTCCACGGAGTCGACGCCCACCAGCGCCATCACTTCTTTGGTCCGCGCCGACAATTCCGGACCTCCCGATACCAGGTCCATGTCCAGAATTCGCCAGAGGATCGAGAGGGGATACAGTCTCTCGGCCGCCACCGGGACCAGAAGATCGATTTCACTTCCATAGACCTGGTCCACCGTCCGGTCGTAGTGGGTGGCCATGATCGTGCTGCCGATCCCTTCCGGCACTTCAACCCGGCGCTGATTCCGGTAGAAGTTGAAAATCCGATGCATTTTCGCGCCCGCATCGTCGCCGTAGAGCTGGCGGAAGGCCTCGGCGAGAAAGCCGGTGGGACCGGTGATCTCCGGCGCCAGACGCCGATTGTTCATCAACGCCCTCCAAGTCGATCTGGTCTCTTCGTAGCGGCTCGGAATGACGTGGCCGGGGGCATTCACGTTCCAACTGTACTCCGCATTGAAGAGCTGAAGCGGCTCCTGGAAGACGGCCCCACTGAAGTTGTAGATCGTCTCAGCTCCTTTGAAGATCCCATTCATGGCCGCAGTCCCCGCAAAGGGATAGTTGAAGGAATCCCTTGAATAGAGATCAGCCCCACCCAGGAAGAAGAGGAAGGTGCGGGTGTTCAGACCTTGGCTTCCCAACCTTTGGCGATAGGCATCGAGCCACCGGACGCCGGTTCCCTGCTGAGGGAAGACCTCCCGGAAGCCGATCTCGAAATTCTCGTCGTCGGGAAGCAGCGACACCACGTTCTCCCAGAAGATCAGGTGATTCTCCCAGTCGCTGGGCAGGGTGGGAAAGGGATTGTATCCGGGACTGAGGAACATGACCGTACAGTCGCGGGCGCCATCATAGCCCGAGTCGGTATTCTTGACGCTTCGGATGGCCCGCAGGAGTTCGCTGTAAGCATGAGCCACGGCTCCGGCCCCGCCGTCTTTGGTGAGGAGGCTGTCGTTGGGCCATTTGTTGCGGCAACGAAAGCATCTCTTTTTCCAGGTGACCCAGAGTTCGTAATTGGTCAGGTGATAGTCGATGTTGGGATCACCGATTCCGCGGTCTTCATGATGGATGTAGAGCGCTCCCGGCTCTACGGAGCGGACAAAGTCGGCCATCTCGGCGGCTTTGTGCCGGTTCAGCGCCTCGTTCCCGCGACAGGTTCCCACGATGCCACGCCCCGGACGGTTTTCTCCGAAGCAGGAATAGATCGTTCCGTCCGGATATCGATCGCGGTTGTACCAGATCTTGCCGACATTGTGTTCGGGGCGGACGATACTGCCGTAGTTGGCGCCGTACCCGGCAAACAGGAGCTTGATGCCTCGCGCTCGAGCGTAGCTGTTCAACTTCCTCATCATTCTCGAGTAGCCGGGGAACTTCTCACGGTTCCACCCGTACCCGTCAAAGAAAACCAGGTTGATCTTGTAGCGAAGACAGAAGTCGATTTTCCTCTTGATGCGCTGGACATAGGCCTGCTTTCCGTCACCCCAGTCATAGGCCCAGCGGTTGATTTCCGCGAACAGCAACCAGTCGGCCGCGGCCCGATATCGAAAATCCGGAAAATCACGAAGTGAGCCTTGCGGGACCGAAACCGCATTCATTTCGGGCTTCATCACCTGAAGCAATGAAACGGCAGCGTAGAGAACACCCTGAGCACTCCCGCCGATCAGCCAGACTTGCGGTCGGTCTCCTGGAATGACTTTGACGACGTAGCCTTGTTCGGCCCGGTCAGGATCGGAGAGCAGGTCCCGATCGGCTGCTTCGAGAATGGAGTCGGCCTGTTTCCTCAGAATGCCGTCACGGCTCCAGTTCACCAAGTGAATCCCACCCGTAGTTGGCGGAGGTCCGGACCCTTCCAGGACTGTGGGCGGGGGGAAGACCAGGCGGTTCTCGGAGTGGATCAAATCGGCCGCCAAACGCTCCTTGCCCGAAGCTCCTTCGGCGAGAACCAGTCGAGACGTGTTCGATCCTTGCTCGAACCGGACCGTTTCCTGACCCCAAACCTGGTGCTGGGGTGTGGGAATGATCCGGGGCTTACCCTCCAAGGCTTGTGCGTTGATGACCAGGAGGATTGCACTGAGCAGTCCGGACATACTCCATCGATTCATGGCTGCACCCTGTCCTTTCTGCTAACGAAACTCGACGCCTTGACGGGACGTCGACTGAGCCCGCGCCACCAGGTTGCTTCTCAGTTCCTCGAGGGTCAGCACCCAACTCGACAGGTCGCCGCCTTTCGGATCCACCGTGTCAAACGAAAAGGTGTCTTCGAGGTAAGTCCAGACCCGCTCGATCCCGGTAAGGATCTCCCTGATTTCCTCTTGTCCGTCCAATCCCGTCACCCGACTACCGATCGCGTCATGGTAGGACGCCAGGAGACCCCCAAACCGGATTCCCACTTCCAGGCAGCGCTCCAGGTGGCGCAGGTCCGGCACGGCGTCCTCCCTCACGTCGCCGGCGCCGAGGGCTTCGATCACCATTCGCTTCCCTTTTCGGTTGACCTCGGCAAGCTGCCTCCAAAACGTAGCTATCCGTCGTTGCAAGAGAGCGTAATCCTGGGCCGAATAGGTCCGCACACGCCCCCTGATTCGGATTTCCGTGGCGGCATCCTCCGTGTCTTCCAGCGAGCGGCTTCCCGCCGACCCCGATCCCCAATAGGCGCTGTCAGCTTGGAAGAGCCTCCAGAAGACAGCGTTCGGATAGACCTTCCTGGGGTAAAAGGCGGGAATCTCATCGTCCCCGAGCGGCTCGAAGAAGTTGAAGAAACGCGCCATGACCTTGCCCGTCTTCGCCCCGTAGATTCGAACGCACGCCTCTTCGAACAGTCCTCCGGAACCGAACACCTCCTCCGGAAGTTCCTGGTTCGACCGGAGCCGGTTCCATGCGGCCAGAGCCGTCTCGAAGGTTTTCGGCCGTTGGGAGCCGGGGGCATCGGCATTCCAGCTGAATTCGGCGTTGACGACCTGCAACGGCTCCTGGTGGACGCCTCCACTGAAATTGTAGATCGCTTCAGCGCCTTCAAATATTCCGTTCATGACCGGAGTCGCGGCATACGGATAGTTGAAGACGCCACCGGAATATTGGTCGGCGCCCCCCAAGAAGAACATGAAGGATTTATCGCTCAACCCTCGAGAGGCCATTCTCTTCCTGAACGATTGAATCCATGGTTCACCCGTTCCCTGGCGGGGAAAAATCTCTCGAAAGCCGACCTCGACATTATCTTGCGACGGCAACAGCGATACGGCGTTGGCCCAGAATTCGAGGGTCTTCTCCCAGTTGAGATCTTCATCGGTGTCGACGTCCGCCAGCCCGGACCGCCCGGAATCGATCCCGTAGGGAGGCGAGATCAGGATAATGGTGCAATCGCGCGCCGCGTCGTAGCCGGTATCCGGGTTGCGCACTCGTTGGACGCTCTCGACGATCTGCCCGTATCGATAGGCGAGGGCTCCGGCGCCACCGTCTATGGCGGCGAAATCGTCGTTGGGCCATCGGCTCTTGCACCCCGGAGCGCGCGCCTTCCAACGTTCCACGTTGCTCTTGTAGTGCCCCGTGTCCTCGTGATGGATGTACAAGGCCCCGGGTTCCACCGTGCGAACCAACTCGGTGATCGCCCCGACGATCTGCCGGTTTTGCGCCTCGTTCGAGCGGCAGGTGCCCATCGTGGGGTGGAGGGGTGTTCGGAGTTCACCGTAACACGCGTATAGAGGCCCGTTGGGGTAGCTGCTCCGATTCAGAAATACCTTCCCGATGTTGTGCTCGGGCTCGACCTTCAGGGGATCGAAGTTGGCGCCGAATCCCGCATAGACGAGCTTGATCCCACGTTCACGGGCATAGGAGTTCAGTTCCCGCATCATCGCGCCGTAGCCGGGTGTTTTTTCGGCAGTCCACCCGAAGCCGTCGAAGAAGACCATGTTGATCTTGAAGCGCACACAGAAATCGAGCTTGCGCTTGATCCGTTCCATGTAGGCTCTTCTGCCATCTCCCCAGTCGTAGCCCCACCGGTTGAGCTCGGCACGCATGAGCCAGTCCGCCGCGGCCCGGTACTTGAAGTCCGGGTAGTCCCTCACTTCCACTTCAGGGATGGCCAGTTCCCCGTCCTTTACTGACCAAAGCTGCACCAGAGTGGTCGCCGCGTAGAGCACGGCCTGGGGAGCCGATCCCAGCAGAAGTATCCGTTGGCCTTGGAGATCCGTCTTGATCACATAAGCCTGGCCGGTGTCATTGGAATCATTGAGCACCTTGCGGTCGGCATCGGAAAGGAGTCTTAGAATCGGATAGGTTCGATTCTCCATTCGGCTCCAGTCCAATAGCAGTATGCAGGGGGAACCGGAACATCCCCGCGCCATCTGGAGCTGAACTCCACTCCCGCCGGCCTCCTTCTGAAGAAACTCCTCCGCAAGCTCCAGCATTCGGCCGCGCGACGGGCGGGCCACAACCCAGGCGCCGGAAGCTCCCGCACCGCTTTTCAAAACTCCCGACCCGGTTTCCAGGGTTTGTGGCATGGGAATCACGCGCGGCGTGGCCCAAAGCGCCGGGAGCGGGAGGAAAAACCAGAAGACGATCAACATTCTCTTGGCGGAAAACATAATTTTCTTCCTCTCGGGACTCCGGGACCACACCCCGGCCTCTACGGATCTCAGGCCTTCACGCCAGCGTCCTGAAGTGGACTTCAACTGGTCCCCGGTCTATCTTGGTGAACGGTCTATTCGGTTTGGAGCCAACTTAGGGAGCAATGGAGTTGATGTCAAGCCAGGGTGAAATCGTTACCGTTTTAGGTTCCATTTCCCAGGAAGACGCTGGTTTCACCCTCTGTCACGAACACCTGATCTGCGACCTCTGGCCGCTGTTTCCCAGTTACAACAACATCCTGGATGAGGAGAAGCTGGCGGTACGGGAATTGTCCGAATACAAGAAGGCGGCCGGCCGCACCCTGGTGGATTGCACCAGCATCGGACTGGGCCGGGACCCGCATGCCCTGAAACGCATCTCCCGGTCGACCGGCGTGAACATCGTGATGGGGACGGGTTGGTACCGCGAGGAAGTCTATCCGCCGGAAATCCAGGAGAGGTCCACCGACCAACTGGCTGACCTGATGGTTCGGGAACTCCGGGAAGGAGAGGGGGAGAGTGGAATCCGGGCCGGGTTCATCGGAGAGATCGGGACGGAACGTTACTCCATCACACCGGCCCAGGAGAAGGTGTTCAGAGCTTCGGCCCGAGCCCAGAAAAGAACCGGCGTCAGTATCTGGACTCACACCACGCATTTTGGCGAGCTGGCTCTCGAGCAGATCGATCTCCTGCAAGAGGAGGGCGTGCCTTGCGACCGTATCGTCATCAGTCACTTGGGAGACCGTCCGGTACCGGATCGATTTCTGGCGATCGCCGAGAGGGGAGTGTTCCTGGGAATCGACAATATCGGATATGTCGGCGACGGTTATCCGGACGACAGCGTCCGCATTGCCAATATCCTGGAATTGATCTCGGCTGGCCACCTGAACCAGATCATGCTCTCGCTGGATATCTGCATGAAGAGCCATCTCCTGGCGTACGGAGGCAAGGGATACGCGTATTTGCAAAGACAATTCCTGCCCGGGTTGAAAGGTGCGGGGGTGACGGATGAACAAGTCCGATGCCTGACCGTAAGCAACCCTGGCCGTGCCCTGGCAGTGAGGAAGGCTGAGCGCTGATGGGTCTGACGAGGAACCCCGTATACCATCGGATGGGCGTCCGTGAAGTGATCAACGGACGAAGTTTCAGCACCAAGGTCGGCGGCTGCATCATGGACCCTCAGGTGATGCAGGCCATGCAGGAAGCCAGCCGGTCCTTCGTTCGAATTGAAGATCTGGAGGAGGCTGCAAGCAGGACCATCGCCCGGATCACAGGCGCCGAAGCCGGCTATGTCACTTCAGGCGCGGCGGCGGGACTCACCCTGTCCATGGCTGCTTGCATGACGGGACTCGATCCCGAAAAGATGAATCGCTTGCCCGACGCGACGGGGATGAAGAACGAAGTGATCATTCAGCGGGGGCACCGCAACGATTATGACCATGCATTGAGAGCGGCGGGAGCAAGGGTCAAGGAGATCGGTTACAACTACGCCACATTCGCCTATGAGCTGGAGCGGGCCATCGACGAGAAGACCGCTGCGGTCTTTTACCTGGCGGGGATCGCAGACGGCAGCCTGCCCATCGACCGGGTCACGGATATCGCCGCCGGCAAAGGGGTCCCGGTCATCGTCGATGCGAGCGCGGAACTGCCGCCCCGGGAGAATCTCCGCCGATTTATCGGCCACGGAGCCGATCTCGTGGTCTTCAGCGGCGGAAAACACATCCGTGGCCCCCAGTCCAGCGGTTTTATTTGCGGTCGAAAGGAACTGATTCTGGCAGCCGCGCTGCAGCATCAGGACATGGACGTATTTCCCGAAACCTGGAGTTCCCGCAATCTGATCGAGGAGGGCATCCTTCCCGGCCCCCCGCACCATGGAATCGGACGGGGGTTCAAGGTGGGCAAAGAGGAAATCGTCGGCCTCATGACCGCCTTGACCCGTTATGCCGAGAGGGATCTGGAGGCGGAGCTGCAGCACTGGAAGGAGACCATCCGTTCCCTCGTGGAAGGCGTGAACCGGATCGAAGGTCTGAGTGGAAAGTTCCAGTTTCCGAAACCGGGAGGCAGGATGGTGCCGGCGGCCCATATCCAGGTCGACCGCGGGAAGTACGGCTTGGACGCCCACGGCTTGATCAACGCTCTGCAGGACGGCGACCCCATCATTGCCGTCTATGAGAGCTTCGCTTCCAAGGGTAAAGTGATCATCTTCCCGGAGAATCTGCGGCCGGGCGACGTTCGCATCATTCTGAGTCGTCTGGCTGAGATCAAGGCTTGAAGATTCGGAACTCCTTGTCGACGTTCTTGGCTTGGAGTTCACGGTAGGTCTTGAGCCGCGCTTGCGCCTCTTCCCGGCGTCCCAGTCTCGCCAATACCTGAGCGGCCTGGAAATGGGCCTGGGGGAACCCGGGATCGATTTCGATCGCCCGGCGGCTGTCTCGCAGCGACGCGTCGAGGTTTCCGCGCGTGAAGAGGATCTTTGCTCGCTGAAAGAGGGCGTGAACAAAGTCCGGATCGAATTCGAGGCATCGATTGAACAGCGCCAGAGCGCGATCTTCCGCGCCCTGCTGGGAGTGGATCAGACCCTGGAGGTAGTAGATGCGCCCGTCCTCCGGGGAAAGCCGGAGCGCCTTCTCGAAATTCGAGAGTGCGTTCTCCGGCTGCCCGGCTTCCAGGTACGAACTGGCGAGATAAAAGAAGCCGGAGCTGTCTGAAGGCCGGATCTCAACCAATCTTGAAAATGTGCGCTGAGCCGCCTCGAACCTCCCTTTGAGCTGCTGAGCGAATCCCAGTGCCCTCAGCAACTGTGGAGACTCCGGAACGTGCACCAAGGATTGATCGAGTACGGCAATCGCTTCGTCGTAGGCGTCGGCCCGCAAGAGCAGCAGCCCTAAGTTGTAGTAGGACTCCAGGTTTCGGGGTTGCAGTTGGATGGCCTTTTCGAAGGCCTTGCCCGCTTCTACGACTTGCCCCAGCCTGGCGTTCGCCGCGCCCACGAGGTTGAAGTACTCTGCGTTCTTCTCGGATTCGGGCCAACGCCGCAGTTCCTCCAGACAGCTCTCATCCTCCTCCTGCTCGAACAGCGCCGAAGCCAATGAAAACCTCAACTTCCAGTTGCCGGGATTGCGTGCCAGGGCTTTCTTGAGGCTGGCGATCGACTCATCCAGGCGTCCCGTCTTTTCGTAGGCCGCCGCCAGCGTGGCCCAGAGCTCGAAGCTGTCGTCACCCAGCCGGTTTGCCTGCTCCAGCCTGCCGGCCGCGGCCTCCGGTCTTTCCAGGGCCACATAACACTCTCCGAGCAGCCGATAGAATTGGCGGCTGTGGAATTGAGGGTCTTTCCCGGCCTCTTCCAAGTGGTCGACCGCACTCTTGAATTGATCTTGTTCAGCGTAGATGACACCCATTCGATAGTGAATGTCCGACGAATCGGGCCTGATTTCCAACAACTTTCGGAACTGCTGGAGCGCCTGCTGCAACCTGCCTCGCCGGACCCAGTGAAGAGCCAGGTTTCTTCGGGCCTCGACGTAGTCGGGCCTGAGCTCGATGGCCTTCTGGAGGGATTCTTCAAACAGTTGAGGCCGGTTCATCCTCTGGTGGATGATCCCCATCAGGTTGTGAGCTTCGGCGACTTGCGGCGCCAACTCCAGGAGTTCCGAAAGGGTGGAGAGAGCTGATTGGAACTGTCCCTTTTGGTAGGCGTCGAGCGCCTCGGAGTAGTGCTGGCGAATGAGTCTGGCCGTATTCCCTTGGTTTCCAGCGAGACTCCATGGAACAGCAAGCAGATTCAGGAGGAGCCAGACGAGCGCAAATGCCGGCCGGGAACCTGGTGCCATGGCGGGTTCAGTTTGCCATAGACCGATTACCGCTTCACGGCTACGCGGTGACACCACGCGGAATCGGTCGAACTGACGAAGATGTGAAAGAAGCCGTCGTAGGGGCGACCCTTGTGTGTCCCCCTCCCCAGGCCGTCGATGGATACGGGAACGAAAGAGGGCACCCACAAGGGGTGCCCCTACCGGTTCTCCCGAACCAACAGAAAAATGGGGGAAGTCCTCAGGAGGAGTGCCTTGCACGTAAGTCAACTTGGGACCTATTCTCGGCCCATGATCTGGATACTGATTCTTGCCGTTTGGACCGGCGCCATTTCCGGAGCCACCGCTGCTGAAACCACCCGGAAGAGCTCGGAATCCCGTTTCGCCGCCAGTGCGCGGGCCTGGACGCCGGGCGAGGAAACCCTGGACGGACCAGACTTCAACGTGGACGCGCCCTACTGCCGATCCATCTGGGACACCGCCGGATGCACGACGGCGGCGACTCTGCCCCAGGTGGTGATGGGGCCCTTGGGACGGAATATCTCCCGGACCGAGATCGTCGTCACCAACGCGGGTCCGGTCGGGCGGGCCTGCGACCTGGCGCTGCTCTTTCACCAGGGCTCTTCCGAGGCCCCGGAAGCCCTGTTCGACGGCCGGGCAGCGGAGGGGAATTTCATCCGGACGCATCTGCCCGCAGGGGGAGCCCGAATCATTACCCTGACTCCGGCCGATCCGGCGGAATTGGCGGTCGGAGCGGTTTCGGTTTTCACCAGGGCTCCCTGCTCCTCCGGCTCACTGGATGTTCAAGGCCGGTATCTGCTGGAACACGAATCCACCGGAGAGATCGACGAGATCTTCTCCGTTGCGGGTCAGCGGCCCGGGGAGTGGCTTTCCGACGGCGACTGCCGGGTCCTGACCGGCGTCTTCGGAACCGGCCGGGACGTGGGATTCGCCGTGGTGGCCGGAGAGCCGGGACAAGCCGCGCCGCCCGGCACTGAACTGCGCTACCGGTCCTTCGACCTGGACGGGAACCTCATCGGCGAACCTGGCGGACTGCCCGTTTCCGGACGGCACCAACCCCAGTTTCCCTGGGATTTCAGCGAGCCCACCATCATCGAGATGTGCCTGCGGGTTCCGGAGGGCCAAAGCGACTTCCACGCCTCCGTCATCGCCGTCGGGATCACCGAGACCGGCAACAACATCCAGTGGAGCGACGAGATCCTGGTGGACAGTCTGAAGCCGTATGACCGGATCGATAGTGCTCTGGTCTACGATCACGATCCGGAATCGCGCCTGGGGGACGAGATCTTCGGCGACGTCATCGTCGATTTCGAGAACGACCATCCGGGGCGCAACTCCCATGGGGGTCCCGTCTGCATGCAGTACGCCGACAGCCGAATCGTGGCCTTCCATTCCAATGCCAGCGACCACAACCTGGACGGCTGGAGCGAGTACGCCGTCAGCGACGACGGAGCGACGAGTTGGCAGAGATACAACAAATTCCCGTATTCCTACGACCAATACCTGCGAGATCCGGAGCATCCGGTCTGGGTCGAGGAGGGCCTGGTCACGGAACAGGGCACCGCCGTCCTGTTTCTGACCCATTTCCTGCTGGACAACAGCCGGACCGGCAGCGGGATCATGATCAGCCGCGACCACGGCTCAAGTTGGACCGAGTATGCGCCCATCGACGGCGACTTCACGGGGTATCCGTGCGCGGTGGCGGTGGACGGCCCAACCAACTACGTCCTCTTCGACAGCAACGCGGGTCACCATGTGCTGTACGCCAGCACCGACGACGGGCAGACCTGGACCCGGCGGAGTACGTTGTCTCTGGACCCCGACAAGTGGTACGGCGCCATGTGCATCATGGAGGATGGCCGCCTGCTGGCCGGAGCCTACACCCACCGGGATGAATACCATTTCTACTACACCATCAGCGGGGACCGGGGAGAGACCTGGAGCCCGCAGGAGAGGGCCTACGTGGACCAGAAGATCCGCGACCCGGAACTGGCCTACCTGGGGGGCAAATACTACCTGCACGGACGGTCGGGAAGCGTCGGAGAGGGACGCGGCCGTTTCGTTCTCTACCAGTCCGACGACGGAATCAACTGGGGTAAGGGGATCATCGTCAGCAGCGACGCCCGGCATCTTGACGGGTACAGCCACAACTGCCTTGTCGATCGGAAAAACGGCGCTCCGAAGGAGTTGATGGTGCAATACAGCATCATTTACGACGGCCGCGACACCAACACCTACGGGTTTTTCATCCAGCCCGACCAGCCGCGTTGATTGTGGAAAGTGGCAGGCCGATCACTTGCCGGCGCTCCGTCAGATCCCGTTCTTCAACCCGTTACGAAAACACCTGCCACACGGCGGAGCCGATCATGGCGATGGCGACGAAAGGAAAAAGAAAGGCCAGGGTGGCGCCGACCCGGCCCAGGTCCTCGTCGATGCAGGTGGCCCCAATGCCCAGAACGATGCATTGCCAGATGGTGAAGAGGCTGATGGCGCTCATCCAGGTCCGAAAAAATCCTTCTCCCAAGAAGGGCAGAAGTGTCCCCACGCTGAGGAACGCAAACAGATCGCCCGATTGAATCTGAAGCGGAATGCTGACCAGACCGCCCACGGAAGCGATGACTCCCGTGATCAGGACCATGGAGAAATATTGCTTGAAACGTCCTTCGCCTCCCAATATGCCTCGAAACAGGAGCAGGCCCCATAGAGCGATCAACAAACCGGTGATGATCGTGGTGAACACGATGGAAAGAAGGTTCGTCACACTGGTCGGGCTGAAATCTTGAGAATCCAGCTCAGCCGCGGCCGCCGCACCCCCCGGCATCTTGGAGAGCATCTTGCGAGTCGACTGTTCCATGACCTCCTCGGGAATCAGGAGTGCGGTCAACACTCCCAATCCCAACACCAAGAGCAACGGTGCCACCCAGGTGGGATTCCCGGCCACCGCGTTCATCACGTCCCGAGGCTGGTAGAAGACACCGGTGGCGCGCTGAAGAAGGGTCATCGGTTCCGATTTGGTCGAAGCGGTCTCGAAATCGTTCACTGATCTTCACTCCCTTCGATTCGACCCTTCGAGCTTATTTCCATGCCGCCCATTTCTCCAGGTGCAGGTACCGGTCCACCTCCTTGGGAGCCAGCAGCCACATCAAGAGCGCCTTCTGGACGTGAAGCCGGTTCTCTGCCTGCTCGAACACCAGCGAGTAGGGCGCATCGATGACCGCGTCGGTCACCTCCTGATTCCGGTGGGCCGGAAGGCAGTGCATGAAGAAGGAATCCTTGCCGGTCCGGGCCATCAATTCGGGCGTCACCTGGTAGGGACGGAATTCGGCCAGCCTCTCGGAAGCCTCCCCTTCCTGGCCCATGCTGACCCAGGTGTCGGTATAGACGGCGTCGGCCCCCCGGATTCCGTCCGGAGAGTCGCTCCAATGACAGGTGGCGCGAGCGTTGGTGGACAGTTTCCGAAAATCCTCTTCCCAACCCGCATAGGGCTGCCGGCTCCGCGGAGTCACCGCCGTAAAGCACATGCCCGAGAGGGCGGCCGCATGCACCAGGGACGCGCAGACGTTGTTTCCGTCTCCGATGTAGGCCAGGGTCCGTCCTTCGACGTTCGACCACTTCTCCATCAGGGTGAAGACGTCGGCCAGGGCCTGACAGGGATGTTCCTCGTCGGTCAGGGCGTTGATCACCGAGCACCCGGCATACTCCGAGAGCTGGATCAGCACCTGGTGGGAGAAGGTGCGGGCCACCAGGCAGTCGAACCAGCGCTCCAGGTTCTTGGCCACGTCGCTCAGGGCTTCCCGCTCTCCCAGATTGGCCTCCTGGTAGTCGAGATAGACGGCATCGCCTCCCAACTGCTGGATGCCCAGCTCGAAGGTCAGGCGGGTGCGCAGCGACGGCTTCTCGAAGATCAGGACGATGCTCTTGCCCGGAATCATGCGCCTGAAATTGGACGGGCGCGACTTGACCTCCCGGCTCAGATGCAGGAGCTGGTTCCACTGCCTGGGACTCAGGTCTGCCAGAGAGATGAAGTCCCTCATGGCTGGTCCTCCCTTGAATTATTTCCGTTCCCGTGGCTCCGGAGCCGGTCCTCCCAGCGGGCGATCTGCTGCCGGATGGAGGCCAGCCCGGTGCTCCCCGAGTGGAATTTGTGATCGAGGGCGCCCTCCGGTTTCAAGACGCCTCGGACATCGGAACCGCACCGGGGCGCGAACTTGCGGATTTCCCGCAAAGAGAGCTGGCGCAACGTCCGGTTCTGTTTCACGCAATAGGCCACCAGGCGGCCGACCTGTTCGTGAGCGGTCCGGAACGGGACCCCGAGGGACACCAGGTGTTCCGCCAGATCGGTGGCGGTGAGGAACCCCCGCTCCAGCGCCGGTCCGATTCGGCTCGAAACCACTCGCATCCGGCTCGCCACCAGAGTCAGGATCCCCAGCGTCTCTCCCACCGTGTCCACGGCGGGAAAGAGGTGTTCCTTGTCCTGCTGCAGATCGCGGTTGTAGGAGCTGGGCAGCCCCTTGAGAAGAGTGGCCATGGCGCTGGCATGCCCCAGGACCGTGGCCGTCTTGCCCCGGCAGAGCTCCAGCAGATCCGGATTCTTCTTCTGGGGCATCATGCTGCTGCCGGTGCAAAGGGACTCGGGAAGCTCCACCCATCCCACCGGCGTGCTGGAGAAATAGATCAGGTCCTCGGCCATGCGGCTGGCGTGGAGCATGATCTGGGTGGCGATCTGGAGCAGCTCCAGCAGGAAGTCGCGGTCCCCCGCCACGTCGTAGCTGTTTTCGAAGCTGGAGGTGAAACCCAGCTCCCGGGCGGTCCAGCCCGGATCCAGAGGCAAGGTGCTGCCGGCCAGAGCGCCGGCGCCCAGGGGACTGACGCTGTGGAGGCGCCGGTAGCCGGCCAGCCTCCGGTGGTCCCGGTCGAACATGTCGCAGTAGGCCAGCAGGTAATGCGCCCAGGAGACGGGTTGAGCGGCCTGCAGATGGGTCCAGCCGGGGAAGAGCTCGCGCTGCAGGCTCCGGGCCCGGGCCAATAGAGCCTCTTGAACCCGCCGGATCATCTCCTGCCACCCCAGCGCCGCGTCCAGGCAGAACAGCTTCAGATCCACGGCCACCTGGTCGTTGCGGCTTCGACCCGTGTGAAGCCGGCGCCCCTCTTCGCCCACCAGCTCGCACAGGCGGACCTCGATGTTCATGTGGATGTCTTCCAACTCGTCCCGGTACGGAAACTGTCCGGACCGGATCTCCTCCTCGACCTGGTCCAGTCCCTGCAGGATCCGGTCCCGGTCCCGGCGGCTGAGAATCCCCTGCCGGAACAGCATCCTGACGTGGGCCCGGCTGCCCCGGATGTCGTAGCCGGCCAATCGCCGGTCCACGTGGAGAGACCGGGTGTAGTCCTGGACCGCCTGGTCCGGATCCTCCGCGAAACGGCCTGCCCAGGGAGATCGGGTCATGGTCTTCCCTCTGTGTCCGATCCTCAGGATCCGGCCGCAACCGGTTCCCGGCCCTGGCGTGTCCGGCCGTCCCGCAGAGAGGCGATCCGGAGACGGAGCCCGTTGAGGCGGATGAATCCTTCCGCATCCGCTTGACTGTAGACTTCGTCGGTCTCGAAGGTGGCGTACTCGGGGTCGTAGAGGCTCAAGGGAGAGCGGCGCCCCAACAGGGTGCAGTTTCCCTTGTAGAGCCGGACCTTGACCTCTCCCGTGACCCGCTCCTGCGCCTCCTGGACCAGGCCCAGGAGCATCTTCATTTCGGGGGAAAACCAGAAACCGTTGTAGATCAGGGTGGCCATGCGGCTCGAGAGCTCTTCTTTCAGGTGCGCCGCCTCCCGGTCCAGCGTCAACGATTCAAGGGCCCGATGGGCCTTGTGAAGAATGGTCGCTCCCGGCGTCTCGTAGACACCCCGGGACTTCATCCCCACCATGCGGTTCTCCACCAGGTCGACCCGCCCGATGCCATGGCCGCCACCCAGCCGGTTCAACTCCTCGAGCATCGGGATCGGACCCAGTTCCCGATCGTCCAGCCGGACCGGGACCCCCTGGTGGAAGCCGATGATCAGGTCCCGGGGCCTGTCGGGAGCTTCGCTCACCGCCACGGTTCTCAGGAAAATGTCCTCGGGCGGCGCGCTCCAGGGATCTTCCAGGATGCCTCCCTCGTACGAGGTGTGCATCAGGTTCTGGTCGATGCTGTACGGCTTCTCCTCCGTCGAAGTGATGGGGATTCCGTGTTCCCGCGAATAGCGGATCAGGTCCTGCCGGCCCCGAAATTCCCAGGAGCGCCACGGGGCCAGGACTCGGATGCCCGGGGCGAGAGACTGGTAGGTCAGCTCGAAGCGGACCTGGTCGTTCCCCTTGCCGGTGGCGCCGTGAGCGACGCAGTCGCCCCCCCATTCCTGGGCGACCCGAACCTGCTCCCGAGCGATCACGGGCCGGGCCAGCGAGGTTCCCAGCAGGTACTCACCCTCGTAGACGGCGTGGGCCTGGACCGCGGGAAAGACGAACTCTTCCACGAACGAGCGCCTCAGATCCGAGATCACCACCTCGTCGGCACCGGTTCGGCGCGCCTTTTCCCGGATCTCCTCCAGGTCCTCCCCCTGCCCCACATCGGCCAGGAAAGCCAGGACCGGACATCCATACTTCGCCTTCAGCCAATGGAGCATGGCGGAAGTATCCAATCCGCCCGAATAGGCCAGGACGATCTTCTTTACCTCTTGCACCAGCTTGACCCTTTCCGTTTCTTACTCTTTCACCGGCGGCGTCACCGGTTTCGCCGCCAGCCGGGACCTCCACCCCGAACTCCCAGCTCGCGCCTTACCTGGCGGGCGTCGTGGCCGTCGGCGACGACGGCCAGGAGAGTGTCCTCGCCCGCCACCGTGCCCAGGACCCCCGCCAGACCCATCTCGTCGATCCGGTAGGCGACAGCCGGAGCCATCCCGGCATCCGTCCGCACCACGAGGAGGTTTCCGCTGACCTCGCAACTCCGAAAGAACGGAGCGCGTCGGTTCTCCCGGAACGCATATTTATACCCCCCCTCGTCGTCCACTGTCTTGATCACGCCCAGTTCCTTCAGGTCCCTGGAGAGCGTGGCCTGGGTGACACTCAACCCCTTTTCCATTAACGCCTTTCGCAAAGACTTCTGACTGGAAATGGTCTCGGTCTCCACGATTCGGACGATGGCCTCCTGTCTCAATTTTTTATTCATTTCCAGGGAGAATGCAATTTTATACACAATTCGCCCACCGGAGTCAAACTGGGGGAATCGAGAAGCCGGGCGGCCGTTTGGAATCAGGCGATTTTCTTGAAGGTGCTGTAGACGGAGTTTCTTTGAGCAGGAGTGAAGCCGGCGTCGACGATCAACCGAATCAGGTCGGAGCGCCGGGCCGTGTAGTGGGCGCCGGCGGTGCTGATCACGTTCTCCTCGATCATGATGCTGCCCACGTCGTTGGCGCCGAAGTGGAGCGCGATCTGGCCCACCGGCAGTCCCTGGGTCAACCAGGAGACCTGGAGGTTGACGATGTTGTCCAGATAGATCCGGGCCACCGCCAACAGGGTGAGGTACTCCACCGCCGGAACCTCCCGGCGGATGGACTCCTGCATGGGAGTCCCCTCCAACTGGACGTTCCACGGAATGAAGGCCACGAACCCTCCCGTCTCGTCCTGAAGACTGCGGATGCCCTCCAGATGCTCGACCCGCTCCTGGAGGGATTCTCCGCCTCCGATCATCATGGTGGCGGTGGTGGGCAATCCTTCTTCGTGGCCGACGCGCATCACCTCCAGCCACTGCCGGGCGGTGCACTTGCCGGGACTGATTTCCCGCCGCATCCTCTCGGTCAGGATCTCGGCGCCGCCGCCTGGAATGGATTGGAGTCCCGCCGCCTTCAGCCTTCGGATCGATTCCCGGAGGGAGAGCCGGCTGAGCCGGGCCAGGACGACGATCTCCGGCGGCGAGAAACAGTGAAGGTGGATGGCGGGGTAACGATCCCGAATGGAGCTGAGCAGTTCTTCGTAATAGTCGATCTTGAGATCGGGGTGCATGCCCCCCTGCATCAAAATTCCGGTCCCGCCCAGCGCCAGGGTCTCCTCGACCTTCCTGAAGATGGTCTCATTGGACAGGACGTAACCTTCGTCATGACCGGGCCGCCGGTAGAAGTTGCAGAAGGTGCATCGGGCGACGCACACGTTGGTGTAGTTGATGTTCCGGTCCACCAGGAAGGAGACGACCCCGTCCGGATGGAGTCGGCGGCGCATCCAATCGGCGGCCTGACCCAACTGCTGGAATTCTCCGGACTTCAACAGGACGAGAGCATCGGACGGCTCCAGCCGCCGCCCGCGGTATACGCGCTCCAGGATGCTCTCCGGCGTCTTCATGACGAACGTATTTTAACAGCCCCTGCCGAAACCCGCCGTGGAGCGACGCCGGCGCCGCCACCGGCCGCAACGCCACGCTCGCTTGATCTCTTCTTCACTCTTTCCTCATTTTCTCTTTGCCCTCTGCTACAATCGCGCGCATCGGCAAGTTGCCCGGAACCTGCTTGCCGGAGCCGTAAAGGGCAAGATCATGATCTGGACACCTCTCGCCTACCTGGACCCCGGATCGGGGAGTCTCTTTCTTCAACTGCTGCTGGGGGGTATCGCCGGGGTGGCCGTCTTGGGCAAAGTCGTCTGGCATCGGATCAGGTCCGCCTTTGGAGTCCGGTCCGCCGCTCCGGACGAGACCGGTGCATCCCTGGAGCGGACCGGCCGGAAGACAGAATAACGGATCTCAAGCGACCCGGTCCGAGTTGAAACGTTCCTCGCCCATGCCTGAAGTTCGAAGTGAGCCCGGATCGTTCCGCGATCGCCACGGCCGCGTCTATTACAGGGACGGCGCCGTCTATCGCGCCCTGAGCCGGCAGTCTCTCGCAGCCTGGCACGCATTGGAGAAGACCCGGTTTTTTCCCCGGCTGGTGGAGGAAGGGTGTGTCGTCAAGACTCGCCTGGCCGATGCCGGCGGGTTGGCGTCAACGGAAGTTCCACCCGGAGACTGGGCGGGAATTCTGCGCCATGAGACCATCCCCTACGTCTCCTACCCCTACGAGTGGTCGTTCCAAATGCTGCGGGAGGCCGCGCTGCTGCAACTGCGCCTGATCTCCGAGTCCTTGGCGGAGGGGATGATCCTCAAGGACGCCACCCCTTACAACGTTCAATGGAACGGCGCCCGGCCCGTCTTCATCGACATTCCCTCCTTCGAGCCGTTGCCCCCGGGGGGAGCCTGGACCGGATACCGTCAGTTCTGCAGCCTCTTCCTGTACCCGCTGATGTTGCAGGCATATCGAAACCTGCCGTTCCAGCATTGGCTGAGAGGGAGTCTCGACGGAATCTCGCCGCGGGAGTGCCGGGACGTACTCTCCGCCCGGGACCTGTTCCGCTCCGGAGTCCCCCTTCACGTCTGGCTCCAGAGCCGATTCCAGGAGAAATACGGGGCCCGCCGGGAGAGCACCGCGCAGTTGCTCAAGGACGCCGGCTTCAACCGAAAGGCGATTCTCTCCAACGTCAGGCGCCTGACCCGGCTGGTCTCACGACTGAGATGGACTCCCCCGGCCTCCCAGTGGACCGGATACGCCGGGGACAACAGCTATTCCCAGCCCGACCGGGAGGCGAAGCGGGAGTTCGTCCGCCGGGCGGTGGGTCGAAGACGATGGAAGACGACCTGGGACCTGGGCGCCAACACGGGCGACTACTCGCGACTGGCCGCGGCCGGCTCCGGGTACGTCCTGGCCATGGAGCGGGACTCGGCCTCGGTGGACCTCCTCTACCGGGACCTGCGCCGGGAGGGTCCCGGCAACATACTGCCGCTGGTGGTCAACCTGGCCGATCCCTCGCCGTCCCTGGGGTGGCGCTGTACGGAGCGGACGTCCCTGACCCGGCGCGGGACCCCGGACCTGGTCCTCTGCCTGGCCCTGATCCATCACATGGTCATCGACGCCAACATTCCACTGGAAGAGCTCGTCGAATGGCTCTCGGGGCTGGGAGGCTCCCTGGTCATCGAATTCGTGCGCCGGGACGACCCCATGGTCCGGATGCTCCTGCGGAACAAGGAAGACCAGTACGCCGACTACCGGATGGACTACTTCGAGGAGTGCCTGGGAAAGTTCTTCCGAATCCACCGCCGCCAGGAGCTGTCCTCCGGGTCCAGAGTGCTCTATTTTGCGGAGAGGTGACCGGGAAGGGCGATGCCTTTCAACTTCCCCAACCGGCCAGCGGCGGCTCACGTCGTACCTTGTTCGGAGGCGAGACTCGGAATTCGACCCGGGCGCGAGCCACCTTGCAATTGCTCCTTGAGCGTTGTATTAGGTCGCGTTCCGCCCTCCTGATGATTGAAGAGAACGGAATCAGCCATGTCCTTGGCTTAGCCTGAAACTTAAGCGGAACTTCACTGCCCCCTCAAGCCATAGCAAATCATTGAAATAGCGCCGGTTACGGTTCGCTAGACTTACTCTCTAACTGGATATTTGTTTCCATGTATCGGATTGGGTGTTGTGTCAGTACTGTCCTGTATCATTTGAC
>JAJDTT010000278.1 GCA_022827025.1 Acidobacteriota bacterium
ACCTGGTCGGTGATGCTCGCGTTCGGGGCAGCGCTGGGAGGACTCGTCGCCGGGACCTGGGGCATCTATCCGGCCTTCATCATCGACGCCCTCAGCTTCGTGGTATCGGCCGTCATCCTCTTGGGAGTGCAGTACCGGAAGACACCCGAAACGCCCGACACGCTCGGCCGCGGCCTGTTCGAGACTGCCGTGGTCCAATACCTGGAGGGTCTCGTCTACCTCCGGAACAACCGGGATATCCTGGTGACGGCCCTCCACAAGGGAGTGAGCGCTCTGGTCTATACCCAGGGATTCCAGGTCGTCAAGGTGGTCATCGGCCGCAGTCTGTTTCCCTTGGGCCAAGCGGGCGGAATCAGCCTCGGTCTGCTCTTTTCCGCTACCGGACTGGGGACGGGTATCGGCCCCATCGCCGCCCGCCTGTGGACCGCGGACCGGCCGGACCGGCTCCGCCTGGCCCTGTTCGCCGGCTATTTCCTGAGCGCTCTGGGCCTGGGGATCTCGTCTCTTCTCATCAACCTGGAGACCGTGCTCCTGGGAAGCCTGTGGGCCGGGGTCGGCGGCGGAATCATCTGGGTCTTTTCCACCCAGCTCGTGCTCCAATCCGTGCCGGACAAAGTACGGGGACGAGTCTTCTCCACCGAGTACGCCATCTTCACTCTGCTGTCCACGTTCGGCGTAACGGCGACCGGGTTTGCTCTGGACTCGTCTCTGAAGGTGTCGGAAATACTGGCGGGGATGTCTGTCCTGACGCTGGTTCCCGGCGGCTTGTGGCGTATCTGGCTCTGGCGCCGCGCGCGACGGTAGCCCCCCCTTGCAGTCCTGCAAATTCATGTATTCGGAAGGGGTCCAGCCTCGGATTCGAACCCCGTAGGGGCACCCCTTGTGGGTGCACTCTTCTTGTGGGTGCCCTCTTCAGTCCGAACCAGACCAGGACCAAGCCAACCACGGGGACGTGGTGCGGGGATCCTGAAGGGCCGTCCGGATGATCTCGGCAGGTGACGCCGGGCGGGCGACCACAAGGGTCGCCCCTACGAACCGGGAGGCAATCGGCTTGAAGAACGGTTCCTGCTTCAGTAGCCTCCCGGAGACCGTTCGTGGCGAACGCTGCCACGGGCCATCGCATACGGCTTGTCCGAAGGCACGCACGGTGCAGATTTCCGAGATCATTCGATCGGTGCATTTTGCGGAGCGTGATCCGGGGCGCAACTGGGTCAAGGATGCGCACATCGCCGTGGATCAGGATACGCCGCTGGATTCCACGAAGATCCTCACTCCCAATGTGATTCGGCTACCGGACGGGCGCTACCGCATGTACTACACGGGACTCGGCCTCGGCCGTCCCGTCGTCGAGTCGGAAGGTTACGTTCTGAGCGCCAGGTCCGATGACGCCGCGGTGTGGTTCAAGGATCCGGGAATTCGGTTGGATGTCCACTCTCCCGACGCGAACCGCAGGGTGCTCTGTCCGGACGTCATCCCGCTGCCCGGCGGACGGTACCGCATGTACTATGAAGCCAGGACGGCGTCGGGTCCCACCAGCGTCCTGAGCGCCGTCTCGGAAAACGGACTCGACTGGGAGCCGGAGCCCGGGATTCGAGTCGCCGACGGCCGGTGGTCCTACGGATCGCCCCGGTGCCTCTATTTCCGGGGCTCGAACGGCGGACTCCGGTACCGGATCTATTGCCACCACTACTCCCATCCTCTGAAGCCGGGTCTGACGTCGCAGAACCATATCGTGAGCGCCGTCTCGGAAGACGGGCTCGACTTCGAGCTGGAACCGGGAGTGCGCATTCCCCAGGAGACCCGTTACGAGGACTATGCCGTGTATGCGCCGGAAGTGCTCCGCCTGGCCGGCGGCACCTATCGAATGTACTACGCCGCCTGGACCCACGATCCCATGCACGGACGGATCTTCACGGCAGTCTCCCGGGACGGACTGCACTGGAGGAAGGATCCCGAGCCCTGTCTCGACATCGGCGGTCCCTGGGACCAGACGCACGCCTCCGAGCCGTGCGTCATCGACTTGGACGATGGCCGCTTCCGGCTCTTCTACGAAGCCTGTGATGCGAATGGCCGCTGGCGCATCCTGAGCGCCACGTCGTCGAACTGATCTCCGAGTCCGGCGGAAAGGACCCCCATGACAAGCTTCGAGCGCCTGCCGACATCCGCTCCGCGAGGTCCGCTCGCCTGCCTGACGTTGTTCCTGCTCACGGCGCCGCCGGCTTGGGGAAAGTCCGCGTCCCCGCTTGACATCGGTGACCGGCGCCAGGTCTTCATCGACCATCGGTTCCTGGAATCCTCCCAGGGAGTCCGGTTGCAGGTTCATCCTCCTCGAAAGACGGGCGAGATGACCATCGCCCAGGAACACCCCTGGGAGAGCCGGAGAGTGGGCCTGTACGGCACGGTGCTGAAGGTGGGCGAGACCTACCACATGTGGTACGAGTCTCTGGCCAATTTCGACCGCGACGAGGCGGGGGGCCACACCCTGAAGGTGGAGCGGGACCGGAGCGGCTGGCGCCGCTACATGTGCTACGCACGCTCTCGCGACGGGGTCACCTGGGAGAAGCCGAACCTGGGGCTGGTCGAATTCGAGGGCAACCGGAAGAACAACATCGTGGCCGGCCATGGCGCCGCCGGAATCGAGAAGCAGGCCTATGGAATGGTCTTCCTGGACCCCAACGCTCCGCCCGGGGAGCGCTTCCGCCTGGTGGTCCGGCTGCGGGGCGACGGACGCAACCAGCTCAACGTCTACTCGGCCCCCGATGGGATCCACTTTCGGCCGACCTACGAGCGTGTCCTGAGCTACCGGGACGACCGCAGGCACCATCTGGACACCTACAACATCATCTTCTGGGACGATCGAATCCGGAAGTACGTCGCCTATGTGAGACGGAACGCTCCGGGGCCCGGCCAACACCGGACCAACGCCCGCAGCGAATCCCTCCGCCTCGACCGGTTTCCAGACATCGAAGATTCGGCCCTCTCGCTGTCCCCCGACCGGCTGGACCTGCACCACTTCGACCCCATCTCCAAGACCCGGGTCCCGGTGGCCGATTTCTACACCAGCATCGTCGTGAAATACCCCTGGGCGCAGGACGCCTACTACGCCTTCCCTTCGCTCTACTACCACTACGACGGCCGATTCCTGCACGAGTTCAGGGAGGAGACCCCGCACAACACCGGGGCCAACGACATCCGCTTTGCCGCCAGCCGGGACGGGATCGACTGGCAGCGCTACGACCGGCGCCCATTTGTGGAGCTGGGAATGGACGGAGAGTTCGACACCCGGGACAGCTACATGGTCCACGGCGTCGTGCCGGCGCTCAACGGCCGGGAGATGTACCTCTACTACTCGGGCAAGGACATGCTGCACGCCTGGGGTTGGGACGACCGGAGAAATCGCCTGATCCGGAATGCGGGTCTGGCTCCCGCTCGTGAGAAGAGCGCCATCAGCCGGCTGGTCCTGCGCCGGGATGGGTTCATCTCGGTCCGGGCCGATACCTCGGGCGGAGAATTCACGACGCCGTTACTGATTTTCCACGGCAGCGAGCTGTTCCTGAACGTGAACACCTCTGCCGGTGGCATCGCCCGCGTGGCGGTTCTCGATTCGGACTTCAGACCCCTGGACGGGTACTCCTTGCAGGACAGTGACCGGATCCATACCACCAACCGGATCGACCGGCGGGTTTCCTGGAACGGAAAATCGGACCTGAGTTCGCTGGCGGGACGTCCGGTCCGGCTCCACTTCGAGTTGCGCGATCTGGATCTCTACGGCTTCCGGTTCCGAAATCCGTGACCGCGCGAAAACCGCCGTCACGGCTCGGGACTGACCGAGAGGTAGGCGATGATGTTGGCCAGGTGCATGACGAACTCGGCCGTGATCATGATCTTGTCGCCCAGCGTCGGCGTCGGGGTCCAGAACTTGGTGTTCTCCCAGTGGCCGTCGTCGAACTGGTGCTGGACGAACCAGTCCCCCATGCGCTGCGTCCAGGCCCGGTACGCCTCCTCCCGCGTCGCCACGTACAACAAGCCTGAACCCCAGCCCGACTTGCACACCTGCTTGGACCGGAACTGGATGTCGTCCGTGCTCATGGAGAATCGTTCGTAATCCCGGGCCAGCCGCAGCCAGCGGTCCTCCCCCGTGGCCTCGTGGATGTGCAGCAGCCCCGCGGCGGCGATTCCGCCGTTGAAGTGGTGTTGCCAGGGCTCGTCCTTGAGGGTGACGTAAAACGCCGCCTCCTGAGGATCGTAGTCGCGAACCAGACCCTGGGAACGCCTGTAGACGGCGTAGAGGCAATGCTCGGGATCGGGCTGCAGATCCCACAGCCGCTGGAGCCAGCGGCCGGACTGGACCGCTTCGGGAACGCGGCCCACCAGGGAGAGGGTCATGGCGGCTTGGGCCGTGGGGAACAGCTCCTGGTCCCCTTCGACCCCCTCGTGCGAGTTGGCGTAGAAGCCCCCGGTCTCCGGGTCCTGCCAGGTGAGCAGACTCCGCGTGCAACGCCGCACCAGGTCCAGCCGGCCCAACAGGCCGGCGCCGTAGATCAGGCAGGCCAGAGGGTACGAGCCGTAGCGGAGCTGGGGTCCTGCCGTCGTGGCGCTCTCGTCCAGGGCGCCTGCGGGGGTGATCCGGTTGCGATCGACCCAATCCAGCAACCGGTGGCCCGCTTCGGTTTCACCCATGAGGGCGAATGCCCAGGGAACGCGATAGTAGTAGTTGCGCTCCGTGACGTTCCCCAGGGATCCGTCCGGATTGATGCGTTCCAACATCCAATCGGCGCCCTTCCGGCAGGAACGCCGGTAGCTCTCCAGTTTCGTTTCGACATCGATGACTTGCATTTGTCCTTCTCCTCGCCTGAATGGTTCCCGTCAGCGCGCGGTGAATCCCCCGTCCACCGGGAGCAGGACGCCGGTGACCCAACGTGCTTCGTCTGAAGCCAGGTAGACGGCGGCGGCGGCCACGTCTTCCGGTTCGCCCAGCCGTCCCAGCGGGTGGTCCCGAATCATTTCGTTCCAGGCGTCCGGGTCCTCCTTGAGACGGCGAAACATCTCCCGGTTGATGTCGGTGATCACGAAGGAGGGATTGATGGCATTCACCCGGATGTTGTGCTTGCCGAAATCGACGGCCATTTGCCGGGTCAGGACGGACACGGCTCCCTTGGAGGCTCCGTAGGCCGGTCGAATCGGCAGGCCGACCAAGCCTGCCACCGACGACATGTTGACGATGACGCCCCCACCCTGGCGGATCATTCCGGGAATCACCGCCCGGCTCATGAGGAAGACGCCCTTGGCGTTGACGCGGAGGGTCTTGTCCCAATCCTCCTCCCGGGTGTCGAGCACGGTCTCCCGGGAAGGGATGACTCCGGCGTTGTTGACCAGGATGTCGATTCCCTCCAGCAGAGAGTGGGCTGCGGAGACCATTCGCTCCACCTGGCTCGACGATCCCACGTCGCCCACCACGGCGTGAGCTTCCCCTCCCTTTCGGCGAATCGATTCGACGACCTGGTGCGAAGCCCGCTCCTGGATATCCACGACGACGACCCGCGCCCCCTCCGCGGCGAAACGGCGGGCGATGGCCTCTCCGAGACCGGCGGCGCCGCCGGTGACCAGCGCCCCCTTCCCCGCCAGCCGTCCCGATGGCAATTGGCGTGTCACGCGGATGCCCTCCGTCCGGATGTTGCACGGTTCGCTTGATACTTCATCGATCCCACCCTACCAGCATCCATCCCATGGGGACGTCACCGTTTCCAAAAGTCCTCGAAACCGAAGGTCGGACGCCAGCCAAAGACTCGCTTGACCTTCTCATTGGAGAACTGGCCGTGGGGGAAATCGGCAGAGACGAAGTAAGCTTCGTACCGGGACGGCAATTGCTCCAGAGGAATGTCCAGGGCCAGGGGAAACAGGGCCGCCGCGTCCTGCCAAGTGACGGTGAACGGAACAAACGTGGGCTCGTCGTCCGGTCGCGGCCGAGTGTCCCGGAAATGGTAGAAGAGGAACGAGGTGACATGGAGATCGTGATTGCGGGTGAAGATCCGGCAGACCTCCTCGGCCAGTCCCTTGGTCAGGGCATACAGGTGGGTTCCCGGCCGGGGAGTGACGTCCGGATGCATGGCGAAGTCATAGGGTTCGCAGGTGGCGGGTCCCGTGATGGCATAGAAGGGACCGGTCTGGATGAACCGTCGGATCCCGTGCCTGCACGCCGCCGCCAACGCATTGTAGGCGCCCCGGGTGTTGACGTCGAAAGCCAGGCGCCGGTGATGCCGCAGCACGGACAGGTTGATGATGGCGTCCATCCCCTCCGCCGCATCGATGACCTGCTCCAGGTCGGCGACGTCGACCCGCCGGTACTCGTGACGCCCTTCAGCGGACTCCTTGACGTCGGTCAGCCTCAGTTCGTGCCGGCCCTCCAACGCCCGGACCACGTGAGGTCCCAGGTATCCGGCGGCGCCCAGAATCAGGACCTTCACGCCGGCCTCCAGGTCGATTCGAATCCCAGGGTCCGCTGGGCCCGTTCCGTACCGTATCGTTGTCCGGGAACTTCGGACTGGATGTGGAACACCGAATACCCGGGCAACTCTGCCGTCAATGACCGTCCGACGGCCTCGACAGCGTCTTGGACGGTGACACCGTCGGCGCAGGAATGCTCCGTGCTCAACAGGATCGAACCCAGCCTGAGACAGACGACCTGGAGCTTTCCCTCTCTCGCGAACTCGCGGCACACGATCTCTCCCAGGCGGTAGGCGAGAGTCGGCGGTTCCTCCGCCGGCCAGGGCAACCATCGCTCGGTGACCCGGAGATCGGCGGGATACCGGTCCATGACGGCGAGGGAACTCAATTGAACGACACGGGGAACGCCGGCCTCCGACGCCGCCCGGAGCAGGTTGTACAGACAGCGCGTCTGTCGATCCAGTCGCAAGGAAACGTCCTCGGAAGGGTCGGTCCAACCGGACCAGATGATGGCGTCCATTCCCTCGACCAACAACCGGGTCTCGGCGTCGTGATTCAAATTGCACGGAACGAAAGCATGACGGCTCCTGACCGGCCGAGTGTCGGTGAGGACGACCCGGTGACGCACGGCCAGAGCCTGGGACAGATGTTGGACAAGCCGATTCCTGGCGGTTGTGAGCAGCAGCTTCATAGGCCGACTCGAATCGAGCGGCGCCGACACTGACGTAACGTCAATCAAAATTACAGGGTTCTCGTGGAATGATCCAGGCTGGGGAGTGGGGTGACGTGGATGTCGCCGTCACTGAGGCCGCGCCATGTCCGGCGGTGGATCGGTATCGATTCTGGGATACAGCCAGGAGTGGGTCAGCCCCGGGTGGCGTTTGCCGTAACGGAAAGGTACATCCTGGGTCCAGTTGCTGGGGATGGTCAGGCAGAACAGCAACAGGCAGGCGAAGACGATCCGCTGGGCGGCCAGAGGGCGCTTCGGGGTCACCCTCCGGGGGGCGGGTCCCGGATCGCTCCGGAGACGGCCCTGCCTCCGAAGACGGGAGCGATAGAGCAGAAACGCCCCCAGCAGGGACATCAGGAGGTTCAGGGTCTGACCCGTCCCGATGGGGAGACGGTGGGTCGGATAGTCGCGGAAGAGATCGATGACGAAGCGGGGAAGCGCGTACCAGAAGACGAAGCGGGCCGCGACGGCGCCTGGGGTCTTGTTGGTCTGCCTGACCCGGAGCAGGTACCCCATACCACCAGAGGTGCACTCCGGCGACGTCGAAGAGGATCGGATCGATCTGGTGGGTGTAGGGTCCCATCGCCGATTGGATCTGCGGCAGAGTTCAGTTTGTTGCTGGAAATCGATGAATTTCGGACATCGAGAATTGGACAGGAGCAGCCGTTTGCCTGTCCGAAGGCGCTTGTGGCTGCGGTGAACGGAAGGCAACCTCCCGGACGGGAGCGAGTGGAGCCGTGAGAGCGGTCAGACTGCGGAACCGGGAGGAATCATGGTCGTGCCTTCGCCACGGCCATACGCGTCTTCGCCATGCTCCAGAATATCCAAGCCGGTCCTTTCGTCGACTTGAGCCGGCCTCAGGGTCCCGAACAGTGAAATGACCTTCAGAAGCACCCACGTGACGACGCCGCAATAGAGGATGGTGGCGAGGACGCCCACAGCCTGGATGACGACCTGCATCGGGTTTCCATTCAGCAGGCCATCGGTTCCACCCCAGGCCGCGTGAGCGAAGACTCCCGTCAGCACCGCACCGCTCAAACCACCCATTCCGTGGGCAGCCGCCACGTCCAGGGAATCATCCAATCCGGACCGGGATCGAAAGAGGATCGCGTAGTAGCAGGGGAACGTGGCGATGGCGCCGATGGCGATGGCTCCCAGGGGACTGACGAAACCTGCCGCCGGCGTCACGGCCACAAGTCCGACGACGATACCGGTGGCGGCTCCCACTGCCGTCGCCATCCGGTCGCGGACGGCATCCAGGATCATCCAGACGGTCAACGCGGCTGCCGGGGCCAGCAGGGTGTTGACGAAGGCCAGGGTCGCCGTACCGTCAGCCGCCAGGGCGCTGCCGCCATTGAATCCGAACCAGCCGAACCAGAGCAGACCGGCGCCCAAAAGGACGAACGGCACATTGTGGGGAATGATGGCCTGGCGCCCGTAGTCGCTGCGGGGGCCCACCTGCCAGGCGGCCACGACTGCCGCCGTTCCCGCCGTGACGTGGACCACCGTGCCTCCCGCAAAGTCCAGGGCGCCCATCTCGCCCAGCCATCCGCCACCCCAGACCCAATGGCAGACCGGCCCGTACACGAGCAGCACCCAGCCGGCGATGAAGGCCAGGTAAGGCCCGAAGCGGATCCGCTCGACCACGGCTCCGGAAATGAGCGCCGCCGTAATGATGGCGAAAGCTCCCTGATACGCGGCGAAAAGGAGGTGGGGGATGCTGCCGTTGGCTTCCAGGTTCACACCCTGAAAAAAGAGATGTCCCAAGCCGCCCAGCCAGGGCTGCACGCCCTCGCTGCCCGGGGCGAAGGCCAAGCTGTAGCCGGCCATGACCCAGACCAGGGCGGTCACGCCCAGGGAGGCAAAGCTCATCATCATGGTGTTGAGGATGTTCTTGGACCGGACCAGTCCCCCGTAGAAAAAGGCGAGTCCGGGGGTCATGAGGAGGACCAGAGCGCAAGAAACCAGCAGCCACGCCGTATCCGCAGCCGAGATGCTCGCAGTGGCGGCAGTGGTCATTTCGGTAGCTGCCATGGTCGGTTCCCCTCCCTCTTCAGGACACCGGTTTCATGCAGGAGTGATGGTCCGCTTTTCGGGATCGAAGATCATCTTGCGGCCGCTCCACAAGGAGTCCGTAGCCATGATGCAGGCGATGGAGTGTCCGTAGCCTGCTTCGACCGGGCAGGAAATCCCGTCGACGTCGCGTCGCCGGACGCAGTCGAGCCAGTTGGCCATGTGAGGGAAGCGATGGTTCGGCATGGCTCCCGGCTCACCGGCGATATACTCGCCCTGCATCTGCTTCGCCCCCGGCTTCAGAGCTTCATCGCCGCGAATGCCGTCTCCGGAAACCCGCCAGGGCACTTCGTTGAAGAGCGGCGACTTTTCGAACGAGAGGGTTCCCTTGGTTCCCTGGAAGGTATAGCCGGTCCCGGCGCCGTTGATCAGGCAGCAGCCGTAGCTGGCGAGGAATTTCTTGTCTCCCGTCCCGTATTCGAAAACGGCCTCGGTGGTGTCCGGATTCTCGCGGTAGTCCTTGTAGCGGTAGATTCCGCCTTCGGCCCGGGCGCTCAGGGGGTAGGGTTCCCCCGTGAGATAGTGGAGAGTGTCGATGTCGTGGCTCATCCACTGGTCGTAGATTCCGCTCGAGAACTCCTTGAACAGCCGAAAAGACCGGTAGATCCTGGGATCGAAGGGCCGATCGGGCTTACCCAGCAGAAACTCCTTCCAGTTCAGATCCTCTTCCCGGCACTCGGCCAGTTGTTCCGGGCTGCGGCGCCAGCGGTAAGGACTGTATTCGTTCTCCACCAGGCTGACTCGAACCACGTCGCCGATGAGTTGGTCCTTCATGATCCGGCGAGCGGCGATGCACTTGGGATGGCTTCTTCCCTGGGTGCCGCTCTGAACCACGATGCCGGCCTTCTTGCAGGCATCCAAGGCGTCGTTGGCCTCGGAAAGCACGTTGGCCATGGGCTTTTCGCAATAGGCGTCCTTCCCCGCCTCGGCGACCATCTTCAGCATCTTGCCGTGCTGGTGGTCGGCCGTGGCGATGATGACCGCATCGATCCCGTCATCGGCCAGGAGGTCGTCGATGTGGTGATAGAGCGTAGGCTCGCTGCCATAGTGGTCGCGGAGGTGACTGGTGGCGATTTTCTGGTTCCGCTTCCAGATTTCGCAGACCGCGGTGATCCGGGCGTTGTATGCGTCGGCATGCTCCAGGCACTTCCTCAACAGGTACATGCCCCGGCCGCCGGGACCCAGCACCGCCACCTGGAGAGTGTCGTTGAGGCTCCGCCCCTTGGCCAGCAGGGACCCCGACAGTCCGGTCATGACCGCCCCCGCCCCGGCGGTGGCCCCCATGAAGCTGCGACGATTCAATTCCTTGGTCATTTCCTGATCTCCTTACGTATTGGTCACTCCGGACACGTTCTGTTACCCGGGCCGTCCGCCAGGGAGTTCAAACCCTGGGAACACCCGCCTGTTCAAAAGCCCGGGACATCTTCCGATAACAATGCTTGGCCGCCGCCAACGGGTCGTAACCCGGCTTCCTGTGAATCTGGCCACTGACCTCGAGGACGATCGATCCCCGATAACCCTGGCCCTGAAGCTCCTTGAGGTAGGTCACGTAATCCGTGTCGCCATCCCCCGGCATCAGGAATTGGGTCTTGCCCTCGCCGGTGATCGTCGCGTCCTTGGCGTGTGCGAAGACCGCATGAGAACCGAGAAGGCGAATCGAGTCCACCATGTCGAAATTCATGGCCCTGAAATGACTGTAGTCATACGTCACTCGGACCCACGGGCTGTCGGCCTGGCGCATCAACCAGTGAGCTCCATCGGGACTGTGCAGGGCGCTTCCCACGTGCGCTTTGATGGCCAACAGGATCTCGTGGGATCGCCCCACCTCCGCCCATTCCCTGAGCTTCTCGGCCATGGGTTCCTTCGCCTGATCCCACTCGGAGGTCTTCCCCCCCAGCGTCAGGACCAGTACGGGACGCCGGTGCCGCCGCCCGGGTGTCCGCACGTTGAAGGGATAGATGTCGCGCCAGAGTTGCGCCGCCCGTTTGATCCGCTCCAGGTTCTCCCGGTGGGCCTCGGGACCCACCAGCAGTCTCAGGTCCTCGTCCAACCCGCTCAGCCCCAATCCCAACTCGCCGAACAGATTGGCCAACTCCCGCCGGGCCGACCGGGTGAGGATCTTGGGATCGTCCTGCCAACCGGGATAGATGGCCGGTTCCACGTCGTCGTACCCCACCTCGCTGGCCATGCGCATGGCGTCCGGCGTGCGGAGGGTTCGATTGTTGTAGAGACTCCACCCCAGGCCCATCGCCAGCTTCGGTTTGTGCCCGGAAGCGGCGGGCAGACCCGCGGACATCAGCGTCGCGGCTCCTGCTGGAATGGACTTGAGAAAGGCTCGCCGATGGAGCTGGGACATGCGGGATTTCCCTTCAATTCGACGCCGCAAAGTCTAACCTACCGCCCCTGATAAAACAAACTTCCGACCCCCGTCGGAATGACGTCCCGGATCGAGTTTTGTCCTTGCAACTTCCCGCTGGTTCGTTGCTGCACTGGCCACCTGTTGTGGTGTAAACTCACCGGCAGGTCGCCGGAGTGGTGGAATTGGCAGACGCGCTGCGTTCAGGACGCAGTGGGCTAGACGCCCGTGGGAGTTCGAGTCTCCCCTCCGGCACCAATTCCTATTTCCAATGTAGTAGGGGCTCCCCTTGTGGGTGCCCTCCCCTTGTGGGTGCCCTCTTCGTGTGCGCGCTCTTCGGCGATCTGCCCTTGGAGTCTGCTTACTTCTTCTTCGGAAGGAAACGGTCCAGCTTTTCCCGGAGTTCCACCATGCTGTAAGGCTTGGTCACCACGGCCTGACCGCCCGCGGCCAGGATTTCTTCAGCGCTTCCCTCCATGGCCGCGGCGGCGATGGCCAGGATCGGCACTCGAGCCAGGTCCCCGGCCCTGCGAATCTGACGGATCACCCGGTATCCGCCTCCACCGGAGATCATCATGTCCACGACGATCAGATGCGGGTCGAAGTCCATCAATTCAGCCATCGAGGACCGGCCCGAGAACGACCGCGTCCGAAAGCCGAGGCTCTGCAGGACGAATTGAATCGAGTAGATGTCGTCGACTGTCTCCTCGATCACGGCCAACCGTTTCGACTCGGCAGTCGGGGCAGGCGGACGGCGGCGCCTCACTGGTCCAACATCTTTCTGAGCAGTTCGTTGACCATCTTCGGGTTGGCCTGACCGCGGGTCTGCCGCATCACCTGTCCCACGAAGAATCCCAGCAGGCCCCGCTTCCCATTCCTATAACGTTCCACGGCTTCGGAATGCGACTCCAGAATCCCGGAAACGACGGTTTCCAATTCGCTCCGATCGCTGATCTGGGCCAGGTTCTGCTCCCTGACGATCGCCCCTGGAGACTTGCCTGTCTCATACATCCGATCGAAGACTCCCTTGGCCATCTTTCCGCTGATGGTCCCGTCGTCCAGGAGACGGATCAACTCGCCGAGATCCGAAGCCTTGACGGGAGATTCGTGGAGTCCCCGCCCGTCTTTCCGCAGACGGTGCGTCACATCTCCCACCATCCAGTTCAGCACCGACTTGGGATTCCGGGCGCGCTCGGCGGATGCTTCGAAGTAGTCGGCGAACTCGGGGGTCCGGGTGGCGACGAGGGTGTCACCCGGATCGAGACCGTACTGGGAGCCGAACCGGCGCGCGCGGTCCGCAGGCAGTTCCGGCATGGTTTTTCTGATCTCCTCCAGGCGCTCAGCCGGGATCACGATGGGAAGCAGATCGGGATCCGGAAAGTACCGGTAGTCGTGGGCCTCTTCCTTGCTTCTCATGGGACGGGTCTCTTCCCGGTCCTCTTCCCACAGCCGCGTTTCCTGAACCACTTGCCGCCCCGACTCCAAGACTCGAACCTGTCTCCGAATCTCATAGTCGAGGGCCTTGTTCAAAAAACGGAAGGAGTTCAGGTTCTTGATTTCAGTCTTGGTCCCGAGAGAAGTCTCCCCCACCGGCCGGACCGAGACATTGGCATCGCAGCGGAGACTCCCTTCCTCCATGTTCCCGTCGCACAGCGACAAAAATATGAGGACCCGTCTCAGGTAGTCCAGAAAATCGCTGGCCTCCCGTCCGGACCTCAGATCGGGACAGGTGACGATCTCCATCAAGGGGACCCCGCATCGATTCAAGTTGACCAGCGTGTCCTGTCTCGCGGCATGAATCGATTTTCCGGCGTCCTCCTCCAGGTGGACTCGAATGATCCCCACGTCGAGTTCACGCAGTGTTCCGGGTACGCCCGGAGTCCCGCGGTCCGGCAGCGGAACCCTCACTCGCCCGTCGACTGCCAGCGGCTCTTCAAACTGGGAGATCTGGTAGCCCTTGGGAAGGTCGGGGTAGAAGTAGTTCTTTCGAGCGAGCAGCGAACGCCGATTGATGCGGCAGTCCAGGGCCAATCCGGCCATGGCCGCCATCTCCACGGCCCGGCCGTTGACCACCGGAAGCGAACCGGGAAGACCCAGGCAGACCGGACAGGTCTGGGAATTCGGGGGAGCTCCGAACCGGGTGCTGCAGCCGCAGAACACCTTGCTCCGGGTGCGCAGTTGAGCGTGGACCTCCAGACCGATTACCGGCTCGTACTGCATCGGACCCACTCCAAAAGCTGCTTCAACGCCGACTCCGACTCCCCGGGCGACTGGATCCACCGCATGCCGTCCTCCCGGCGAAACCAGGTCATCTGCCGTTTGGCATAGCGGCGCGTGTCCCGGCTCGTCAGCTCGATGGCGTCCTCCACGCTCAACTCGCCCCTGAGGGTCTGCAAGGCGTATCGGTAACCCAATGCCTCGAAGGCTTTGCATCGCTCATCGTACCCCTTCCGCAATAGTCGATCCACTTCGTCCAGCAGGCCGCTCCGAAACATTTCCCGGGCCCGGGAATCGATCCTTTGGTAGAGAAGGGACCGGGGCAGGTTCAGTCCGATCTTCAGAATGCGGTAGCCGGCCAGCGGCTTTCGCCGCTCTTGAAGCCGGCTGATGGGAGTCCCCGTCAGGAAGTAGACCTCCAGGGCCCGTATCAGGCGCCGCCGGTCCCCCACGCCGATCTTGCGGGCCGTCGCAGGGTCTTTTCGGGCCAGCAGACGATGCATTCTCTCCTGACCGCGGCGTTGAACCATCTTCTCCAGGCGATCCCGAATGGCTTCACAGCGGGAAGGTCCTTCGAACACTCCCACCAGCAGAGCCCTGAGATAGAGTCCCGTGCCTCCCACCACGAACGGAATCTTCCCCCGGTCCCGGACCTGCCGGCAGACTCTCCTGGCTTCCGCCATGTATCGCCCCGCGCTGTAGAACTGGTCCGGATCCAGGAAGTCGTAAAGATGATGGGGCACGGCGCCGGTTTCGCTGGCCGACGGTTTCCCGGTCCCGATTCGGAGTTCGCGGTACAACTGGAGTGAGTCGCAGTTGATGATCTCGCCGTCCAGCCGGAGGGCGGCCTCCACCGCCAGGGCGCTCTTGCCGGAGGCCGTCGGTCCGGCGACGGCGATGAGAAGCGGATCTTCGGGCGGCGAAAGCGTCTTCAACGCAAACGTTCCCACTCGACGGACGTCACCGGGTTCTTCCGGAGATGGACGTCCCGTGCTGACCGGCCACGGTCATCCGATCCAGGATCTCCAGAGCCAGATCCAGGACCCGGAAGCCCTCCTCGCCGCTGCATCCCTGCCCGATTTCTCGTTCCTGGCCCTGCCGGCCCGCGATCTCTTCCAGGAACGCCATGATCTCCATTTTCAACGGTTCTTCGTGCTCCACCTGCGGAGACCGGTTGACGATCCGCCTGGATCCATCCACCTCCACCATGCTCGACACCGCGGCCACCTGGCGGTCCAGATCGAGGGAGATGTAGTCGTCCGCCTGGAAGAACCTCAACTTTCTCATCTTCTGCTTGGAGACCCGGCTGGAGGTGAGATTGGCGACGCATCCGTCCTCGAACTCCAGCCGGGCGTTGGCGATGTCGATGCGGGGAGTGAGCACCGGAATCCCCACGGCGCGGATCTCGCGAACGGGGCTCCGGACCATCTGCGTGATGAGATCCAGGTCGTGAATCATCAGGTCCAGCACCACGTCCACGTCCAGACTGCGTGGCGTCAGCACGCTGAGGCGGTGGACCTCGAAGAACCGGGGAGTCTTGACGAAGGGCCGAATTGCCAGCACTGCGGGATTGAACCGCTCGGAATGACCCACGTGGAGAACCGTCCCTCGGGCCTCGTCCACCATGCGCCTCGCGGATTCCAGGTCTTCGGCGATGGGTTTCTCCACCAGGACGTGGATCCCCCGCTTCAGGAACGGAAGGGCGACCTCGGCATGCAGCGAGGTGGGAACGGCCACGCTGACGGCGTCGACCCGATCCAACAGGGGCCCGTGGTCCGGCCAGGACCGGCAGTCATACCGGGAAGCCAGCTCGCGGCGCCTCTCCGGAATCGGATCCGCCACACCTACGAGTTTCACCTGCGGTAGGCTGCTGTAGATACGGGTATGGTGACTCCCCAAGACCCCGACGCCGACGACTCCGACCCGGACCCGGTCCTGGACACTCACTGGCAGACCACCGTTATTCTCGACTCGTCGGCGCCCCGGACGAATTGGTCGCGGTCCAGGATCAGAGTTCGTCCGGAATCGATGGAGAGGGCCGAGACGCGACACTCTCTCAAGACGTTCAAAGTCTCCGACCCGATGACGGGAACGTCGTATCTCATTTCGTTGCGGGCACGGCCGGCCTTGACCACCGTGAGACGGCTCCCTGCAACCAATCCGGCCGCTCTCCGAATGGTCGCGTCCGTCCCCTCCATGGCCTCCACCGCCACCACGGCCTGATCCTTGACCACCACGGTCTGGCCCAGGTCGAGCCGGGACAACTCCCGGGCCACCTCCCGGCCGTATTCCATGTCCCGTTTCTCCCGCTCGTTGGGCTTGCGGCGGGTGAGCACCCCCGGATCCGGGATGAGGCCGGCAAGCAGCCAGGTCGAGTCCAGGATCTCCACCCCCTCGTCCCGCAGGACTCCGATGACGCCTTCGATCAACGACCGCGTATTGCGCCGCCGCAGGGACGCCAACATGCGCAACATCCTGCCATCGGGCAACGCGGACAGGATTCCCGCCGGCGTCCGTACGCCGGACGCGAATATGCGGACATGTTTCACCTGGCCGGCCATGACCGCGTGCCGGATGCCCTTGCTCTTGAACACGCGGACCAACTTTCCCAACTGCCCCAATCCGATCCAGTGAAACGACGATCCATTGGAGAGCTGGCCCGTTATCTCCTCCAACTGGGGATCCGCTTCTTCCCGAATGGCTGCCACGACCACCGGCAACCGCCGATTTCGAGCCTCACGCAGCGCCAGGAACGGAAACCGCCCGTTTCCGGCGATCAATCCCAGTTTTTCAGGTTCCAACAATTCCCCTCCCCGGTCCCAAGGGGCGCTCGCAAAGAACACTGGAGCGACCGTGCGCCTGGCTCCGGTGCATTCGGCGCTAGTGTGCCGTCCCGCAAATACATGTGTTCGTAACGGATCGAGCCTCGATTTCGAATCTCCGTAGGGGCACCCCTTGTGGGTGCCCTCTTCGGTCCAAGTCACGCCACCAGTACAAAGCTCCCCCCGGGACGACTCCGCTGCCGTTGCCGGGCGGGCGACCACAAGGGTCGCCCCTACGTCTTTTTGAGGGACAGTACACCAGGCGCCTATCGGATAACCCCCCGGCTCGACGCCTCCAGGAATTGCAGCAACGATTCGACATCCGGGGTTTGCAATTTCTCTCGCAGGATGCGGTCCCGAGCCTGCGGTACGGTGAGACCCTTTCGAAAAATCCAGCGGTAGGCCTTCCTCAATGCCTGAATCCGTTCCTCGGAGAATCCTTTGCGGGAGAGACCGATGCTATTGATCCCGTAGGTCCGGGCCTGGTTGCGGTGTCCCACCGTCTTGATGAAAGGCGGCGCGTCCCGGGTGATCACGGAGTAGCCGCCGATGAAGGCATGCCGTCCCACCCGGCAAAATTGGTGGACGCCGGTGAACGCACCGACCGTAGCCCCGTTCTCGATCTCCACGTGACCCGCCAACGTCGCCGCGTTGGCAAGAATGCCGTCGTGCCCCAGGTGGCAATCGTGCGCCACGTGCACTCCCGTCATGAACAGGTTGCGGCTCCCGATCGTGGTCTTGCCTCCACCCTGAGCCGTGCCCCGGTTGATGGTGACGAACTCGCGGATGACGTTGTCGTCTCCCATGTGCAGGGAGGTCTGCTCGCCCCCGTACTTCAGGTCCTGGGGATCGGTCCCGACGGCGGATTGCCCCACGATTCGATTCCGCTTGCCCAAGAAGGCGGGGCCCTTCAGGACGGTGTGAGGACCGACCGAGGTCTCCTCGCCGATCACGACGCCGTCGCCGACGATGGCGAAGGGACCGACGGTCACGCCACGCTCCAGTTTCGCGTGCGATGACACCTGTGCCGTGGGATGAATCTGAGCGGTGCCGGCGGCGGGCATGGCGTCAACCTCAGCCGGAAACGACCGAGGCACGGTCCACCAGAGAGAACAGGATCTCCGCTTCCGCCGCACGCTGGTCTCCGACAAACGCTCGGCCCCGAAGTTTGCCTGCCCGGCCCCTGACCCGGACGACCACCATTTCGAGCCTGAGCTGATCTCCCGGCCGGACCGGCCGGCGGAACCGGGCCTTTTCGATCCCCATGAGAAAAACCAGCTTTGTTTCCCGATTCGGCAGGGATTTGAACACCAGAAAGCCACCGGCTTGCGCCATGGATTCGATGATCAGGACTCCCGGCATGATGGGCGCGCCGGCGAAGTGACCCTGGAAGAACGGCTCGTTGAAGGTGACGTTCTTGATGGCGACAATCCGTTCGCCCTCGTGGAATTCGACAATCCGGTCCACCAGGAGCATGGGATAGCGATGAGGGAGGAGATCCATGATCTCCTGAATGTCGAACATGCCGGGTTCCTGCCCTTCCTTCAAGAGGAGTATCCTACCCACCACGGGAAAGGGGTTTCAAGAGTCACGGCGCCTCTTCTTCCAGGAACGCCATTCCGCCATGAGTCGGGGGAGGCGCCGCGTCAGGGCCTGGATCTTCACCGTCGTCCGGTGGTCTCTGGCCGGCTGGCCGGACACGGTCATCCCGTCGGGGATATCCTTGGTCACCATCGTCTTGGCCAGGACCTTTACGCCGTCGCCGATTCGAACGTGGTCGACGACTCCCGAATGCCCCGCCAGGATGCAGTTCCGGCCCACCGTAACGCTCCCGGAGACCCCCACTTGCCCGACCATCACCGTGTTCTCGCCGATGGTGCAGTTGTGACCGATCTGTACGTGGTCGTCCAGCTTGACTCCCCTGCCGATGGTGGTCTGGCCGAAGGTGGCCCGATCCACACAACTGTTGGCGCCGATTTCCACGTCGTCCTCGATCACGACCGTTCCCCGCTGGGGAATCTTGACCTGACGTTCCCCGTCGAATACATAGCCGAATCCATCGGCTCCGATCACGGCTCCGCTGTGCAGGATCACGCGTGCGCCGATGCGAATCCCGTCGTAGAGGGTCACATTCGGGTGCAGCACACTGCCGGGACCGACGCAGCAGCCGTTCCCGACATGAACCCCGGAATGGAGGGTCACCTCTTCGCCCAGCGTGACGCCGTCGCCGACGTAGACATGGGGATGGATGGACACCCGTTCGGGGATGGAGCAATCCCGGCCCACGGTGGCGCCGGGCGATACGCCGATGGGCACAAAGGGCGTCTGCCGGATGTATTGCAGGAGCCGGGCGAAGGCCAGCTTCGGGTTGTCGACGCGAAGCAAGGGGCGGTTGTGAAACGGCACCGTCCTGGAAACGATGACGGCCGACGCGCCGGACTCGGGAATCCGTTCCTCGTACCGTTTCCGGGCCGCAAGGGTCAGGTCCCCCGGACCGGCCGTCTCGAAGGGTCTCAAGCGCCTGATGGGAGTGTCCGGGTCTCCCGCGACCTCTCCACCCACCTGTTCCGCCAACTGCTCCAGACGATAGAGCACGATTGTTCCCTCGCGTGGGCGAATCCTGCGGTGACCGCCATGGCGGCGGGCACATCACAGGTCTGGCAGGGAGGCGGAAATGAGGCGCCGGATGGCCGTCAGCGAACGAACGATACCACCGCGACGGCGTCTCGGCTCGGGAAACTCCAGGCTCCTAGGGCTGGGCTGGAGCCGAAGCCTGGGCGGAAGCCACCGGGTGACGCTGGTTGTAGATGGCCACCAGCTCCTTGGTGACATCCAAGGAAGGATCCACGTAGCTCTGCCCCTCGTTGCGCAGGAAGATGACGGAGTATCCGTTCTGTTGGGCGTACTCGTTGATGATGGTCTGGATCTTGGTTCCGATCTGTTCCAGCATCTGACGATTCTTGGCCTCGGACTCCAACTGGCTGTCTTCCTGTTTCCGGCGCAGCCTCCGGTCCCGATCCTCGATGGTCCTCATCATCTCGGTTCGGGTATCCGGATTCAGCGTCCGTTCCTGAGCGGCGAACTGTTCGCGCAACCGGTCCAACTCGGTCTTGTCCTGCTCCAGTTCCTTGCGCCTGTCCTCGGTCCACTGTTGCAGTACAGTCAGCGCCTGCCTGCCCTCGTCGGTTCCTTGAAGAACTTCAACCGAATTGACGAATCCCACCTTCAGCCCGGCGCCGCCCAGACCTTGCGACACGGCCCAGGGCGCCGCGCCCATGACGCCGGCAAGCCCGGCAAACAAGACCAAAACTCGTCGAGATCTCGTGAACATGAATCCCCCTACTCCTTGCTAGAAGGTATATCCTACCGTAAATCGGATGTTCCTGCGACGTTCCTGCATCGGATAGCGGATGCCGTTCACCGTGACCGTGGTATCCATGACCAGTGGATTGTAGGCGAATATGAGGCGAAACGGCTGGTTGAGCATGGGCATGACGAACTGAAACTCCATTCCCGTCGACATCCGCCAAACGTCGTTGGTGTTCTCCAGCAGGTCAATGGCCGTGTTCGGCCCGAACAGAACCAGCTTGTTCCTGTTCAGCACCGTGTTGATCCCGAAATCCGCGAATGCGGCCAAGTGGATGGGACCGGCCACGGGAATTCGATACTCGGCCGTGAGCAGCAACGAGGTGTCGCCGCCGGCCGGAACCAGGTTCTCGCTCAACGCCGGAAGCCCCGTCCTCCTGTCGATGATGGGATTCCCCGATTCGTCCCTCAGAGGTGACCGTGTCTTGGCCCATGGGGTCACCGACCTCAGGTCGAATCCACGGAAGTCGAACTCCCCGCCCCGATAGATCCGTTCGAAAAAGGGCACCGTCATGGGCCCGCCATTGGGCAACTCTCCGTACGGATACAGGTGCAGGAGCTGGGCCCGGAAACCCATACTGTTGCGGCCTCCGCTCAGCCAGCGGTCTTCCATGAATTTCTGATACTCGATGATGGGAGAGATGACGTTGTAGGTCCCTCCCAGGGGCCCGCCGGCAAAGGGGACCGACAGCCGCAACATGGTTCCCCGGGTGGCGCCGAAAAAAGCGTTCTTGCTGTTGTAGGTCCAACTGGGCGTGACTTCGCTCCGGATGATGCCACTCTGAGCATCTTCCCGGCTGCCTCCGGGAGTGAAGCCGGTCAACTGGCTCAAGGCGAAATCGCTGAAGTTTTCCGCCACGTCGGTGATGCTGATCCTCTGGAGCTGGTACGACAGTCCCACCCGCACCCACCGCCAGAGCGGATAGGCGGTCTGTACGCTGAACCCGGTGCTGCTGCGGGTGAACAGGTTGACGTTGTTCTCCGGCAGGAACAGGCCCCAGAAGGCAGTGAAGGTGTCGTAACGGAAGCGCTGGCTGAAGACGGAGAACCCCAGGGAGAGGCGCGTGTCCAGAAAATAGGGCTCCTGGAACGAGAAGTTGTACTGCTGGGTTCGAGTTCCGGTAACCGCCTGGACGTAGATCTGCTGGCCCAATCCCCGGAAGTTGTTGGTCGAATAACTGATCCCGATGAACTTGCCGCTGATGCCGCTCACGCCCCCGGTCAGGCCGATGGACTGCTGACTCTGCTCCTTGACGGTGAGCAGAACGTCCACCTCGGCCAGGTCCGGGCGCTTGACGACCTCGTAATCCTCCTCCTCGATCTTGTCGAAGAATCCCAACTGGTTGAGTCGAATCACGGAAATGTCCAACAGGTCGCCGTTGAACTGGCGTTGCTCCTCCAGCAGAAACTCGCGCCGCAGAACCTTGTCCCGGGTCTTGGTGTTCCCCAGGAAGTTGATCCGCTTCACCAGGTACTGCTTTCCCTCTTCCACGCGGATCGCGACGTTCATGACATTTTCGTTTTCGTTCTTGTCGATCTCGGGAATCGCCTCCATGTCCAGATAGCCGTACCGGGCATAGAGCTTTTTCAGGTCCTCGTTGGCCTTCTGCAGTTGGACCCAGTTGAAGACTTCCCCCTTCTGAATGTTGTAGGCGCGAGTCAGGACTTCGGAGTCGAAGTTCTTGATGCCCTCCAGCTTGAAGTCGCCGAACCGAAACTGAGGCCCTTCGTCGATGGGCACGGTGATGAAGTACTGTTGCTTGGTCTTGCGGAATCCGAAAAGAATGCCTCTGCCCGCCTCTACGATCTCCACCTTGGGCTCGCCGAGCCGGGCTTCCATGTACCCGCGCTCCCGGTACTTGTCCATCATGTTGACGTGGAGATCGTGCTCCACCTTCTCCTTGATGTACTTGTCGAGACCCTTGAAGAGGGTGATGGGCCCCCGCTCCTTTGTCAGTTCCAGGCCCCCCCGCAATTCCTTGTCCGAAAAGATCGTGTTGCCCTCGAACTGGATCTTGCCGATCCTCACCTTGGGGCCTTCGTCGATGTTGAAGACCACCTTGACCGCGGAGGACGTGATCGGCTCGACGGTGACCTCGACTCGCCCCAGCGGGCGCCCGTTCGTGTCCAGCAGGGTCCGCAGGGCCCGCCGCGCCTTGGGCAGCTTGGCGCCGTCGAAGGGGTTGTCGACGGTCATGCCCACCTTGAGCTCCCGGAACTGCTCCAGCACGTCCGATTCCTTGAAGGATTTCATGCCCTCGTATTCGATGGTCCGAATCAGGGGGCGTTCCTTGACCTCGAACAGGACGATGGTTCCAGTTTCCCCATCCAACTTCTTCACCTTGGCGTCGACGAAGAAGTTGGTGTTGAGGAGGCTCCGGTAGTCGCGGAGGATCTGCCCTTCGTTGTAGACGTCCCCCTGCCGGCTCTGGATGTAGAAGCGAATGGTGTCCTCGCTGATGCGCCGGTTTCCGAGGATGCGAACTTCCTCCAGGCGGCCGACGGACTGGCGCGCCTGGGCGTTGAGAAGCTCGGAGCCTCCCCAGAAAAGCGCCAGCACCGAAAGCACGATCCGGTGGACCCGGACGGCGTTCAGCCTTTGAACGGCACGATACGGTTTGCCCATCATCAAGATTCTATCGGGTTTTACACTCCGGGCCGTTACGCGATCCCGAATGACAGGGGAACGCCTGCCTTCTTGGATCCCTTGGCCCGATAGTACAATGCTCCACCCTTGATAAAGATGGAGAGAGTTTCCTTTTCTTTCAATTTCCCCTGAATAATCAACTCCGAGACCGGATCTTCAATATATTTCTGGATGGCTCTCCTCAGGGGACGGGCGCCATAGGAACGGTCCCGGCAAGTCTTGTCTATGATCCACCTCTTCGCGCTCTTGCCCAACGAGATCCGGATCTGCTTCTGGGAGAGGTTCTCGTTGCCCTTTTCGATGAGCAGATCGACGATCTTTCCCAGATCCTCTTCGGTGAGGGAATCGAACAGGATGAGGTCGTCCACCCGGTTCAGGAACTCGGGATTGAAGACCCGTTTCACCTCTTCCATGATGACCTCTTCCACCTTCTCCCTTCCCTGATCCGTTCCGCCGGCAAACCCCAGCTGCGGCTTGTTCATCAGGTAGCGGGCTCCGATGTTGGAGGTCATGATGATGATGCTGTTCTTGAAGTCGACCGTGTTCCCCAGGGAGTCGGTCAACTGGCCGTCCTCGAAGACCTGCAGCAACAGGTTGAAGATGTCGAAGTGGGCCTTTTCGACTTCATCGAGAAGGACCACGCAATAGGGATTGCGCCGGACCCGTTCCGTCAATTGCCCACCCTCTTCATGCCCCACGTATCCGGGCGGCGAACCGATGAGCTTGGAGATCGAGTGTTTCTCCATGTATTCGGACATGTCGAAACGGATCAAGGACTTCTCGCTCCCGAAAAGGAACTCGGCCAACGATTTGGCCAGTTCGGTCTTGCCCACTCCCGTGGGTCCCAGAAACAGGAAAGATCCGACGGGCCGGTTGGGATGCTTCATCCCGGCCCGGCTCCGGCGAATGGCGCGCGCGAGCGCGGAGACCGCCGTGTCCTGGCTGATCACGCGGCGGTGCAGGTCCACCTCCATGCGCAGCAGCTTCTGTGTCTCCTCTTCGCGCAAGGCGCTCACCGGAATTCCGGTCCAGCGGGAAATCACCTCTTCGACATGTTTTCGACCCACCACCGGAGTGACGCGATTTTTGAGCTTCCAGCGATCCTTGACGATCTTCAGGTTCTCGCGCTCCACGACCTCGCGATCCTTGAGTTGGGCCGCCCGGTCGAATTCCTTGGCGGAGATGGCATCGTCCACCTCCCGGACGGTCACTCGAATCTTCTGTTGGAGAACCGTCACCTCGTCGGGGAATGAGGTGTAGTTGAGTTTCACCCTGGCTCCGGCCTCATCCAGGACGTCGATGGCCTTGTCCGGCAGAAACCGGTCGGGAATGTAACGATTGGAATGGCTGACCGCAGCCTTGATGGACTCGTCGTCATACTCGACCCGGTGGAAGCTTTCGTAACGTTCCTTGATGCCGTGGATGATCCGTATCGTCTCTTCTTCGTTTGTCGCCGCCACCTTTACGGACTGGAAGCGGCGTTCCAAGGCCCGGTCCTTCTCGATGAAACGGCGATATTCGTAAGGCGTCGTCGCCCCCACGCACTGGAGATCCCCGCGTGACAGGGCCGGTTTCAGGATGTTGGCCGCGTCCAGTGAGCCCTCCGCCGAGCCGGCGCCCACCAGGGTGTGCAATTCGTCGACGAAGATCACGAACTGAGGGTTCTCCACGATCTCCTTCATGATGGACTTCAGCCGTTCCTCGAACTGCCCCCGGTACTTGGTGCCGGCCACGATCAAGGAGATGTCGAGAGCGAGAATTCGTTTGTCCAGGAGCATGGCGGGAGCGTCGCCGTTGACGATTCTCTGGGCCAGGCCTTCGACGATCGCCGTTTTTCCCACTCCCGGCTCACCGATCAGAGCCGGATTGTTCTTGGTCCGGCGGCAGAGAATCTGGGTGACCCGCTCGATCTCCGCCTCCCGGCCGATGAGGGGGTCCAATTCTCCGCGCATGGCCGCTTCGGTCAGATCCCGGCTGAACTCGGTCAGGATCAGGGACTCCTTCACCTTGTGCGGGGTCGGACGTCCCGGATTTCCGGACAACTCGTCCCGAACCCGCGCCAGGTGCAGGCCCTTTTCGCTCAGGATCATCGAGGCCGCCGACTTCTCTTCCCGGAGGAGGCCCAGAAGAATGTGCTCGGTCCCGATATAGCTGCAGAGAAGGCGTTCCGCTTCTTCGGCGGCAAACGTGAGCACCCGCTTCGACTCATCGCTGAGAGGGAGCTCGACCGAAGTCGAAACCTTCTCCCGGACGCCCGAACGACCCTCGATTTCCTTGCGGATCGCCTCCAGGGTGGCTTCGCTCCTGCGGAAGAAGCGGCTGGTGAGCCCCTTGTCCTCCCGGAGCAGGCCCAGCAGGATATGTTCCGTTTCGATGGACCGGGAACCGAGCTGGCTGGCCTCGTAGCGGGCAAAGAAGATCACCCGCCTCGCCTTTTCCGTGTACTTCTCAAACATTAAGCGATTTCCGCTTTGATTTAAGCAAACCGCAATTGTCCGGGCAAACGGCTCGCCGAACCCGTCGATTATACACACGCGTAGTGAACAAGCGGGGAATCGGAGTCGGCGAATCCGCTCCGGGATCCGGGATCATGCCCACTGATGGACTGAACTCCCGGAGCCGGGCGGACCAGTGGAACTCCGGCGGCGGATTATACGAGTTTCCCCTGAAGGACCTCCTTGCGGACGTTGCAAAGATCCGCCAGGGAGGCATTGTGGGTCGCGATGAGTGAAGTGAGTCCGTGCCTTCGATGCACCTGATCCAGCAGTTCGTAGATTCGCTCGGAGGTCGCCGGATCCAGATTGCCCGTGGGTTCGTCGGCCAACAGCAGCCGGGGTTCTCCCGCCAGCGCGCGTGCAATGGCGACACGCTGCTGCTCGCCGCCTGAAAGCTCCCCCGGCCGGTGCCGCATCCGGTCGCCCAGGCCCACCTCTTCCAGAAGGGCCTCAGCCCGCCCGGAGGCTTCCTGGTGGGAGGCCCCCCGCAGCAGCAGGGGAAACATGGCGTTCTCCCGGGCGTTGAACTCGGGCAGAAGATAGTGAAACTGAAACACGAAGCCCACGGTCCGGTTCCGGTACGCGGCCAGCTCCCTCCCCTGCAATCCGGTGATCTCCAGGTCCCGGAAGCGGATGCTTCCCGAATCCGGCCTCTCCATTCCCCCCACCAGGTGCAGAAAGGTGCTCTTGCCCGATCCGCTGGCTCCCGTGACGGCCACCATCTGCCCCGCCTGAACGTCGAGATCCAGATCCACCAGAATGCGCAGCCGCTCCTGACCCGAACGATAGGACTTGGACAGGCCGCGGATCTTGAGAAGCTCACTCATGGCGGAGCCCCTCCAACGGGTCCAGACCTGAAGCGGCGCGGGCCGGATACAGGGTGGCGGCAAAACTGATGAGAACCGCCAGCAGCGAAACCACCACCAGATCCCACGAATTCAACTGGAAGGGGACGTACGGAATCGAATAGACGCGCGGTTCCAGCTCGATGGCCTGGTAGGCGTCCAGGTACCAGGCGGTGGCCGCTCCCAGGATGCCGCCCAGACTCGTGCCGGCCAACCCGATGATGAGGCCCTGGAGCATGAACACCACGGTGACCGTTCGAGGAGTCCCTCCCATGGCGGTGATGATGGAAATATCCCGGTTCTTGTCCATGACCATGAGGGTCAAGGTGCTGACGATGTTCAGGGCGGCGACCAGAACGATGAGTCCGATGGCGACGAACAGGGCCAGCTTCTCCAACTCCAGAGCGGCGAACAGCGGCCGGTTCAGTTCGATCCAGGTGTTGGTGGCGAATCCGTCGCCCAGCGCCTCCTGCACGGTCCTGGCCTGGCTCTCGACGGCGTAGATGTCCTCGACGCGCATCTCCAACGCCGAGGCCTGGTCCTTGGCAAGGCCGAAAAAGGACTGCGCGGCGGCCAGCGGCACCAGCGCCCAATTGGAGTCGTACTCCCACAAGCCGGACTCGAAGACGGCCACGACCCGGAAACTCCCGATCCGCAAACTGCGGCCGAAGGGTGAGAGCTCCCCCTTCAGTCCGTAGGCCCGAACCGGTTCCCCGACCAGCGCTCCCAGGGATCCCGCCAGGTCCTTCCCGAGGATGATGGGAAAGGGTTTGCCGCCGTCATGGAATCCCGCTGTGGTCCCCTCGATGATGGAGACGCTCAAATTGGTCAGTTGGCTCGGGTCTCCCCCGATCCCCTTCAGAATTGCCGCGCCCTGTCTCGAACCGGACTGCAGCATGGTCTGGCCGTAGACCGTCGGCACGACGCTCTTGATTCGGGGCATCCCGCTCAGGGCGTCGGCGATTCCCTGGTAGCCCGAGATGGCCCGCTCCCGGGCGGGCAGGAGATTGAGGTGTGAGGTGGCCCCCAGAATCCGGGCCTGGAATTCCCGCTGCAGGCCGTTGTTCAGGGCCAGGGCGATGGTGAGGGCCATCACGCCGGCCGCGACCCCGACCACCGAGATGATGCTGATGACCGAGATGACGGCCTGTTTGCGCCGTGCTCGAAGATAACGGAGGGCGACAAACAGCTCGAAACGCAATTACGTCCCTCTTTTCGCCGCCCGGGCATGGACGCCGCTTGCGGGCGACCCGGCCGAATTCTTGCCGCTCACTCCTGGTCTCGCGAGTCCCGTTCCCGCCGCGACGGGCGGAGGTGGGGAAAGAGAATCACTTCCCGGATGGAGGGAGAGTTGGTCAACAGCATGGCAAGCCGGTCGATTCCGATTCCCTCGCCGGCCACCGGCGGCATTCCGTACTCGAGGGCCCGAACGTAGTCCTCGTCCATCTCGTGGGCTTCTTCGTTTCCCTGCTCCCGGTCGATGAGCTGCTCCCGGAACCGCTCCCTCTGCTCTTCCGGATCGTTCAGCTCGCTGTAGGCGTTGGCCAGTTCCAGGCCCCCGGCGAAGAGCTCGAAACGCTCCGTGAACCGGGGATCGTCGGCCTTCCGCTTGGACAGAGGGGACAACTGCGCCGGAAAATCATGGATGAAGGTGGGCTGGATCAAGTGCTTCTCGACCACCGTCTCGAACAGCAGTCCAAGCATCCGATCCCAACTCGTTCCCGGAGGCACTTCCAGGTTCCGGTCCCGAAGCAGGGTTTCGAGCGCCGTCGAGTCCATCAGGTCCTCTGCCGAAGGAGCCGTTTCACCGGACCAGAATTCACGAATCGATTCCGCCATGGTGTAGCGCCGAAACGTGGAGAAGTCGATGGTCGACGGTCCGTACTCCACCTCCAACCCATGGCAGACCTCCCGGACCAGCCCCTTCAACATCTCTTCCGTCAGGTCCATCAGGTCTCCGTAGTCGCTGTAGGCCTGGTAGAACTCCAGCATGGTGAACTCGGGATTGTGGCGGGTGGACACGCCCTCGTTCCGAAAATTCCGGTTGATCTCGTACACCCGGTCCAACCCGCCCACCACCAGGCGTTTGAGGTAGAGCTCCGGCGCGACCCTCAGGAACAACGGGATGCCCAGCGCTTCGTGCCAGGTCTTGAAAGGCCGCGCCGTCGCACCCCCGGCCAGCGTCTGCATCATGGGGGTTTCCACTTCCAGGAACCCCCTGTCCTCCAGAAAACGGCGGAAGAACGAGATGATCCGGTTGCGGCGGACGAATACGGACCGTACGCGCGGGTTGGCCATCAGGTCCAGATAGCGTTGCCGGTATCGCACCTCGACGTCGGCCAGGCCGTGCCACTTCTCGGGGAGGGGCCGCATCGACTTGGACAACAACTGCACCGAATCGGCGAAGACCGTGAGTTCTCCCGTACGGGTCCGCAGCAACTCGCCTTCCACGCCCAGAAAGTCCCCGATGTCCAGCAACCGGAACAGGTCGTGTTCCTCGGGTCCCACCCGGTCCCGGCGCACGTAGATCTGGAGCCGGCCCCCTCCCTGGCTCAGGTGGGCGAAGCTGACCTTGCCGTGGCCGCGGATCGAAACGATGCGGCCCGCGGTTCGAACCCTGTGCCGCGCGGACTCCAGCTCCGGCGCCTCCAGGTGGGAGAAGTCATCCAGGATCCGGGGAATCTCGTGGGTCAGGTCGTAGTTGGCGGGATAGGGATCGTAGCCGCCGGCCCGTATGCGCCGCAGCTTCTCCATCCGCCGGTCGATCAACTCGCTTCCGGAAGTCATCGTGCCGTTCCCCGCCGCGGGGTCCTCCGTCCGTGGCGTTCGGAGCCCTTCATGGCCCTTGCCTCAACCGGCCTCCCGTCCGGCATCCAGTTCCTTGCGGATGGCATCCAGGATGCCGTTGACGAATTCCGCCGATCGCTCGGTCCCGAATTTTCGTGCGATCTCGATGGCCTCGCTGATGACCACCACCTTGGGCGTGTCCAGAAAGAGGAACTCGGCGACCCCCATGCGCAGCACGTTTCGATCGACCGCCGAAATCCTTCTCAATTCCCAGTTGTCGCAATGCCGTTGGATCAGGCCGTCGATCCGGCTCCTGTCCTGCAGTGACTTCCCGAACAGGCTGCCGGCGAAGCTGCGGGCCTCGGCCGCCGCGGCGGCATGAGCGTCCCAGAAGGACCGCTCCACCAGGGAGCCCGGGTCCCGGGTCACCTCCTGCTGATAGAGCATCTGCAGGGCATATTCGCGGGCCCGCCGGCGGCTCATACCGAACTACTGAACCTGGGAGCCTGCGCGGCAGAAATCAATCTACTGCTCGCTACGATCATTTCTACGGTGCAGGCTCCTGTGGAGTCGTCCCACCCGCCGGCGGGATCGATGGTCTTGCGCCTGGAAGAACGCCATTCCCGGCCTGAACGCCGACACGGGAGGCCACGGAGCGCGTCCCTTCCCCGCTTTCACCCGGGCCATCAGCCGTCCGCCAGCTTCTGACGGGCCAGGTCGGCCATTTCCACCGCGGCGGACGCCGCTTCCGCCCCCTTGTTTCCATGTTTCAAGCCGGCGCGATTGATGGCTTGTTCGGTGGTATCCGCCGTGATCAGGCCGTAGGTGATGGGGACGCCCTGCTCCAATGCCAGTCGCGACAGAGCCCCCGTCACCTGCGAAGCCAGGTATTCGTAATGGTCCGTCTCTCCCCGAATCAGGGTTCCGAGGCAGACCACCGCGTCGCAGATCCCGGCCGAAGCCAGTTTCCGGGCGGCAAACGGGATTTCGAAGCTCCCGGGCACGTGAACGACGGTCACGCCATCATCCGGGACTCCGAGGCGGTGGAGCACGTCCAATGCGCCCTTCAAGAGCCGATCGGTGACCAACTCGTTGAACCGGCTGACCACCACGCCGATCCTGAGATCCGCGCCATTCATGCGTCCTGTGATTTCTTTCACGTCCGTCTCTCCCGGAACCCAGTCTACTACGACTCGCGGTCCGCAGTGGCGATTGCAACGCGCTGCCGGGCTTCCGGCGTCACCGTCCCTTGAAACGGGGTCGCCTCTTTTCCATGAAGGCCCGGGTCCCTTCCTTCATGTCATCCGTGCCGGAAGCCAGCCCGAAGAGGGCCGTTTCCAGGTCGAGTCCGGCTTGCAGGGGCAGGTCGTAACCCCGATTCACCGCCTCGAAACAGTACCTGACGGCCAAAGGGGCCTGACCGGCGATTCGGGACGCCAGTTCACGACAGGTGGGCAGAAGATCCTCCGGTTTTACGACGCGGCTCACCAGGCCGGCCTCCAAGGCCTCCCGGGCGGACAGGGTCCTGCCGCAGAGCAACAACTCGAGAGCCTTGGAGCGTCCCACGATTCGCGCCAGGCGCTGCGTGCCGCCATAGCCGGGAATGATCCCCAGCTTCACCTCAGGCAAACCGATTCGAGCATCCGTCCCCGCAATCCGGATATGACACGCCAACGCCAGCTCGCAGCCCCCGCCGAGGCAGAAGCCCCGCACCGCGGCCAGAACCGGTTTGGACCCGCGTTCGATACGGTTCAGGGCGGCATGGCCCCGGCGGGAGAAAGCCTGGGAGGTCTCGGCGTCCAACCGGTGGACCTCGGGGATGTCGGCTCCGGCGGAAAACGCCTTCCCGGCTCCCGAGAGGAGCACGACGCGGACTTCCTCATTCCGCTCCAAAGTCCGGAAGGCCGAATCCAACTCCCGAATCGTCTCCTCGTTCAAGGCGTTCAGGACCGCCGGCCGTTCCAGGGTCAGCTCGGCCACTCCTCCCGAATCGATCTCCAGCCTCAGGTTGCGGAATTTCATGTCAACTTCCGAAATACAGGCGGTTCACCCCCGGTTACAGGCGAAGATACGGACGCCGCGGACCAGGTACTGGAGACCGCTGCCCACCGCCAGAAGGGCCGTGACACCGAAGAGTCCTGCGTAAAACGGGATTCGCCACGGGATCACGTTGTCCACGAGGACCGCCAGGATGGTCGTGAACTGGGCCAGTGTGGACAACTTCCCCAGGATGGACGGCGGAAACGCCTTGGTGCCGGCGTAGGCGTAGGTCGAGAGGGCGCCGATTCCAAGAACCAGGTCCCGCGCCACCACCGACAGAGGCAACCAGTGCGGGATCCGGACCTCCAGAGCCGGGTTCTCCAGGGAGAGCACGACCAGAGCGCCGACCATCAGGAGCTTGTCGGCCAGGGGATCCAGAAACCTGCCCAAGGCGGTCCGCTGGCCGTATTTCCGGGCGACCAGCCCGTCCAGCAGGTCGGTGGCCCCGGCCAGAATGAACACCGCCAGAGCGGTGCCGACCGACCCCGAAGCGACCAGCCACATAAAAAACGGGACCGAGAGGATCCGAAGCACCGTGAGCTGGTTTGCTGAGGTCATGGCCAATCACCGCCAGATGGTCCCACTCCCCTCCGGCGCCGGTCGAGATCTCAAGGAGTCAACACTTGATGAACCGGGAACCCGATCCCTGGCCGACGGTTTCCCACGACGGCATCTCGCGCTTCACGAACTGTTCGACCTCCTGAATCGTGGAAAACCGCAACAGCTCCCGGATCTTCTCCCGCGCTTCCTCATAGACCATCTCCCGAATTCTCTTTTTCACCGCCGGAATGGAGAACGGGTTCATGGAAAGCCGTTGAAAACCCATGCCGATGAGCAGGTACGCGTAGAGCGGCTGCGCGGCCACCTCTCCGCAGACATAGGCGGGAATGCGATTCTCGGACGCGACTCTGGCCACCCGTTCCAGGCTCTTCAGAATGGCCGGGTGGAGGGGGTTGAAGAGGGAAGACAGGAGGTCGCTGGATCGGTCGACCGCCAGCGTGAACTGGATCAGATCGTTGCTGCCCACCGACACGAAATCGGCATGCCGGCAGATTCCGTCCAGCACCAGCACGGCTGAAGGGACCTCGATCATGGCGCCCACCTGGATCGGCGATTCCGGTTCCATTCCGGATTCTTCGGACACCTCCCGCTCCACTTGCCGAATCAGATCGCGGGCGGTGACCAGCTCGTCCGCACTCGAGATCATGGGGAGCAGAATTCGCAGGTCACCCTCTCTTCGGGCACTGACGATGGCTCTCACCTGATCCCGAAACAGGTGGGGATGGTCCAGGCTCATACGAATCCCCCGGAGGCCCAGTACGGGTCCCTCGCCTGCCAGCCGCGTAAAATAGGGATGATCTTCCGTGCCCATGTCCAGGGTCCGGATGACGGCAGGCCGCCGGCCCGTCAATCGGGCCAACCGCCGATAGATGTTCAACTGCTCGTCGAACCGGACCGGACCACTCTTTTCGCCCATGTAGACGAACTCGGAACGAAACAGTCCGATTCCCTCCGCCCCCAAACCGAAGGCCACCGTGGCTTCGTCTTCCATGTCGGTGTTGGCGAGCACGGAGACGACCCTCCCGTCGGAGGTGCAAGAGGGCCTGGAGTCCCCCTCCAACTCGGAGCTGCGACGCTGCTCCTCCCGCAGCAACACCTGGAAATCCCGGCGCTCTCCCGCCGACGGCTGCACCAGGACGACACCCTCGGAGCCGTCGACGATCATTTCATCGCCGGTACGAATGGTTCCCTCCAGCCCCGGCACGCCGGAAACAGCCGGAATGCGGTGCACGCGGGCGATGATGGTGATATGCGAGGTCTGTCCCCCACGCGTCGAGACCAGTCCCTTGACTTGGGCCAGCGGAAAACCGGCCAGATCCGAGAGTCCGATTTCCGGCCCCACCAGAATCAGGTCTTCGGACGATTCTTCCTCCTGCCGGGGCGGTCCGGACTCACCCAGGTTGGCCACGATTCGCCGCGCCACTTCTTCCAGGTCCGATCCACGGTCCCGGAAGAAGGGATCGGTCAAAGTGCGGTACACGGCCAGCCACTCCTCGGTGGCCTCCCAGACGGCCCGCTCGGGACCGTACAGGTGATCCCTGATCTTGGATCGGATCTGCTCCAGGAACTCCCGGTCTTCAAGGATCAGCCGATGGGCGTCGATGATGTAGGAGTGTTCCTTGCCCAGTTGTTGCTCGAATCGTTCCTTGATCCGGACCAGTTGCTCCCGGGACTTGGCCAGGGCTTCCTGCAGCCTCTCCAACTCGCGGGGCGCTTCGGCCGGGGACACATACAGCCGATGGAAGTCCGGCGCGTGTTGTTCGATCCGATACGCTCTTCCAGCCGCGAGTCCCGGAGACAGGGGCGTGCCCACCAGTCTCCGGCCAGATTCGGTGCGTTGCAGCTTCTCCACCATTTCCCTCGAATTCCCTCGAAAATACAGCAAAGACCCGGGTCTTCCTATCGGGAGCGAATCGCGTCGATCACCCCGGGAATCACGCCCGCGACCTTACTTTTCCTCTCCGAACCGGTTCCTGACCAGAGTCTCCATCGCCTCGGCCGCCTCGATCTCGTCGGACCCGCGAACCGTGAATTCCAGCTCGGTTCCGCAAGAGGCGGCCAACAGGAGAATGCCCAGGATGCTCTTGCCGTCGATCTCCTGCGACCCGCCGACCCTTGAGAGCTTGACGTCGCTGTCAAAACGGGACGCCGTCCTGACCAGCTTCGCCGCCGCGCGGGCGTGCAGCCCCAGGCGATTCCGGATCCGCACGACCCGCCGGATCATTCCCCCAGCAACCCGCTGGCCAGCGCGATGTGTTTCTGCCCCTGTTCCAGGACCCGTTGCGCGAGTTCGCTCACGTCCTCCCTGCCCGTCTGGTTGGCCAGCTTGATGATCATGGGGAGGTTCACTCCGGTGACGATTTCCACCTCTCCCTTCTTCAACAGGGCGAGAGTCAAATTGGACGGCGTCCCTCCGAACATGTCGGTCAGGATGATAACGCCGCCGCCCCGGTCGAGGGTGCTGATGGCCTCTTCGATCCCCTGCCGGGACCGGTCCACGTCGTCATGCCACCCGATGGAGACCGGCAGTACGTGGGGGATCGCACCGACGATCATCTCGGCGGCGGCGACCAGCTCATGGCCCAGTCTCCCGTGAGTGACGACCAGTCCTCCGATTCGGTTCCGTTCCGTTTCATTCATTGTCGCCATCCCCCGCCCGGGGTTGTTCTCCTCGACCCCACGGTACTTGGATCCTGCGTTCCAGGAGGCGAATCGACTCCAGCGCGGGATTATATCCCTGCATCTTCAATTTCTGGACTCTGACGGCCACCTCCACCAGGGTCGCCAGGGTTCGTCCAGGCGCCACCGGAATCGTGATCAACGGAAGGTCCACTCCCAGGACGCGATATTTCTCTTCCTCCAGTCCCAAACGGTCCCGCGTATCCCGTTCCGGCCATTTCTCCAGCTTGATCACCAGATCGACGGGCCGGGCGGGGCTCAGCACGGAGATCCCGAACAGATCCCTGACGTTGATGATGCCCAACCCCCGCAGTTCCATGTGAAAGGGCGCATCGGGAGGACCGGACCCCACCAGGCTGTCGCCGGAAACCTTCTTCAATACGACCAGATCGTCGCTGACCAGACGGTGGCCCCTCAGGATCAGGTCCAGAGCGCACTCGCTCTTGCCGATACCCGATTCCCCCACCAGCAGGACCCCGAGCCCCAAGAGCTCCACCAGGACGCCATGGATGGTCCGGGTGAGGGCCAGATGTTCCTGCAGACTGGCCGTGACCTCGACGATGGCCCGGGAGCTGAGCGCCGTCGTCGTGAGTACCGGAGTCGAGGCCTTCTCCGCCTCGGCCAGAAAATCGGGCGGCGGCGCCAATCCGGTCGTCACCAGGATGCAACAGAGTCCGACGTCGAAGGAGTCGGAGAAAACCTTCCGGCGACGCTCCGGCGACAACTCCTCCATGTAGTAGGTCTCGGTGCGGCCCACGAACTGCACCCGTCCCCGGTGCAGGTAACGCGTGTATCCCGAAAGGGCCAGGCCCAACTTCTGGATTCTGGGAGAGGTGATGGAGTTGTCCAGACCGGCGCCGCTGGAGGCGAGCGCCAGGTTCAGGGCCGGGTCCATGGACTCGTAGAACTGTCGAACGGTCACCGAGGGAATGGAATGATTCTGCATGGTTCACGCCTCGCATGCGGCCCTCAGGGCAGGAAATGAACGAGGACTACAACAGGTTCGCCTTTTTTCTGGCGAGCGACCCGGGGATTCTCATCTGATCCCGGTACTTGGCGACGGTGCGGCGGGTGATACGGATCCCATCCCGGTTCAACAGGTTGGTGAGTTTCTGATCGGACAGGGGCTTCTTGGGGTCCTCGCGCCGGATCAGGTTTTTGAGCCGGTCCTTCACCTGCATGGTGGAGACGTTCTCTCCATTGGCGTGCCCCACCCCCACCGAGAAAAATCGGCGCAACTGCATCACTCCCTGCGGGGTGTGAGCATACTTGTTGGCGACGACGCGGCTGATGGTGGACGGATGAACCCCCAGTTCATCGGCCACATCCTTGATCAGCAACGGCTTCAACTTCCGGATGCCCGATTCCATGAAATCGTGCTGGTGCCGGATGATGACGCGACAAACGCGAAAGATGGTCTCTTCCCGCTGATCCACCCCTCGCAGCAACTCGATGGCGGACCGGAATCGCTCGCGGATGAAGCTCTTGGTCTCCTTGGAGACGCCGTTCTTGCGAAGCAGCTTCCGGTAGGCAAGGTTGATTCTCAGCTTGGGCAGGCCATCGTCATTGAGGCTGACCTGGTACTCGCCTTCGACCTTTCGAATGTGCACGTCCGGCCGGACGTAAACCGGCTGGGAAGAGGCGTATTTCTGTCCCGGCCACGGCGAAAAGCCTCGAATCAACTCGAGGGCGCCGGACAGATCCTTCGGATCGCATGCCAGGCGATTCAAAATGGTGGAGTATTTTCTGCCTTCGATCAACGGCAGGCAGTCCCGAATCAGTGCGCCGACCAGAGAGTCCTCCAGACCCGCGGCCCTCGCCTGCAGCAAGAGGCATTCGCGCAGGTCCCGGCACGCGACGCCCACCGGGTCGAGGGCCTGAACCGCCGCCAGAGCGGCGTCGACGCTTTCGGAAGGAACCTGCAACTGCTGGCGGACCTCCTCCGGGGGCAGGGTCAGGTAGCCGTCCTCGTCCAGATTTCCCACGATGAAATAGGCGATCTCCCGCAGGTCCGAATCGATCCCGCTCAGGTTCAACTGCCAGTTCAGGTAATCCCACAAGGAGTTGGCGGAGGAGAGAAACTGCTCGAATGTAGCCTTCTGTTCCACCGGTTCGAATTCCTGGCGCTCGTAACTCGATCCCAGGTAGTCTCCGAAGAAGTATTCGTAGTCCAGGTCCTCCAGATGGCTACCTTCCTCCGGCGGATCCGCGTCCTGCTCCGATTCCCGGGACGACTCCGAAACTTCCGGTCCGGTTTCGAAATGATCCGAGACCTCGTCCAGCAAGGGGTTCTCCTCCAGCTCCTGCTGGAGGATCTCCGAGAGTTCCAACTGGTTGACGGAGAGGAGCTCGATCTTCTGGAGGAGCGAGGGGGTGATGGTCAGCCGTTGCGACAGGCCGAGCACCAGGGAGGGTTTCAATTGAGCGCGTCGACTCATGTCACTCCGGAGTTGCTCCGGTTCAGGGTCCCGTGGTGGCCCGAAGCAAAAGTCGGCGCGTCACTTGGCCGGGCCGGCATTCCGGTGGAGTTCGCTGGCCCCGTTTCCCTCCGAACGAGCATGCTTCCTGGCGCCGTCTTGTCCGGATGAATCCCGGTAGCGCGGCGGCAAGCTTCAGGCCAGTCCAACCGGCGCCCAATGCGGTTCAGTATAGCTGGAAGTGGTCTCCCAGGTAAACTTTGCGGACGTCCGGATCGGCGGAGAGCAGGTCCGGGGTGCCGGATCGAAAGATCCTTCCTTCGGTGATGATGTAGGCCCGATCGGTGATGCGAAGAGTCTCGCGAACGTTGTGATCGGTGATCAGCACGCCTATTCTCCGCGCCTGGAGCCGGGTGACCATGCGTTGGATATCCAAGACGGCAATGGGATCGATTCCGGCGAAGGGCTCGTCCAACAGGATGAAGTCGGGCCGGATGACCAGCGCGCGTGCGATCTCCAGACGCCGTCTCTCGCCGCCTGAGAGGGTGTAGGCGGGACGGTCCCTCAGGGCCGCGATCCCGAATTCCTCCAACAGCTCGCTGACCAACTGGTCCGATTCCCCGTGGGGGAGATCCAGGGTCTCGGCGATGGCGTACAGGTTGTCCTCCACCGAAAGCCGGCGAAACACGGAGGGTTCCTGGGAGAGATAGCTGATCCCTCTTCGCGCCCGAACGTACATGGGAAGGGGAGTAATGTCCTCCCCGTCCAGGAAGACCGCGCCCCGGTCCGGGTCCAGCAGACCCACGATCATGTAGAAGGTGGTGGTCTTTCCGGCGCCGTTGGGACCCAGCAGGCCCACCACCTCGCCCGATGAGATGGTGAGGCTCACGTCGCCGACCACCTGCCTGCTCCGATACGATTTGCAGAGGCTCCGCGCCTCGAGAACCTTCTCCAGAACGCCCTCCCCGGTCATTTGAAACGGAAAACAAGACGGGTTTGGACCGTGTCCGGCGCGGCCCGGGATCCCTCGTGTTTCGCAAAAGGCTGCGGACGATGGAACTCAGACGCCGGATCCGGACGACAGCCGGTTCCGGCCCCGGCCACACCCGTTGATCGCGGGTCACGGCGCCGGCAGCGAGGCCGGCTAATCGACCACGATCTTGTCGGTTTCCACGAACAGCGTCACTCTGCGTCCGGACGCGCTGCCGCGAAGCGGCTCCACCACCTCGGCGAGCTCCCCGGTCAGCTCCACGCGGCCCTCCCGGGGATGATACACCGCCTGCTCTCCCCTGGCCCATCGATCCCCTTGCCGGATCTCGACCTCGCCTCCCGCGGCAATGCTCCGAATGGTGCTCGAAGGGGAATCCTCCAGCAAGAAGTCCAAATGGGAGGATTTCACCTGGAAGTCGCCGGACTGCATCCGCACGCCGCCGCGGTACTCCGCCCTTCCCGAGCTCCTCTGATAGACGAGCTCTGGCGCGCGGATCCGGCACTTGCGGTCCGGCACTCCCCCAGGCTCCCAAAAGGTGCTGTCCACGTCCTGAACTTCCAACCGTTCACCGGCGGAGTCCAGGCGAATCATCGTTCCCGCAATCAGGTGGGATTCCCGGACGATCCGCGGATTGCCGGCATAGGAAAGCGATTTGACACCGGAATCGAACACCAGATGATCCGCCTGGACCAGGACCGGTTCTTTCCCGGGACGACTGAAGAGGGTCCGGACTCTCCCGGCCGCCGACAGTTCTCCCCGGTCCGGATCCATCCGGAACCGGTCCGCCCGGGTCCGCGACTCCACCGCACCCGCGCCTTCCGTCATGCCTTCGGAGTAGTACAGGTGGGCGCCTTCCGGGTCCGTAAAGGAGAACAGGTTCGGTCCGGCGTCATACTCCGCGTTGTTCGCCGTCAGCCTGACGCGCCCGGAGGGGCCCTCTTCCCGGTAGACCACCTGGCCCTGACCCCGGGCTTCCTGGAGTTGCCGGCCGGAGAATCCAAGTTCGAGCCGCCCGCTTTTCCCGTCCCGCTTCCTGGTTTCCGAGTTCATGGCCCAACGGACGTTTCCCACCGCCGCAACGCTCAGCACGCCCCCTTCCTTGAAGACTGCCTCCATGCGTTCCGACTCCACTGTCCGTTCCCCTTCGGGAACCTGCTGGCGCAGAACCGGGTCTTGCGTGGCCACGAGCCTCTTCAGTGTCCCATCCCGGTAGAACGCGTCCATTCGTCCTGCTCGAAGACGGGCCGAAGCCCCGTCTCCGGTTCGGGACCAGGCCACGGTGTTCCCGGTAACGGTCGCGTGATCCAGGACTCCGTCAGCGCCAAGATCCAGAACCAGCAGATCCCCCTGAATGGACTCGCGAGAATCATCGAGCTCTCGAAGCCGCCCGACCAGTGTCGTATTTCCCTTCATCTCCAACCACTTGAGACGCTGATTCTCAAGACTCAGGTGAGCTTCCAAGAGGTCGGCCCGCCCTTCTTCCAGACCCAGAGGCCGGGAACGGACAACGACACGCCGGTGTGCCAGAAGCCGAGTCTCATTCGCACCCGAAGCCCCGGCCAACCCGTCGATGCGATCCGCTTCCAGGTAGGTCTCGGGGTCTTCGTACACCGCGCGTTGTTCAGGAGAATCGGGAGCGGCTTTGCCCGAGTAGACGTAGAAGCGCTCGATCCTCCCCTCATCGGAAGCCGCAAACAGATGGATGGACTCACCGGTGAAGGCCCGGTCCGAATCCAGGGCCAGCCGAACGCCACGCGAGGTGAACATCCGCTCCACGGCCCGGTCTTCGGTCAGAAAGACACGGACGTACCCGGCGGTCAACTCTCCCTGGGGACCTTGAATGCGGGCCCCGTCCAACAGATCGACCCTGCGATCCTCCGGATCGTACAAAGCCCTCGACGCCTTGACCTGGAGCCGATCGTCGCCTTGCGCGATGTTCAACTCGAACTCTTCATCCACCCGGAGGTGGTTCCGCCGGATCTCGTAGCTGAGAGACCGGCCGTGACCGGAGATCTTCTCCATGCCGAAGCGGAATCCCTCCTCGATGGCCACCACATTACGGGCCAGGTCGGCCTTCAGACGATCCGCTTCGATGGTGGTTCCATCCGAAAGCTCGATGCGCACGTTTCCGGTGAACTCGATCCGGTTATCGACCATCCGGTAGATCGCTTCGTCTCCCGAGATCTCCTCGGCGGCGCTTCCGTCCGGACCGAAGTGAGTCAGTTTCACGCCGAAAAGACGCAGGATTTTCTTGACTGTCTCGGTGCTGGTCCCGGCCTCCACCTTGTAGTCCGTTCGCCCTTCCTCGTGGTGGGTATGCTCGAATCCGGTGGTCTGCTGCCGCACCTCGGGAGAGAGGAGGCGTTCCCGCACCAGGGGCGGCCTGGCGTCCCGCCTGGTCAGGAAACTCCAGACCACGGCTCCCATGGCCGTCACCAGGACCACGATCAGAACCAGCCGGATGAGCTTGAGGGAACGGGGACGCATAGAGAGTCCGGTTTGAAGCAGTCCTTTCGGCCCGTCGATAAGCGCCGGCGGGCTGCCCGGCTCCGGCCGCGATTCGAGGCCGTCCCCGAGGGGTCATCGAATCGCCCCGCTCAACGAGACGAAAGGCCCGCCGGCCCCTCTCCCCATTGGACGGAAAACCGAAAAGGATCGTTCACGGGACCGGGACGACGTGTGCCGGAGACTTTCAGGAATCGGTCGAGATCGGGTGCGTGCGCAGATCCCGGACCGTCATGAGCAGACTCTCCACGCCCCGGTACTCGTTCCGGTTCAAGGTGTACGCCACATCGATCTTCGATCCTGCCGATATGGTATCAGCGGCATCCCCGTTCTTCCACCAGATGGCGTCGACGCCGGTTCCGTTGGCGCCGATACGGACCTTCAGATGCCTGTTCTTCAATACCCATGGACCGCCGGTCACATCCAACCCGCGGCTGGCGAAGACGGGAACCGGATTCCCTACCCCGAATGGCGCCAGATGCTGAATCTCCCGGTACAGCGACAACGAAAGGTGGCCCGGCCTCAGATACGAGTCCAATGGGACCAGGGGTGTCAGTTCCTCCGCTGACAGCACGGACCGGGCGTGGGAATCGAGTCGATCCGAGAGGGTCCGGAGGCGGTCCTCCAGGGAATCGCTTCCCTCCATGGCGCAACCCACCGCCTGAGCATGCCCGCCAAATCGATCCAGGAGGTCGCCGCACGCCTCCAATGCCTCCAGCAGGTGAAAGCCGGGTATGCTTCTCCCCGAACCCTGGCAGTCGGATTCCCCGACCGAGAACACCAGCGTGGGGCGGAAGAAACGCCGGGCCACCCTCGAGGCGATGATCCCGATCACCCCCCGGTGCCAGTCTCTCCCAGCCAGGACGATGAAGGTCTTCCGGAACAGTTCCGGGCGGCTCTCCTCCCACTCGCGGATCTCCGCCAGGATGGCCTCTTCCTCCCGCCGGCGTTCCCGGTTCTTCGTATTCATGTCCCGGACGATCGCCTGGGCCCGCGACCTGTCCTGGGTATCGAAGAGATCCAGGACCTCCGGTCCGCCCCCCATTCGGGTCACCGCATTGATGCGGGGAGCGATCCTGAAGGCCACGTCGTCCAGCTCCACCTGCCCCGAGACTCCGGCGCCGTCGAGCAGGGCCCGCAGGCCTACGTTGTGCGGTTGGGCCAGACCCTCCAACCCCAGCTTGACCAGGACCCGGTTCTCCCCGGTCAGGGGGACCATGTCGGCCGCGGTTCCCAAGGCCACGACTTTCAGAAAATGGGGAAGCACCCGCGTGCGCCGGGCTTTTTCGAAGAGTCCCTGCACCAGCTTGAAAACGACGCCTGCCGCCGACAGGTTCCGGTCCGGGTAGTGGCAGTCCTCACGGTGCGGATTGAGGATGGCTCGCGCCGGAGGAAGTTCCGCGGAAGGCAGATGATGATCGCAGATCAGAACGTCGAGGCCCAACTCGCGCGCCCGGCCGCAAGCCTCGAAGGCGCGAATTCCGCAGTCCGAGGTCACCAGCAACCCCACCCCGTCCCGGTGGCACCGTTCCACGAACCTGGTTTGAATTCCATATCCGTCCTTGAGCCGCCGGGGGATATGGATGTCGACGCGGCCCCCCAGCATCTCCAGAGCGCGTTTCAGGATCAGGCTCGAGGTGATGCCGTCCACGTCGTAGTCTCCGTGGACCATGATCCGCTGCTTCTCCTCCAGGGCCTTCCGGACGAGCGGGACCGCCCGGTCCATGTCCTTCATCAGAAAGGGGTCGTGGAGATTCTCAAAGCGGGGATGGAGAAAAAGGTGGGCCTCCTCCGGGTCCCGGATGCCGCGGTTGACCAGCAGGCGAGCCGTCAGCGACGAAACGTCCAGCTCGGAGGCCAGCGTCCGAACCGCCTCCGCCTCCGGCTCCCGCAGCGTCCACCTGCGCCTCATGGCCGGATCTTATCAGCGTCTGCTGACGCCCACCGGACTGCGTTGCTCCTCGGTCACAGAGTCCCGGTATGCTTTCTCCGAGTGCCTTGACCGGCGGGCGCAGCCCAGTCTCGGTGCTACGTGGGACTTCCATCACGTACGGTGAGGCAGGACACGAATTGCGGAGTCGACTCCTTCTCCTGGCATTGATCTTCTTCGGCCTTCTGGCCGTCCTGATTCTTCTCGCGACCGAATTCTGGCTTCGATATTCTTTTCTCGGGGAATCCGAGGAACCTCGCGATCACGCCGAGGAATCCTGGTACCTGCCGGTTCGTATCAAGGGAGACTACGAGGGCGTCTTCTGGGACATCCCCTTCGTCACCAACGCCTACGGTTTCCGGGACGAACCGCCGTTGGACCCCGTTCCCCCGGAGGGCGAATTCCGAATCCTCTCGCTGGGAGACTCTATCGGGTTCGGCCTCGGAGTCGCGTCGCAGGACCGGTACGCACAAGTTCTGCAGCGGGAACTCAATCATTCGCCGGGAGCCTACCGCTTCCGTGTCGTCAACGCTTCGGGGCAAGGCTACAGCCCCTCCAGCTACGCAGCCTACATCTACCAGGAAGGTCTCAAGCTGAACCCCGATCTGGTATTGGTGCAAATCGAACTTTGCAACGACGTCACCGACGAGGCTCTGCTCGGCTGGCCGTCCGGGGTCCAAGCGAGCCTGCCGGAATCGGTCCGGGGGGGCCGGTACGTGGTGGGTTGGGACGGCCAGCTTCTGGGGACTTGGTCCCGAGGACCTTATTTCTTTGAAAAGACTTATACTTACACGGTCCTAATTCGCAAATTACTTGAATCTTTGCACCGGATCAGTCCCACCGAGCCGTTCCGCAGTACCCGGGGGCTGACCTACTACGCCATGGGTTACGAGAAGTTTCTCCTGGACCGGGAACGGATCGACGCCGGTTGGACAAGGCTCTTCGGGGCGTTGGGAGGAATCCGGGATCTTCTTGAGCGAGAGCGGATTCCGTTTCTACTCCTGTTGATTCCCTCCCGCTTCGTGTTCCGGAAAGAGGCTCCGGAGCATGCGCTCTTTGCCCGGGAACTGATGGATCGAGCCATCGAACAATGCCGATCCCGGCAGATTCCGTATCTCGATCCATCCCGCGATCTGCGGCAGGCCGGCGGCCCGGAACTCTATTTCGACTTCGCTCATCTCACCGGCGAGGGAAACCGTGTCACGGGACGGGCTCTGGCCCGGGAAATCCGGCGGCGATACCTCGGCGCCGGGGGAACGACCCCCGCCGGCGGCCGGCAATCCATCGACTGAATGCAGTTCAATCGGACCCGGGCCGGTCCAGGTCCCGCGCCGCCTGGCTCAACGCGGTCACCGTTCGAGTCTCCAGGTCCACCGACCAGATGAAGTGGACCTCCGGACCGGGCTCCCCGGCCGCTACGAGATCGATCCACAGGACGGGCACGTCGTCCTTCACCAGCTTCCACTCCTTGAACGCCTGCCCGGGGATCTTTCCCTCCGTGAGATCCTTGGCGGCAGCCGACTTTTCCAGGAGCAGCCGGTAGGCCGTCTCGGAGTCTCGAGTCTTCTTCAGAGACTCGACCTGGCGGGGCCCTCCATTCGGGTCCCCGCCGGAAGAGGCCGTTCCAATCTCCGGAACATTCGAACCCGTCACGATGGGGACCGGCGCCTGAAAGACCACCTTCTGCTCGGCCGGCTTGGGAGGCGGGGGAGGCAGGCGATAGATGTGGGACCGGGTGACGTCGCGGGAAGCGGCCATCCACATCTCCGACACCTGGAGGACCAGTTCATGTCGGACCGCGGGGAACATGAGGAGATAGATGGTGCTGCCCATCACCCCCGTGAAGAACGCCAGATAGAGAACCTTGCCGAGGAAGGACGGGCCCGAAGGACCCGAAGGATCGGTCCTGTCCCGCCGAACCGCCACCCGGAGTCTCCGGGCCTGCTCCTGCAGCTCTTCGACCGGGACCTGACTTTCGGATTCCGGAATTTCCTCGGGCGAGTCGTTCTCAGGGGATTCAGATTCTTCTTTCACCTATGATCCCTAAACACCTTTAGATTCTTTATTATTGGATCCGGTCCCCGAGATTCTTCCGCGCCGGCTCTTCTCCCGGCTGCGCCGTTTCAAGTAGGCTTCGATGAAGAGGTCGATTCCCCCGTCCAGCACCGAATCCACGTTCCCGATCTCGATCCGCGTCCGGTGATCCTTGACCAGGCGATAGGGGTGTAGCACGTACGAACGGATCTGGCTGCCCCATGCGATATCGGCCTTGGAATCCTCGACCTCATCCAGTTCCTTTCGCCGCTTCTCCATTTCGTAGTCGTAGAGCTTGGCCCGGAGGACCTTCATCGCCGTGTCCTTGTTCCGGTGTTGGGACCGTTCGTTCTGGCATTGAACGACGATTCCCGTCGGCAAATGGGTGATGCGGACGGCCGAGTCGGTGACGTTCACATGCTGCCCGCCGCTGCCGGAGGACCGGTAGGTGTCGATCTTGAGATCCTTCTCGTCGATGACGATCTGCACGCTGTCGTCGAGCTCAGGCGAAACGAACACCGAAGCGAACGATGTGTGGCGCCTGGCGGCGGCATCGTAAGGGGAGATGCGCACCAGGCGGTGGACACCGATCTCGCTCAACAGGTACCCGTACCCGTAGTCTCCTTGCGCCAGGAAGGTCGCCGACTTGATCCCGGCTTCCTCACCCTCCTGAAAATCCACGATCTCCGCCTTGTAGCCCTGCTTTTCGGTCCATCTCAGGTACATGCGCAGGAGCATCTGGGCCCAATCCTGGCTCTCGGTGCCGCCGGCGCCGGGATGGATGGTGACGATGGCGTTGCAGGCGTCGTGCCGGCCCGAGAGAAGCGTGTTCAACTCAGCCTCGGAGAGCCGGTCCTCCAGGTCTCGGACCTGTTGCCGGATATCGTCGAGGACGTCCTCCCCTTCCCCTTCCAGCTCGATCAACACCTCCAGGTCCTCCAGCCCGTTCCCACACTCCCGGGACAACTCCAGGCTCCGGTGCAGGTAACGGCGGCGGCGGAGAACGTGTTGGGACTCCTGGGCCCGGGTCCAGAAGGACGGGTCCGAGATCACCTTCTCGATCTGTTGGAGTTCCTTTTCCTTGGCCTCGACGTCAAAGATACTCCCACAGGTTGCCGATCCTGGTCCGCAGATCGCGATAGCGTTCCTGAATATCCTCCATGGCGGCGGCCTCCCTGATTTCAGCGTACGGATTCCGGCGGTGGCGCTCTCCGAACGGTAGGGTTCGATCGGAAATCACGGCGACGCCTCAACGCCGTCTCCGCGGAAAAACCAGACCGAGAAGAGCCAAGCCAGCCAGGAACATATTAATCCATTCGCCCACCCGGGAGTAAACGGTCCGGTAGGAACTCGACTGGACCGTGTCGACCAGCAGTCCCTCCTCGAAGAGGCCCGTCCGGCTGCGAACGGCGCCCGTGGCGTCGATGTGGGCCGAGTAGCCGCTGTTGGCGCAGCGCAGCAGGGGACGGCGCTGTTCGATGGCCCGAAAAGCGCCGAACTGAAAGTGTTGCATCGGAGCCGCCGTCGTGCCGTACCAGGTGTCGTTGGTGATGTTGACGAGGATCTGGGCCCCGTTCCGGACGAAGTCCCGGGCCAACTCGGGGAAAATGCCCTCGAAGCAGATCAGGGTCGCGAACCGGACCCCGGAGACCCGGCCCAGGACATACTCCTGCCCGGGTTGGAACCCGCCCACCTCCTGAACCAGAGGTGAGGCGAATGCCAGCCACTCCGCCATCGGAACGTACTCCCCAAAGGGAACCAGGTGGATCTTGTCGTAGCGGTAGGACACCGTTTCCCCGCCCTCCAGGAGGTAGGCGCTGTTGAAATAGCGGGTCGACGGGGGCCGTTCGATGGAGGTGACGTTCATCACCAGGGGAACCCCCGACGCCTGGACCTGGCGCTGCCAGAACGCCCGGAATTCGGAGTCTGCCGTAAACAGGTAGGGGTTCTGAGCCTCCGGGAAGATCACCCAGTCGACTCCTGCTTCCACCGCCTTCCGGTAGTGCCGGGGAAGGTCGTCGAAGTACTTTTCCGCATAGTGCCGCCCATCGGCGAAGAGCCCCACGTCGGGCTGCACCAGGGCGACGCGCAGTTCCGCGCCCGGAGGCGGGTTCCAGACGTGGCAGCGGTACCACCCATAGAGATTGGCTCCGGCGAAGCAGAGCGCAAACAGGGCCGGGATTCTCCAATTCCGGTATCGAAGGGCCGCTACCAGAGCGGCATTCCCCAGCAGCACCAGAAAGGAGATCAGGTAGACGCCGCTCAGGTCCGCCACCTGGACGATCCAGCGGTACGGGAACTGCGTGTGTCCCACCAACGCCCAGGGGAATCCGTTGACCGTGTAGTAGTTGCGCAGCAGCTCGGTCAGGATCCAGAGGCCCGGAACCGACCAGAGAGCGATGCCGGCGGACCGCCGGGCTACAGCGTGGGTCAGGAGGGAAAAAGGAAGCAGGAACAGGTCCAGCAACAGGATCATGAGCCCGAAGATAAGAGCGGAGGTGAACCAGTCCAGATTGCCGTACTCGACCAGCACCCGCGGAATCCAGTAGAGGACTCCGCCGAAGTAGAGGGACGAGAAAATCAGGTGTCCCGCCAGAATCCGCCGCCGGGAACCGGTCTCCAGGAGGAACTGCAGGTAAGGGGCCAGTGTGACCCAGGCCAGGGGGAATAGGGAAAATCCGGGGAAGGCCAGGCAGATCCCGATTCCGGAGACCAGCGGACGCAGCGCCCAGCGTGTCATGGAGACTTGGACGTGCTCCGGACGTAGGTGTTGAACCCGTCGTCGTACAATCGCCGGGCCCAGCGGTAGGCTTCCGTGTCGGTGGAAAACTCGCCGACCCACACCAGGTAGAAAGGATTGTTCGGGCCCGGCCGGCGAATCACGGCCGGGTAATCCCTGGCCTGCGCCCTCATCATCATTCGCCTCGCCGCTTGTTCCTGCTCCGTAGCGGCGATTTGGACCGTGTAAAGGCTTCCGTCGGACGGGGCAGCCTGAGGGTCACCCATAGCGCCGGCGTCCCGTGAGCCTTGTTGCGGGAGGGGAGGAGACTCGGCGCCGGCCGCGTCCGCACCCCGGGTCGCCGGGTCGTTCAGGCGCCCGTAGAACTCCAACCGTGTCGTCGAATCGGACCCGGAGGCGCCGACGTCCGCCGGAGCCGCGAAACGTGCCGGCTCCGCCTCCACCGGGAAACTGCGGCCCACGTAGAGGCCGAGGAGGAAGAACCCGGTTACCGTCAGGAGAGTGAGCACATAGAGGTGAACGATCTCTCTCCAATCAATCTTCGGAATCACCGCCACTTTGAGCCCCGGCCTTCTTGGCGATCTTAATCAGGGGAGACAGGAGGTCCATGGGGATGGGGAATACGATGGTGGAATTCTGCTCGGTGGCGATCTCCGACAGTGTCGAGAGATAGCGCAACTGCAGCGACACCGGCTCCTGGGAAAGGGTGCTGCCCGCTTCCTGCAGGCGCGCCGCCGCCTGGAACTCGCCTTCGGCATGGATCACCTTGGCTCTCCGTTCCCGCTCGGCTTCGGCCTGCCGGGCCATGGCCCGCTGCATCTCCGCCGGAAGATCCACGGTCTTGATCTCCACCAGGGAAACCTTGATTCCCCAGGGATCCGTGTGCTGATCCAGAATCGACTGCAGCCGATCGTTGAGCTCTTCCCGTTTGCTCAACAAGTCATCCAACTCCACCTGTCCCAGGACCGAGCGCAGGGTCGTCTGGGAGAGCTGGGAGGTGGCGTACAAGTAGTTCTCCACCGACACGACGGCGCTGTTCGGCTCGATGACTCGAAAATAGACGATGGCGTTGACCTTGACCGAGACGTTGTCCTTGGTGATGACGTCCTGGGCCGGGACGTCCATGGCCACCATCCTCAGACTGATGCGCTCCATGCGGTCGATGGGCCAGAAGACCAGGATCAATCCGGGACCCTTCGATTCGGGCAGGAGTCTTCCGAGTCGGAATATGACTCCACGCTCATACTCCCTCAGCACATTGACGACCGAGAGCACATAGAGAATGACGATGCCGACCAGCACTATGGTTGAGAACGGAATACCTTCAAACATGGAAACCTCCACTCCTGCAGGAAGACCCGCACTGATTTCGGACGAATCGATTCGGGCCGCTCACCCCTCTTCCTCTGTAGCCGTGGCCAAAGATACTCCCGACCCGGCGTAGGGCTCAACGACCAGGAGCAGATTCTTGGAAGCCACCACCTTGACCCGGGCGCCCTGGGGAATCGATGTCGCCGACACCGCTTTCCATCGTTCGCCGGCGACCAGCGCCCAACCCTCATCCCCTTCGATGGAGGTCTGGGCCACGCCATGCAATCCCACCATCCCCCGCGTCCCGGTGGTGACTCTCAGTCGCACCGACTTCACGGTGAGGTGCAGCAGGAGGATGGCAATCAGGGCGAACGGAATGGCGACCGCCACGGCCAGACCGTAGCTGATCCGGAGCTCGGGAAAAGGAGAGTCCACCAGAAACAGGAAGCCCAAAATCATAGCGACGGTTCCTCCGGCACCGAGAATCCCGAATCCCTGAACCGTGACCTCGGCCACGAACAAACCCAGGGCCAGGAGGATGAGCAGAATCCCGATGTAGTTCACGGGAAGCAGCGAGAATCCGAGAAGGGCCAGGAGCAGGCTGATCCCTCCCAACACTCCCGGAAGAATCAGGCCCGGGTTCGAAAACTCCAGGTAGAGCCCCAGCAGGCCGATCACGCCCAGGATGAGAGCGACGTTGGGATTGGCGATGGAGCTGAGGATCTTCTGGCGGAACGTCATCTCGACGACCCGAACATCCTGGCCTTCGGCCGTCAGAACCTGGGAGGTTCCCGAAAAACGCTTGATCTGCCGTCCCTCCAGGGCCGCCATGAGTTCGCTCTCGTCGCCCGCGACCAAGTCGATGAGTCCCCCGTCGAGGGCTTCCTGAGCGGTGTAGGACTTGCTCTCCAGGACCCCCTTCTCGGCCAGTTCGTAGTTGCGCTTCCGCTGTTGGACGATGGCCCTCAAACCCGCCACGGCGTCGTTTTTCACCTTCTCCAGCATGATCTTGTTCTCCATGCCGAAGGGGAACACGGGATGCGCCGCCCCCGTATTGGTTCCGGGAGCCATGACGGCGACGTCTGCCGAGAGCAGGATGAAGAAGCCGGCGGACGCGGCGCGGGCCCCCTGGGGAGCGACGAAGCAGACGACGGGAACCGGCGAATTCAGGATGCTCTGGATGATCTCCTGCATGGAGATGCCCAGGCCGCCCGGCGTGGCCAGGCGGATCAGGAGGAATTCGGCATTCGCATCCTCCGCCTGTTCGATGGCGGAAGTAATGAATTCGGAGGTGATGGGATCGATGGGCCCGTCGATCTCCACCTTCAGGATTTCGGCTTGCGCAACCGGTGCCGAGAGGAGCAGGAGCAGGCCGAGAGCCCTCTTCATCAGACCAGCGATCTTATCAGTCCCGGGAGAAACTCGCCAAGGTGACCGGCCGGACCCGGACCCTGCCCCAAGTCGAGGACACGCGGCCAGCGGGTCCCTTTAGAGGGGCACCCCAACGGAGATTCACCATGCATAGTGAAATATGACCTGTCATTCACCTTTTATGGATATTTTCGACCCTTGTCACGAAATCGAGAATTGGATAGCCGCTCCCCCACCGGCCCCGGTCCAGCGAAATCCTGCGAGAAAAAGGCGGTCTGGGAACGGAGGCTTTCCGGCCGGCGGTTCCGATCCGGCGGCGAAGAGGGGGACAAGAATGTCCCCCCTCCGGGTGCGGCTGCTATACTTCACCCGTGGTCGTCAAGATCTGCCTCTTCGCATCCCTCCGGGACGTGGTGGGCCAGTCCGAAATCGTCATCGACTCGGTCCCGCCGGGAAACACGGCGCTTCAGGTGTTCCACCGGCTGGCGAGGCGGTTCCCCGGCCTGCGGCGTTACCGCAAGGCCCTCCTGGTGGCCGTCAACCAGGAGTACTCGGACTGGGACCAGGAGGTTTCGCCCGGGGACGAGATCGCTTTCTTTCCCCCCGTCAGCGGAGGAGCCGCGTGATCGAGCTGGTCACGACTCCCATCGACCGGGAGCAGGTGGTCCGCAGCGTCGCTTCTCCTCAAGCGGGCGCCGTGGCCACCTTCGACGGCGTGGTGCGGGACCACGCCCGGGGCAAGTCGGTCACCCATCTCTACTATGAGGCCTACCCGGAAATGGCCAAGACCGAGATGGTCAAGATCCGCAAGCAGGCCCTCGAGAGGTGGCCGCTTCACGGATTGGCCATCGTCCATCGAACCGGAAGGCTGGAGGTCGGCGAGAGCAGCGTCTTCATCGCCGTCGCCTCGGCCCATCGCGCGGACGCGTTCGAGGCCTGCCGGTTCGTCATCGACACGCTCAAGACCTCGGTGCCCATCTGGAAGAAGGAGCACTACCGGGACGGCGAGGTCTGGATCGAGGGTTACGGAGCATGAAAGCTATCGTCTTGACCGTCAGTGACGGCTGCTACCACGGCCAAAGGCCCGATCGTTCCGGACAGGCTCTGACAAAACAGCTCCGGGAAGCGGGATGGGAGGTGACGGCCAACCGCATCGTCCCGGATGAGACGGCCGATATTCAGGAACAGGTCCACGCCTGCTGCGATTCCGGCGACACCAAACTCATGGTGATGACGGGCGGCACCGGACTCGGCCCCAGGGACGTGACGCCGGAGGCCGTTCGGCCCCTGCTGAGCAAAGAGGCCTCAGGCCTCGCCGAACTCATGCGCCTGGAGGGTCTGAAGAAGACCCCCTTCGCCGCCCTCTCCCGCTCCCTGGCCGGAGCCCGCCGGCAGACGCTGATCCTCTGCCTCCCGGGAAGCCCCAAAGGCGCCACCGAATCGCTGGACGCCGTCCTCAAGCTCCTCCCCCACGCCGTGGACCTCCTCCAGGGCCGGACCGGCCACTGATTGCCTGGAGCGGCGTGTTTCACGCGGAGCGGCGTCTTTCAGGCGCCGACTGGGACCGGCGTCCTTCCGGGCGCCGGTCTCCGGAGTGGCAACACAACGAAAGAATACGGGGCGCCTGAAACACGCCCCTCCCAGTGGGCGACAAGGATGTCGCCCCTCCTGGCGTGGTTTGGACCGAAGAGGGCACCCACAAGGGGTGCCCCTACGGGGATTCGAAATCGAGGCTCGATCCGTTACGAACACATGCTATTTGCGGGACGGCACACTCGAAACAAGTTGGTGTCGGATCCGGCCAATCTCTTGCGCCAGCTTCGCAACCCGTTCCGCCTTCATCCTTCCGGCACCAGCGGCCATACGAGCGGAAGCACTGTCAAGACCACGGTCATCACCAGGATCAGCAACGGGAATCCCGCCTTCATAAAATCTACAAACCGGTATCCTCCGAAACCCATCACCAACAAATTGACCGGATGGCCCACCGGACTCATGAAGGCGCAGGAACTTCCTACCGCCACCGTCATCATCAGAGCTTGGGGCGAGAGCCCCTCACTGGTGGCCGTGCTGAGTGCAATGGGGGACATGAGTACCGCCACTGCCGCCGTCGGCATCACTTGAGCTGAAAGGGCGGTGATCAAGAAAAGTCCCGCTACCACTGCCAGAGGACCAAAGTCCGCAAAAGATCCCAACACCGCCTTGGCCACCAGCGCAGCAGTTCCGGATTCCTGCATCGCCAGTCCCAAACTGAGCATCCCCGCGATCAGGATCACCGCTTTCAACTCGATGCACCGATAGGCCTCTTCAATATTGAGACAACCCGTCAGCACCATCAAAACCGCTCCAATTGGCGCCGCGATAAAAATAGGCAAAAGGCCCGAGACCACCGAAGTCAGGACGCCTGCCATGATTACGGCGCTGACTGGAGCTTTGCGGCTTCGCACCACCTCTACGACTTCTTCGGTCATGACGAGGAAGTCCGGATGTTCCACCAGGAGCGCGAGCTTTTTCCGGTCGCCATAAAGCAAAAACGCATCACCTGGGAGCAGTTCCATCCGCCGGAGCCGGCTCCGGTAAATTTTTCCGTTCCGCCATATCGCAAGGATGGAAACACCGTATTTTTCACGGAAATTGAGCTCCTCAACTGTCTTTCCCGCGAAGGTCGTGCGTGGAGACAACGAAGCCTCCGCCAAGCCGACAGTGTCGGACTCCAGTCGGCTCAGGTCCAGGGGACGATTATCGCCCACTTTCAATTCCTGGAGCGCCTCCAAGATCTTGAGATCCTCGAAGTGTCCCCGGAGTAAGAGAACGTCCCCTCCCTCCAGTTTTGTATCCGGATCCGGCATGAGAAGCTCTTCACCAGCCCGAAAGATGCCCACAACCGTCAGGCCGAATGCATCGGCCAACTGGGTTTCCGCGAGGAACTGACCGACCAGTAGTGATTCTTCCGAGATTCTGACGCTTTGGATCCTGCGTTCCATGTGGTAACGGAAGATCAAATCCTTTGCCGGCACGGAATGGACCGTTCCAAAGGTCTTGTCCTCCTCCAGTGCGGCAAGTCGCCCGCTCTTCATCGCAATCAGCAGGCGGTCCCCTGGAGCAAGAGTCATGGCCCGCAATCCCGTGCGATGTACGCTGTCACCCCGTAAAATTGCGAGCACGTGCAGGCGGCGAGTCCGGCGCAGGTTTGCCTTTCGAACTGTCTGCCCGATCAGCGATGAATCTTCTGCCAACTCCAGTTCCGCTACCCCGATAGAAGCCTCTGCAATCCGCTCCAGAGTCCGATCTCTCGACTCAATCTCCAGATGCTTCCATGCGCGCAGGCCCTCGAACCTTTCCAGGGTTCCTTCAACAACCATCTCGTCTCCCCCCCTTAGAACGAAGTCCGTTCCAGGAGCGAGGATCATCTGCCCGCTTCGTTGCACAGCTACCACGTTCAGACCCAGGGCATGGCCCAACCGGCCTTGCTGCAGTGTTTTACCTGCCAGAGCTGAATTTTTGGGCGCTTTCAGCATTCCGATCAGGCCGCCCAAGTCGTAAAGTCCCCCCAAATCCGCTGGAGCCGATTCCTTTTTCGGATCTCGGTTCGGAAACAGCCGCCGCCCCAGGAAAGTCATATAAACGACCCCTGCAGCAAGCGCTGTCAACCCGACCGGTGTGAACGAAAACATCCCGAACGGCTCAAACCCGGCATCCCGCAACGCCCCGTTCACCAGGATGTTTGGTGCCGTTCCGATCAAGGTCGTCATCCCGCCCAGCAGGGATCCGAAGGCCAGGGGCATGAGCAGTTTGGATGGCGCTGTCCCTATGCGTCGGGCCATATCCAGCACCACCGGCAGCATGAGGGCGGCGATCCCAATGTCGTTCATGATTCCTGACAGGAGGCCCACCGTGGCCATCATCACCGCGGTGAGCCGGCCGACTCCGTCACCCGATGCCGCCAGGACCCGTTGGCCAATGAAATGAGCCACCCCAGTCCGGGTAAGCCCTCCGCTCAAGACCAGGACTGAAGCGATTGTGACTACCGCTTCGTTGGCGAAGCCCATGATCGCCTCCTCGCCCTCGAGGATGTTCGTCACCACGAGCCCCAGCATCACCATCAACGCCACCAGATCCACCCGGACCCTTTCGGTCACGAACAGGACCACCGCGGCTGCAAGAATCCCCCCGACTACGAAAACCTCGTAATTCATTCAGCGGGTAATTTTAGGGCACAGGAACTTCAATGCAAAAAAACTCCTGTCGGACCGTTTCAAGTCGAAAATAGGGCCAAGCCCCGAGTTCAACGGCTTTGCAGGCCGGGATTCGATGGTCTCCCGAGCCAACGGCCATCGCTCATGAGCGTTGTCACGGACCAGCGCCGCTCAATCCCGAGTTCTCGGACAGGCTCCCAGGAGGCGTGTTTCCTGTCGCCCGCTGGAGGGGCGGTTTGCCTACCGCCCCGTGCAGCGTCGGGCTATGATTTACCGTGATGCAAACAACACCGCACATTGCCTTACCCACGGCCGTCCTGACCCTCGCCGTCCAGCTTGGCGCATGCGAGAGCGCCCCGCCTGACGATACGCCGCAGCCTCTCGAAGCGGGGTCCGTCGCCGGCTGGCGGATGGTCGACCTCACTCACGCCTACGGCGGCGACACGCTCTACTGGCCGACCGACACCACCGGCTTCCGACTCGAGACGCTGGCCGAGGGACAGACGGCGGGCGGCTATTTCTACGCCGCCAAGCAGTTCACCACCGCCGAGCATGGCGGCACTCACCTCGACGCGCCCTTCCACTTCGCGCAAGGGGGCGCCACCACCGAGTCGATTCCCCTGGAGCGGCTCATTCTCCCGGGCATCGTGCTGGACGTCAGCCTGTCGGCGGCGGCCGATCCCGACTATCTGGTCACCTCCGATGACGTCCTGGCGTGGGAGGAAGCCCACGGCCGGGTGCCGAAAGGATCAGCGGTGCTGATCAGGACCGGTTGGGCCGCCCGCTGGCCGGATGCGCTCGCCTACCTGGGCGACGACACACCGGGCGAGACCGCAAACCTTCATTTCCCCGGGATCGGTGAAGCCGCGGCGCGCCTGCTGGTGGAAGAACGAGGCGTGGGGCTCCTGGGCATCGACACGGCCAGCGTGGACTACGGGCAGTCCACGGACTTCATCGTCCACCGGATCGGGGCCGCAGCCGACGTGCCCAACCTGGAGAACGTGGCCGACCTGTCCACTTTGCCGCCCACCGGATTCCTCCTCGCAGCATTGCCGATGAAGATCGAAGGAGGCACCGGCGCCCCCGCGCGCATCGTCGCGCTGATCCCGCCGCATTGACCTGACGAGAGATCCAGGACAGATCAACTATTCCTTGCAAAGGAGGACGCACATGAACGCACAACGCATCAATCCCCCATCGTTGCCGACGCCTGCAGCCGCTTATTCGCAGGTGGTCCGGAAAGGATCGCTGGTCATCACGGCGGGACAGATCGCCTTTGACGCCGACAGCAACCTGGTCGGCGAGGGCGACATCGGAGCCCAGACGCGGCAGACACTTGAGAACCTGAAAACGGCGCTGGAGGCCGCCGGCTCGTCGTTGGACGACGTGGTGAAGGTGACCGTCTTTCTGAGCGACATGATCTACTACCAGGGAATGAACACCGTCTTCAACGAGTACTTTCAAGGGCGGCCGCCTGCCCGCTCCACCGTGCAGTCGGGTCTGGTCCTCCCCTCGCTGCTGGTGGAGATCGAGGCGATCGCCGTGGTCGATTGACATCCGCCGTCCGCTTGGTGATACCACTGAACAAGTTTGGTATTACCAGAGGATGCGATGAATACCGTTTCGGTGAAGATGCCCGACCCGCTCGCCGCCGAGTTGGCGGCAATGGCGCGCCGCAAGGGCATGAGCAGGTCCGCGCTGATTCGCGAGGCTCTGGCCGTATATCTGGAGAGGTCGGAGACCCAACGTCCCGGATCGGCTCTGACGCGCGTGGCCGATCTGGAGGGCATCATCTGCGGACCCGAAGACTTGTCGGTGAACCAGGACTACCTGGATGAATTCGGCCGATGAGAAAAAACGTCATCCTGGATACGGGCCCACTGGTGGCGTTGTTGAATCGGCGCGACCGGCACCATCACTGGGCCAAGGACCAGTGGGCCGAGATCGATCCTCCGTTGTTGACCTGTGAACCCGTCCTGGCGGAAGCCTGCGTCCTGGTCCAGCCCTTCGCGGGAGGACAGACGGCCGTGCTGGAAATGGTCCGGCGAAGCGTCCTGGACCTGTCCTTTGGCCTTGCCGAAGAAGCCGCCGCCGTCTCCCGGTTGCTGAAGAAGTACCAGGACGTGCCCATGTCCCTGGCGGACGGCTGCCTGGTCCGGATGGCCGAACGGCATTCGAAGAGTGTCGTCCTCACTCTCGACAGTGGCTTCAAGATTTACCGGAAATATCGGCGTCAACGAATACCGACTTTGTCTCCAACCATCTGAGTGCCGTTCCCTGTCCTGAATTCGAGGGGATCGCCGGCGGTATTGCGACATGAACCTGTTCGAGAGCAGCGGCGGCCTGGCGCCCATCGACTGGATCATCATCGTCCTCTACGCCGCCGGGACCATCGCATTGGGGAGCTACTACACCCGCCGGCAGACCAACCTGCAGGAATACTTTACCGGCGGCGGCCGCATGAATCCCAAGCTGATCGGCGTGTCGCTCATGGCCACCTCGCTCAGCACCATCGCCTACCTCGCCATTCCGGGTGAGGCCGTCGCCAACGGACCCGTGGGTCTGGCCAACCAGCTTGCTCAACCCTTCATGTTCCTGGTGGTCGGCTTCGTCCTCATCCCCTATTTCATGCGGGTCCGGGTCATCAGCGCCTATGAACTGCTGGAGGCTCGCCTGGGTCTCGGCATCCGGATGCTGGGCGCCTCCATGTTCCTGGTCTTCCGGTTGGTCTGGATGTCGCTCCTGGTCTTTCTGGGCGCCAAGGCCCTGTCCATCATGATGGGCTTGGACGAATCCTGGATTCCCTGGATCAGCCTGGTCACCGGAATGGTGGCCGTGACCTACACCTCCCTGGGCGGACTCCGGGCCGTGGTCATCACCGACAGCTTTCAGACCGTCCTGATGCTGGGCGGCGCCATCCTGGTGATCGGACTGGTGACCTGGCGCGTGGGGAGCTTCGATTGGTTCCCCACCTCCTGGCAGCCTCACTGGGACGAGCAGCCCCTGTTCAGCTTCGATCCTTCCGTCCGCCTCAGCATCCTGGGCACGGCCTTCTCCACCTTCGTTCTGGCGACCTGCGGATTGGGGGGCGACCAGACCAAGATCCAGCGTCTGATGGCCACCGTCGACGCCCGGGCCGCCCGGCAGGCCTACCTGGTCAACCAGATCGTGGGCGTGACGGTGGTCCTGGTGCTCTGGCTGGTGGGGTTCGCGCTGATGGGACTGGTCCGGAGCCATCCGGACATGCTGCCCGCCGGAATGGACATGGTGCGGGACGGCGACAGCCTGTTTCCGTATTTCATCGCCCACCTGTTGCCACCGGGAATCTCAGGCCTGGTGGCGGCCGCCATGCTGGCCGCCGCCATGTCCAGCATCGACTCGGGCGTCAATTCCATCACCGCCGTCGTCAACCGCGACTTCCTGGACCGGTTCGGCCGGCTCCCCTCCGGTCCCCGGGCCCAGGCTCACCGGGCCAAGGTCATGGCCTTCGTCATCGGCGCCGTCGTGGTGGGAGGAACTTCCTACATGGGAGCCGTCCCCGGCAACATCTTCGCGGTGGCCAAGAAGACCTCCGGGTTGCTGATGACGCCCATGTTCGGGCTCTTCTTCTTTGCTTTCTTCGTGCCCTTCGCCCGGCCCGCGGGCGTGGCCGCCGGCGCCGTCTCCGGAATCACCACGGCGGTCCTCCTGGCCTACTCGGGACCCATCTTCGGCATGCACCCGGTGACGGGAGAGGACCCGGTGAGCTTCATGTGGATTGCGCCGGGGGCCCTGGTGGTGAACTTGGCCGTGGGACTCGGCGTCAGCTACCTGTTGCACCTTCGGCGGATGCGGAGCCGGCGCCGCCCGGGGAATGGGTCCGCGCAGGGTGGTGAGCCATGAACTCGCTTGCGGAGTTCGCTCAGCTCCCCAGCCGGAAGGAATAGAGCTTGGCGTTCGTGAGCAGGAACCGGATCCGGATCTTCCGGTCCTGCAACGAACTCAGGTCCGATTGACCGTTCCAACTCACGGCATGGGCCACGGAATCGGCACGGATCGGATCGCAGCGGCCGGCCTCGAAGCCGGACAGGACCGAGCCGTTTTCATCCAGCAGCTCGACCCGGATTTCGCCCTGGCCTCCGGGATGCTTCTTCCAGCGGTTCACCTCCCGCCTCCAGACCGAAGGGTCCGAGGCGTCGGCATTGACCACCAGTGTCCCTCCCCGGCACCAGAGGGTCCGGGTCACGACCTCTCCCGGATCGGCGCCCGCGTCCAGGGAGACGAAGCCGTCGCGCCGGGCCAGCGCCAGTCCGCCCGCCCCGCCGTGCAGCGCCCAGGGTTGCGGCATCACGCCGAACCACCAGGCGGCTCCGCGGTATTCGGACAACGCCTCCTCCGTTCCCGGAGGCAGCGCCGCCGGCCGGTGGGCCATGACCGCCAGGTCTCCGGGGGTCAGCGTATGGCCTTCGTCCTGACCCAGGTAGTAGACCCGGATCTCCTCCTCCAGGACCACCGGCGGGCTGTAGACGTAGATGCCGTGGGAATCGAACCGGTCGGGCATGCCGTAGGTCAGGATCGGATGCCGCTTCCCGACCCGCTGCCACTCGATCCCGTCCCGGCTGAAGGCCAGTTGGATGTCCACCATCAGGGAGTTGGCGTGGTAGACGCTCAGGAACGCGAAGTAGACCCCCCGGTCCTTGAAGACCGAGGCGGTGTAGAACTGGGTGTCCATCGGATCCTGCTCATCGGGAGCCAGGACGACCTGATTCTGAGGCAGATCCCATTTCAGGAAGTCCGGACTGGTGGACCGGCCGATGACCCGGATGGAGACGTTTCCCATGGCCGCAACGGGAGGGGACGGCAGCGGCCGCAGGAACCCCACGTATCGCTGGATCCGGTCGTCCCAGATCACCTTCCCCGCGCCGACCTTCTGGTCGATGACGGGGTTCCCCGGGTAGGGAGTCCAGGTCAGACCGTCGGGGGAGAAGGCCACTCCCATGTCGCGAGAGTTGTCTCCCGTGCCGATGACCGCCTTGTAGCGCTTCCGGGGATCGGGGTCGCGGATGTCGTAGAGGGAGGGATTGTGAACGACGGCGTTGTTCTTCAGTCCGGCGCCGGGCACCCGGACCAGGCCCAGTTCCGGTTTCTCCCAGACGATTCCGTCCCGGGAGATGGCATAGGCCCGGCCGGCGCTGGACCGGTCGACGCGCAAATACTGTTCTCCCGGCTCCTGGTCCCGGTCGATGTAGACGTACCACATCTTGTAGAGACGGTCGTCCTGGTCGAAGACCACGAAATTGGGATGCGTGAACTGCCCCTCCCACGGGCGGTCCGGCTTCAGAATGGGGTTGGCGGGATGCTTCTTGAGGGGATTCAGGCGCCGGGTGACCTGGCGCATCTCCCGGACCACGTGGTCGTCCACGAAGAGCTGGAACCGGCCGGCGACCTCCAGGGCCTGCTCCGGCGGCGGCCCTCCTCCGCACGCTCCCAGCAGACCGGCCAGAAGGATCCACAGGGCGTTCCCTGTCCGACTCGATTTCATCTCAACTCCTTGGTAATCCCCCGCCGGTGGGCTTCCGGCATGACCCTACGGGAATCCGGGGGGAGATCATCAATACCCGTCGCCAACCGCGTCGCCCACGGCGACCGCCTCGTAGGGGCGACCCTTGTGGTCGCCCTCCCTCCGAACGGCGTCATCCACCGGTGATCGTGACCTGGGAGTCTGCGCGGCAGAAATGATCGTAGCGAGAAAGTTGGAGAATCATGGACTTCAGGCCAGAATGGGTTTCACCACCCGGGCCAGGTCAACTCCGGTCAGGCGGTGATCCAGTCCCTGGTAGCGGAAGGTGAAGCGATCGTGGTCGATGCCGAAGAGCTGCAAAATCGTGGCCTGGAAGTCGCGGACGTGGACCGGGTCGGCCACGATGTTGTACGAGAAGTCGTCGGTCTCGCCATGGACGACACCCCCCTTGATCCCGCCCCCGGCCATCCAGAGGCTGAAACAGCGGGGATGGTGATCCCGCCCGTAGGTCGTGTCGGTGAGCTTTCCCTGGCAATAGATGGTGCGCCCGAACTCGCCGCCCCAGATCACCAGGGTGTCTTCCAGGAGCCCTCTCTGCTTCAGGTCCTGCACCAGTCCCCAACAGCCCTGGTCCACGTCCTTGCACTGGCTGGGCAGGACCTGCGGCACCTCGCGGTGCACGTCCCAACCGCGATGGTAGATCTGGACGAAGCGGACGTTGCGCTCGGCCAGGCGGCGGGCCATCAGGCAACTGTAGGCGAAAGTCCCGGGGACCTTGGCGTCCTCGCCGTAGAGGCGATAGGTGCTCTCCGGTTCCTTGGAGAGGTCGGTCAGCTCCGGCACCGAGTTCTGCATCCGGAACGCCATCTCGTACTGCTCGATCCGGGACAGTGTCTCCGGGTCTCCGATCTGCCGGTGCTGAATCCGGTTCATCTCGGCCAACGAGTCCAGCATCCGGCGGCGGACCTGGCTGGGCACGCCGTCGGGGTTGTTCACGTACAGGACCGGGTCCTTGGTGGACCTGAGGGAGACTCCGGCGAACTTGGAGGAGAGGAAGCCGGAAGTCCAGAGCTTGGCCGAGATGGCCTGCACGTTGGCTTTGGGATGGGAGTGGGTGGCGTTGAGGACCACGAAGGTGGGCAGGTCCCGGTTCATGCTCCCCAGTCCGTAGGCCAGCCAGGAGCCGATGCAGGGCCGTCCGGCCACTTCACGCCCCGTCTGGATGAAGGTGATGGCCGGCTCGTGATTGATGGCCTCCGTGTGCATGGACCGGACAATGGCCAGATCGTCCGCCATGCGGGCCGTGTAGGGCAGGAGCTCCGAGATCCAGGCTCCGCTCTGGCCGTGTTGCTGGAACTCGAAGGCCGACGGAACGATGGGAAACCGCTCCTGTCCCGAGGTCATGGTGGTCAACCGCTGCCCTTTTCGAATCGAGTCGGGAAGGTCCTTGTCCAGCCACTTCTCCATCCCCGGCTTGTAGTCGAAGAGCTCCATCTGGGGCGGGGCCCCCACCATGTGCATGTAGATGGCCCGCTTGGCCTTGGGAGCGAAATGGGGCAGGTGGGGAAGTCCACCCGTCCGGTCCAGGGCCGTAGCGCCGGCGGCCTGGGTCTCCTCCCCCAGCAGCGTAGCCAGGGCGGCCAGACCGAGCCCCCGGGCGCCGCGGGCGAAGAGCTGGCGCCGGGTCTCGATTCGAACCGCTTCGTCGGACAGAATTCCGGGAGGAGTCAGGTAGCAGGTCATTTGTTCAACACCTCGTCCAGATTCAAGAGCTGATTGGCCACCATGGTCCAGGCGGCGAACTCGGCCTTGGGCAAGCTCCCGTCCGCTTCGGAATCGCCGACCGAGAGGGCCTTCCCGGCCTGTTCGGGATGGGCACCGTAGTAGCTCAGATAGTCCTCGTAGGCTCTTCGGGCCACTTCCTGCTCCGGCTCCCGGAGGGAACGCGCCAGCAGGTGGGAGGCCATGAATTCGAGCCGCTGATCCGCGCTTGGCGCCGCCTGCATGGCCCGCTGGGCCAGGTGGCGCGCGGCTTCGAAGAACTGGACCCCGTTGAGCGTCAGCAAAGCCTGCAGGGGCGTGTTGGTCCGCTCGCGCCGGACCGTGCACTCCTCCCGCGTGGGAGCGTTGAAGACCACCAGTTGCGGCGGAGGCGCGGCCCGCTTCCAGAAGGTGTAGAGGCTCCTCCGGTAAATGGCCGATCCCGAGTCCTGCTCGTAGAAGCGGGTGTTGCTGCCCTCCATGGCCACCGCTTCCCACAGGCCCACCGGCTGATACGTCTTGACGCTGGGGCCGCCGACTCGACGCTCCAGCAGGCCGCTGGCGGCCAGGGCGTAATCCCGCACCATCTCCCCGTCCATGCGAAAGCGGGGCCCCCGGGAGAAGAGGCGGTTGCCCGGGTCCTTCTTGATCTTCTCGCCGGTCGCCTGGGCCGACTGCCGGTAGGTGGCCGAGTCCAGCATCAGGCGGAAGAGGTGCTTCACGTCCCAACCCGAATCCCGAAACTCCGCCGCCAGCCAATCCAGGAGCTCCGGGTGCGTGGGCGCTTCCCCCTGGGACCCGAAGTCTTCCGACGTTCTGACCAAACCGGTGCCGAAGACCTCCTGCCAGAAGCGGTTCACCATGACCCGGCTGGTGAGGGGGTTGTCGTCCGCCACGAGCCAACGCGCCAATCCGAGCCGGTTCCGCGGGAGGTCCGGATCCATGGCGGGCAGAACGCCCGGGGTGGCCGGCTGCACCTCATCACCCCGCTGGTCGTACATCCCCCGGCGGAGGATGTGGGCCATGGGGTCGCTGTCCGGCTTCTCCCGCATGACATGAGTCAGGCTGCTCCCGCGCAGGATGGCGCGGCGCTCGTCCTGAAGCGCCGTCAGTGAACGGGACGCCTGCCCGAAGGCCTCGTGACGGCGAACCAGAAACCAGGCCCGGAGAGCTTCGCGATCTTCGGAATCCAACTCCTCCGGTTTCCGTCCCCGGATTGCGGCCAGCGTCTCCCAACGCGCCAGCAGCCGGGCCTCCGACTCGCTCACCGCCCGGTCCAGCACCCTGAAATGGCGGATCGAACCGTCCAGAAAATCGGATTTGCCGGCGGACGACCGGTCGCCGGCGCCGAGCACCAACGGCGTGCTGGTCCGGATCGACCCCTCCAGGACCCGAATGGCCCGCCCGAAGCCCTGGGTGGGCACGACAGCGCCGTCCAGGTAGAGGTTCATGCCGGTGCGCTGGCGCATGCCGTCGTAGGTGACCACCAGGTTGGTCCACCGGTCCGGCTCCAACTTGTTCTCCACGGCGCCGCGGATGCCTATGTTGCGGCCATCCTTCACCTGAACATTGAAAGACGGCCGGTCGCCGAGGATCTCCAGTCCCCAACCACGGTTGGAGTCTTCCAGATCGATCTGCCGGGCCAGGATCATCCGGGAGCCCCCCTCCCGAAACCGGAAGGTCATGGAAACCGTAAAGGGACGGTCCGCTTCGAGGCCCGGAAAATCCTTTGTCTCCACGAAGGAGTCCTCGGGCAGATCCAGGAAGGGGATGGGACCGGACCGGTCGACTCGAGCCGGTCCGGACAGCTCCAATTCCCTCTTCTCCGAACCGGCGCGGAGATGGGGTGTCTCGCCCAGCTCCAGGGAGAAGGTCTGGGAGCCGTCGAATTCGTCCAGGTTGAAATCGAGAGGCCGGTCCGAATCCAGCCAGCGCCGGAATTCCGCTTCGGCGGCCCGCTCGATCTCATCCCGCTTGTCCCTGGCGGCAGGCTCCTCCCGCCTCAGTTGTTCCCACCGCACGGCGTCGCTGCTGGCCGGCACGATCATCACCGGCGGAGGATCGAAGGAATTTCCGTCCAGAGGCTTCTGGGTCGTGTTGCGGAAGAAGGCGGCCAACGAATAGAAGTCCTTCTGGGTGATGGGATCGAACTTGTGGTCGTGGCAGGTGGCGCAGCCCACCGTCAGGCCCAGCCAGACCGTGCCGGTGGTGTCGACCCGGTCCTTGGCGTACATGACCTCCACTTCCTCTTTGATCACGCCCCCTTCGTTGGTGGTGATGTTGCAGCGATGGAAGCCGGTGGCGATGAGTTGTTCCGGTGTGGGTTCCGGCAGCAGGTCGCCGGCCAACTGGTCCACCGTGAACTGGTCGAAGGGAAGGTTCCGGTTGAAGGCCCGGACGACCCAGTCCCGGTAGGCCCACATCTCACGGTAATTGTCGATATGCAGGCCGTGGGTGTCCCCGTAGCGGGCCGCATCGAGCCAATAGCGGCCCCGGTGCTCCCCGTAGGCCGGAGACCGCATGAGCCCGTCGATCCACGTGGCGTAGGCGTTCGGGGAGGGATCCGCTGCGAACTTCGCCACTTCCTCCGGATTGGGTGGCAAACCGGTGAGATCCAGTGAGGTCCTCCGGGCCAGAGTGCGACGGTCGGCTCGCTCCGCCAGCGCCAGTCCCTCCTTCTCGAGACGGGCCAGGACGAAACGGTCGATGGGATTGCGAACCCACTCCGGGGACTGGACCTGGGGCGGATCGGGCCGGGTCAGCGGCGTGAAGGACCAGTGCTCCTCCCAAGGCGCCCCCTCCTCGATCCAACGCCGCACCACCTGGATCTGATCCTCGGTCAGTTCCTTGTGGGCGTATTTGGGCGGCATCCTCAGGGCGGCGTCCGCGTGCGTGATCCGCTGGTAGACGAGGCTCGAATCCGGGTCGCCAGGAGTGACCGGCGACCCCGTGGGCCGCTCGGAGAAGACTCCCTCCTCCAGGTCCAGCCTCAAATCCGCCAGCCGGGCCTTGGGGTCCGGTCCGTGGCACTCGAAACAGGCGTCGGACAGGATGGGGCGCACCTGCGACTGAAAGTCCACCGGCGCCTCGTCCACCGTTGAACCCGCCACCCGCGGCGCGCTCAGCAGCGACATACCGGTGAGCACCGCCACGACAACTGCTGGTATCTGTCTGAAAACCCAACCTGTAGGCAAGATAGCACTCATTTTACACGTTTCCCCTGCCTGTCTCATATCCCCTGGCAATATTCCGAAAAAATTGGAAACTGGCGTTTTCTTACGCGCTCAAGTGGGAAATCGAGAGGACTGTTCCCCCAGTTCGTGATTGAAAATTCCCGTTCTCTGACTTGATACCAGAGGGCTCCGCCGGCCCGCGGCGGGCGGGAGGAGATATTGCCAGAAGCAACGGGTGCCGATATTCTCACAGAGGTCGCCCACCTTACCCTAATTTAATTGGGCGGCTTACTAGGAGGTCCCTTCGGGGGCCTCCATTTGGTTCTGAGAAGAAAACTTTCCATGGATCGTGTCGCCGTCTTTTATGCCGCTCATCATCAGCATCTACACTCGCGAAGGAATCGTCATGGCGGCAGATAGTCGCCTGACCCTGTTGGTTGATGATCTCAACTGAAAGGACGGACCTTCTACACCGACTCCAGACTGGCTTGAATCGCTTCGAGCCGTTCCATGAATTCGATGCTTTTCTCGCCGTCTTCCTGGGTTGTTCTGCCACGCTCTCCAATCTCATCCGCCGACATGTGCCGCTTGATACTTGCCCCACGGGATTCTACGATTCACCAAAACTTTAGGAACACAGCTTATGACCGTCTTTCAAGGACGACTCCTGCCGGCGGCCGGGCTGCTCGCCGTTGCCGGACTGATTTGGACTCCGCCGGCCGGCGGCGCCGGCCACGCCATTCCCGACATCTCGGGAAAGATCCTGACCGTGAAGGGGCCCGTCGATCCTGCGACGTTCGGTCCCACCATCATGCACGAGCACGTCCTGCTCGACTATCGGGGCAAGCGGCGGGAGGGGCTCACTGCCACCGAAGCGGCTTTCTACGAGGAACCCGTCTCCCTCCGGAATCTGAGCCGGCTCCGCTCCTGGATCTCGCCCAACGCGGACAACCTGATTCTGGGCGACGTGGACGTGGCCATTCGCGAGGTCCTGGAGTTCAAGCGCTGGGGCGGCAGCGGGATCGTGGACTGCACCAGCATCGGCCTGGGGCGCGACCCGACCGGTCTGCTGCAGGTCTCCAACACCACGGGTCTGCACATCGTCATGGGCGCCGGCTGGTACACCCGCAGTTTTCATCCGCCGGACATGGAATCCCGTTCCGTCGAGGACCTGACTGACGTCATCATCCGTGACATCACCGTTGGAGCCGAGGGCACGGGCGTCCGCTCCGGCATCATCGGCGAAGTCGGCGTGGCAAGAGGAATCCATCCCCTTGAACTCAAGAGCGCCCGCGCCGCCGCCCGCGCCAGCCGCGCCACCGGCGCCGCCATCTCCTTTCACCATGCCGGCCACGGCGAGGAGAAGTTCATGGTCCTGGACCTGGTGGCTTCGGAGGGCGTCGACCTGAACCGCGTCATCATCGGCCACGCCAACCACATCGCCACCGATATCCCCTACATGAAGCGGCTCCTGGAGCGCGGCGTCTACCTGCAGTACGACCTTATGGGCGAGGTAATCCCCCGGCTGGGACGGATCCACGACTACGACACGGTTCGGTCCATCGTCCAACTGATCCGCGATGGATACGCCAACCGGCTGCTCCTCTCGCAGGATGTCTGCACCAAGACAATGATGAAGACCTACGGCGGGATGGGGTTTTCCTTCGTGATGGAGTTCGTCCTGCCCGAATTGAGGCGCCTGGGGGCTCCGGAGGAGGCCCTGCACCAGATCATGGTGGAGAACCCGCGCCGGGTTCTGACCTTCGCCAAGCCGGGTTAGTTGGTTATCGGAGTCGGCGGGTCCCTGCCGGAGCACCGATGCGAACCGGACTCACTGCTTGATGACGGTGCCGTCACGCCTTCGGATCACGCCCCAGCCGCCTTTGTATTCGTCCAGGTTCAAATAGTCCGAAATCGAATCTTGAAGGGGCAGGAAGTTTGGGGACAAGACTGAACCTTATTCTTCTTAGTAACTTCACCTCCCCGATGACCGTAGGGGCACTGCGGGTGCCCTCCGGCGTCGCATCGGTCCCCGGCACCAGGTCCGGTCGGGACCGGGTCGTACGTCAGACCGCAACGCGGACAGGCGCCGCCGCCGACCCCATCGCCGCCCAGTTTCTGGCCGGATCATGCCGGAGGCCCGGCGGTGGGGGACTTCTTAGTAACTTCACCTCCCCGAT
>JAJDTT010000181.1 GCA_022827025.1 Acidobacteriota bacterium
CGCTTCCACCTGGGTCCACTCGGGGGAAGCCACCTTCGTGGACCGGGCCGCCCAAGCCGGCATCACCCTGAAGGACCTTTCGGGCGGACCCGAGAAAGATGCCCTGCTGGAAACCTTGGGACATGGAGCGGCCTGGTTCGACTACGACGGAGACGGATGGGTGGATCTGTACCTGGCTAACGGGTCTTCCCTGGACAAGATCCGGGGACAGGACCCGGAGCCGCCTCCCGGAGGCGCGCTCTACCGGAACCGGGGTGACGGGACCTTTGAGGACGTGACCCGCCGGGCCGGCGTTTCCGGGGGCGACCTTTGGGCCATGGGGACCGTGGCCGCCGACATCGACAACGACGGAGACCGGGATCTGTTCGTCACCGGCTACGGCCGGAACCTCCTCTTCCGGAACCGGGGTGACGGGACCTTCCAGGAAATCTCGCGGGAAGCCGGGGTCACAGGGGGCGGCTGGTCCGCCGGAGCCGCCTTTGGCGACTACGACCGGGACGGGTTTCTGGATCTCTACGTGGCGCGGTACGTGGAGTTTTCTCCGGAGAACTACCCGACCGAATGCCTCTTTTCGGGTCTGCGGGTGACCTGCGGGCCGCGCCGTTACGCGGGCAGCCCCGACCTGCTCTACCGCAACAACGGAGACGGGACCTTCGAGGACGTTTCCGTCGCCTCGGGCATCCGCAACGGCGAGCCCTACAACGGCCTCGGCGTCCTCTTCCTGGACTACGACAACGACGGTCTCCAGGACATCTACGTGGCCAACGACGCCACGCCCGCCAATCTCTGGCACAACAACGGCGACGGCAGCTTCACCGACAACGCCGTGCTGGCCGGCTGCGCTTTCAGCGAGGACGGCCGGGAACAGGCCCGGATGGGAGTCGACGCCGGAGACTTCGACCACAGCGGGCACCTCTCCATATTCACCACCAACTTCTCCGGCGACGTCAACACGCTCTTCAAGGCGAACCGGGACGGGACCTTCTCGGACCAGACGGGACCGCTGGGATTGGGTGCGCCGAGCCTGCTCCACCTGGGCTGGGGCGCCGGGTTCATCGACTACGACAACGACACCTGGCTGGATCTGTTCATGGTCAACGGCCACCTCTATCCCGAGGCGGAGCGGCTCGACTACAAGTACCTCCAGTCCAAGCTCCTGTTCAGGAACACCGGCGCCGGTCACTTCATCGAGGTCACCCGGAAAGCGGGCGCGGCCCTGACCCGGCCCAACGGCGGGCGCGGAGCCGCTTTCGCCGACTACGACAACGACGGGGACCTGGACGTGGTGGTGACCAATATCGACGGGCTGCCCGAGTTGCTGGAAAACCAGGGAGGCAACCGGCGAAACTTCATCTCCCTGCGCCTGGTGGGAACTCGGAGCAACCGGGACGGCGTGGGAGCGCGGATTGCAGTCCGAAGCGGGGACGTCCGGCAAATGCGGGAGGTCCGAAGCGGCGCCAGCTTCATGTCCCACAACGACCTGCGGGCCCATTTCGGCCTGGGAGACGCCTCCGCCGCCCAGGTGACCATCCGCTGGCCCGACGGCCGGCTCCAGGAGCTTCCGAAATTGGAGGCCAACCACTTCTACACGGTTCAGGAATCGAAGGGGGTCATCAGGAAACAATGACCGATCACCGTAGGGGCACCCCTTGTGGGTGCCCTCTTACGTCGCGACGTTGCCCCCCTACAGCAGCGGCGCCAGCGGCCCGTCCCGAACGGACCCAGGAACGGCCAGCCGCGGGTGGTGGCGCTGTTCGGGCGGCGGGCGACCACAAGGGTCGCCCCTACGGGTTGGTCGCCGCAGCCGGCGTGGTTTGCGCCGGAGCGACTGGAGGGGCTATTTTCCAGTCGCCCAACTGGAAAGGGCGAATTTGCCACCGCATCCCAACCGCCCGGCTTTCCGTCTGGTTCCGCCGACAGCTCCTGAAGTCTCTGGCCCTCTGCTGGGCATTGGCCCCGGCGGTCATGGGAACTCCCGGCCCCCCTCAGTCCAAGGGGGAGGCGCTGGCCCGAGTGTTCTCCCTGCTTCGCTCCGAGTCCTACGTCCAGGCAGCGCGCTCCCTGGAGGCCCTGGTTCAGACGAATCCCTCCGACGCCGCGCTCCAGAACCTGCTGGGGACCACTCGGGAGCGGGCGGGAGAGACGTCCCGGGCGCCTTCCTGCTATCTGCGGGCCCTGCAACTGCGTCCCGACTGGTCCACCGCCCGGTTGAACCTGGCCCTCAGCTACCTCCGCCTGGGACAACGCTCGGCCGCCGCCGGACAGTTCGCCCGACTGGTCCGATCCACCACGCCGGCGACACCGGCTCTGAGCTTCTACCATCAGGCGCCCATCGGTGAGGAGGTGGAGCAGTTCGCCCGGACTCTGGGCTCGGAACAACACGAGTACCTTTCACTGGGAGGAGTCTTCCTGGTCCACGAACTCCCCGAAGCCGCGTCGGTGGTCTTCTCCGCTGGAGTCCACGCCAATCCCGACTCGCCTCTGCTTCAGGACGCTCTGGGACGCACCTATCTGAAGATGAAACGTTTCCGGGAGGCCGAAGCGGCCTTCGCCCGGACGTTGGAACTGGACCCGGACGCTGAGGGCTCCTGCCTTCACCTGGGGTATGCACAAGCCTCACAGGGGCGGGTCGAACCCGCCCGGGAGACCTACGCCGAATGCGTCCGTCAGGACCCGAAAGACTATGCCGGCCATTACTTCCTGGGCTCGACACTGCTGGACCTGGACCGGCCCCAAGAGGCCATCGCCGAGTTGGAGGAGGCGCTACGGCTCAATCCCCGCTCGGTCAACTCCCGGCTCCTGCTCGGCAAGGCTTACACCGCGGCCGGGAGGGAAGCGGACGCCCTGACGGAATTCCTGGCGGTCGTGGATCGGGAACCGGACCATGAGGCGGCCCTGTTTCATCTGGGGACCTTGCACCGGAAGCTGGGTCAGCCGGAGGAAGCCCGCAAGATCCTGGGCCGCTTCCAGCAGGTCAAGGCGTTCGAGCGGCAACGATCGAGGCGGGCTCTCCTGCCGGGATCGGCACGGGTCGATCCCAGGGAGAGCGCGGAGGTGGCCCGGGCGGTGAGTCGATTCTACCTCCGCTACAAGCAGGCCTTGCTGGAGGGGAGGTACCGGGAGATCTGGGACTTGATGACCCCGTCCTCGCAAGCCCTCTACGGCGACTTCGAGGGTTTTCAGACCACCGCTTCATCCGTCTACGGCAACAGCCGGTTGAGACAACGGATCGCGGGGAGCCGGATCCGCGACGGAAACACCCTGGGCAAGAGGATCTTCTGCCAGTTGGTCACCGCCTGGGGCGAGCCCCTCCCGCTCTTGGTCCTGGTGCGGCAGGGAGACGAATTGAAGATCGACCATGACTTCGATCTGAGCTTGGCCGGTGTTCGCAGTCTGGGAGGCCGATCTTCAACTGCGCCGTAAATGCCGGGCGCTGATTCAGGGGATTCGGAAGATCACCTTCTTCAGATGGGTGGAGTATTGAGCCCGGAGGCTCTGGTAACGCTCCCGGTGGCGTGAGGCTGCTCCCACCTCTCCCAGTCGAGTATAGACCTGGGCCAGCTTGAAGTGGGCGGCCGCGTGTTTGGGGTCCAGGGAGAGGACCTGCTTCAACAGCAGTTCCGCTTCCCGGTAGTCGTTCCTGAGCCACAGGATCCGGGCGCGGTAGTAGAGGGCCTCGATCCGCTCAGGATCTTCCCGGAGAACCCTGCCGAACGGCTCCCAGGCCGCTTCCGCGGAACCACTCTTGTAGAGATTGATTCCGTAGCGATGGGTGGCCTCCAGATGATCCGGTCTCCGCTTCAGGACGTTCTCCAACTGGCGGACGGCCTCGCGGTGACGGCCCTGCATCTCGTATCCGATCCCCAGCAAGTAGTGCGGGTCCGCCTGCTCCGGATGCGTCCGGATCGCCTCTTCCAGCAAAGGAACGGCCTTGGCCAGGCGGCTGGAGGTGAGATAGCCGTAACCCAGCGACTGGAGCAGTTGTCCGTCGCGAGTCCCCAGTTCCAGGGCCCGCTCCAGATGTGGGAGGGCTGTCTCCGATTGTCCCTGTTGCAGGAGAAAAAGGCCCAGAAGCCGGAGGCCGGGACCGTTGTCGTGGGCCAGCGCTGCAACCTGCCGGGCACGCTTCAAACCCTGGTCCGTCTGGCCGCTTCGGAAGAGGATCTCGGAGAGCAGCAGTAGTAGTTCGGGATCGCCGGGAGCCGACTGCTCGGCTCTAAGAGCCGCCTGCAGAGCCTCCCGCAGATCGTCTCGGGCCAACAGGACCCGCGCACGCCCCGCCCAAGCCGCCGAATGATTCGGATCCAATTCCAGGACCCGATCGAAACGAGCCAGCGCCTGCCGATGCTGTCCCAAAGAAAGCAGGGCGTAGCCCAGGTTGCTCCCGGCCGCCACGTGATCCGGGTTCAGGGCCAGCGCCCGCTCGAAGCTCCGTAAGGCCTCCTGCACTCGACCCTGGCGCCGGAAAATGATTCCCCACAGATTCAGGGCGGCCGGCCAACGCGGAGCGGCGGCCAAGGCCCGGCGAATCTCCGCCTCGGCCCGGGAGAGTTCCCCCTGGGCCAACAGCTTGCTGGCCTGTTCGTAGTGACGGGCAGGATCCTCTGGTTCCTGGAGAACCGGATTGGGACCGGTGAGAAGCAAGAACAGCGCCGATGAAATAAACGGATTGGGCAAGGTCTAAGTTTCTCACCTCTTTACGAAGCACATGTGCTGGAGCGCCAAGACAAAAAAAGGGGCGGGAGTCGCCTCCCGCCCCTCTTCATTCATCGGATCGTTCCGGAAGGCTGTCCGGGACAGCCTCATCCAGGAACTAGAACATCCACTTGAGGCTGAACATGACGCGCCGTGGCCAGGTCACGTCCGACCCCACAACGCCGAAGCTACCACTGGTGGGATTGGTGTTGGCATTCCCAAAACTGGCGTGGTTCAAAGCGTTCAGCATCTGGACCTGGAAGCGGATCTTGTGAGTGTCGTTGATGAAAGTGTCCTTGATGATGCTGAGATCCCAGAAATCGACGATGTCCGAACGCAACTGCGCGAAGCGGAGCGGAAAGGTCCGCTTATGGGTCCCTTCCGGCGCGTCACTCGGATTGCGTACGAAGCCGGCGTTGGTGTTGAACCACCGCTCCACCGTGCCACCGCCGCCAAGACGGTCGGGACTGAAGCTGTCCGTGGTGAAGACGTCGCCGAAGTTCAGCGGGAAGCCGCTCTGGAGCTGCCACACCGCCGAAACCTGCCAACCTCCGAACCGGCTGTTCTTCCCAAAGGGCAACTGGTAGATGCCGCTCAACTTGAAGTTATGGGGCCGATCGGAACGGGCCACCACTTCGTAGGGAACGGGATCGCTGGCGTTCAGGAACTGGACCGCCTCATGGAAGCGGGACCAGGTGTAGCCGAGGCTGTAGCTGAAGCCGCCGGAGAGGCGCCGTTCGAGACGGCTCTCGAAGGCGTGATACCAGGAATATCCCTGGTTGGTCTGATTCAACGTCACGCCTGAGAACTGCGGGAAGGGCCGGAGAAGCTGGCTGCGTGAAACCGTGTTCGTGTTGAGCCCCGTACCCGGCACCAGGCCGGCGAAGGGATTCGGCACCTGCGTGTTCAGGTAGGCGTGATTCGCATTGTTCCGCTCATTGGCCGAACTCAGGTACCGGTCCGGCAGGACGTTCAGATTTCGCCTGCCGATGATGCGAACACCTCGTGTCCCGACGTAACCCAACTCCAGCATGGTGCTGCCCAGCATATGCTGAACCGTGAGCGACCAGCGCTGGTTGTAGGGCACCTTCAGGTTGTCCTGGTTGAAGAAGGTCACGCTCTGACCCAGATTCGTCGCCAGTCCTCTGGCGTTGCCGATAGGCAGGCGAATCCCATCCGGAAACGGGTTGGCAAAGTCAGCCCGGAAGGTGAGCCCGTTGTCCAATGTCGGCACCAGATCCGTAGTCTGACTGTACCCGGTCAGAATGGGTGAAACGCTGTTCCCCAGGATCCCGATGGGCTGATGGAAAATGCCGTAGCCACCACGGATCACCGTCTCCTCGCCCAGTCGATAGGCGAAGCCGAAACGGGGAGCGAAGATGTTCGAGGGGACATCGTACAGCGCCCGCGGCGTATCTCCGACTCCGGCGTAGGTGATTCCGCCATTCACGGCGAACTCACTGGCTGCGATCTCAGGAATGGGGTTCATGGCGTAGGCCGCCTGGGCAGCGGCCGCAATAGGACTGGCCGTGCCGAATGCGAACCCCCCAACGCTCCGGTTGTAGCGCTCGGTGAGCGGGCCGAAGTATTCCCAGCGGACGCCGATGTTGAAGGTCAACTCAGGCGTCGCCTTCCAGTTGTCCTGGATGAACCAGGCGTAATAGTTGTGGTGGGCGGCGTAGTTGTCGTTCCGGTTGACGAAGCCTGCTGAGGGCTGTCCCAACAGATAGGCGGCAAACCCCTGCCCCTGGGCGCTGGGCGACGTGTTCAGCGGGCCGTTGGTGAAGGTGGACCGGAACCGGTAAACCGGGTTGGACCAGCGTTGATCGTTCCGGTTCAGATAATTGGAACGCGCTTCAACACCCAGCTTGACGTTGTGATTGCCCTCGTGGATGTCGGTTGACGCCTCACCGAAGATGTAGGTGGAAAAATCGAAGTTGTTCCGGGTCTCGTCATGGATCCCGCTGAAACCTTCGATCTGGACGTGGGGCAGAGCCGATTGAGCCGGATCGAGTTGAGCCTTGAGCGAATCGGCCAAGGGCAGCGAGAAAATGTCGAAGGGCTCTCCCCGCGGGTGCAGGCTGTGGCTCTTGTGCACTCTGGGGTCGGATCCCCGGTTGTAGCCGCCGCGAAAATTCAGGATGACGTTGGGATTCAAGGTCCAGACGTCGTCCAATCCGAAGGTCTCACGAATGATGGACTCGTGGAACCCGGTGGCGCCGTTGCCGTAGTAGTCCCTCCACTCCCCCGACCAGTTGTCGAGCTTGGTGTAGCTGCCGAAAATCCGGTTGGACGGTCCGAAGCTGTGGTCGACCCGCAGCGTCCACTGGTCCCACTGGGTGGGCGAAGAGGCAGTGGGCTCGAAATTGCTGCTGAAGTCGCTGCCACCCGATAGATTGGGTTCCGGGTAGTAGCTCATGAGCTGCGAGGAGATGGGGTGGATCCGATTGGAAGGGATCACGTTGTTTGGAAAAGGCATCCGGGAGAAGAACCCGTCCCCGGTGGCTTGGATGGTGGAGGGGTCGTAGATCTGGTACTCGGGGCCCACTGCCAGGAGCGCCGAGAAGTCACCCGCCCGCATGGCCGCCGTGGGTACCGTCCGGGCGCCGTAGAATTCCAGGGTCCGCTGGAAGGTGCGCTCCCAACTGAAGGCGAAATGGGTCTGATCCTGGAAGATGGGACCGTTCACCGCGCCCCCGGTGCGCCGGTACGCAGTATCGGACTTGGCGCCACCGGCCCGATTCACGAAAAAGGCATTGGCGCCCCACTCGCTCTCGCGGAAGAAGCCGTAGACCGATCCATGCCAGTCGTTGGTGCCCGACTTCAAGGTGACGTCCATGGTGGTGCCGTTGTGGTGTCCCCGGGCGGCCGTGTAGTCGTGGGCGATCCGGATTTCCTTGACCGCCTCGGCCGACGGAGCCGTCTGGGCCTGCTGGGCGCCACCGAAAATGGTTCCGACGTTGTTGATGCCGTTCAGGGTGAAGCCCACGGCGTTGCCCTGGCTCCCATGGAAGTAGAAGCCGGTGGTGATGGACCACCCGGGCTCGTCCCATTTCCAACCTCCGCCCGGAGGGCTGGAGGCGCCGGGGGCCATGACCAGCAGGTGGCTGGGATTCCCCTGGGCCATGGGCAGAGTCTCGATCTGCTCGGCCTCGATCAGGTTGCTGAGGGTGGCGTTGGTCGACTGGAGCAACGGCGCCTGGGCCTGGACCGTCACCTGCTCGGTGACTTCGCCCACAACCATCGTGAAGTCCAGGGTCGGGTCGTCTCCGGTGCTCAGTTCCACCGGTTGGATCTGTGTCTGGAACCCGGGAAGCGACGCCGTCACCTCGTAAGGACCGGGCACCAGGAAATCGATCCGGTAAAGACCCGTGTCGTTGGTGACCGTGGGGTAATCGAGACCGGTGGCCGTGTTCTTGGCGGTCACACTGACGCCGGGAATCACGCCCCCCGTGTTGTCCATCACGCGGCCATTGAGACTCGCGTATGCGCCCTGGCCCCACAGCGGTGCGGCCGCCAACGGCGCCAGGAGCATGACAACCAAGAGGATTCTCCACTTTCGCATTACTCAAAACCTCCTAAACAGGAAACAGAAATACGAGCACTGGGGATGCAAGTCTGCCTAACAGTTAACCGCCGGGCATTCTAGGCGATTCCGGCGTTCAATTCAAACCTCCGCGGAAGAAAATTTCGCGACTCGTTGGAATCTTCTGCCGAGCGATGGTGCCGGAACCGGAACTCTGGCCCGATTAAAGCGCGAAGTCTACAATGTCCATCCGACAGGATCAGCAGATTGGAACGGCGGATTCCAATCGCCAAACTCCCAACGGTGGGTTCGCCATTGGTGACTGTTTACTTGTTCGAGGCAGGGAATTTCCAATTGAAGACTGAAACGCTACCCACACTTTGGCGCATTCTCACGACGGCTCGGATCCCGTGGATCCTGTCTGTTCTGCTCTGGGCACTGTTTTTTGCCCCGGTTTCTCAGGCTCAGGAGTCCTCGAACCGGATCCCCGACCTCGCCGGAAAGGTCCTGACGGTCAATGGTCCGGTAGCCCCGGAAACCCTGGGCGCCACGATGGTGCACGAACACATCTTCATCGACCGAAACCATCCCAACCGGCCGGTGCCGACGGAAGCCACACGGGTCCGTTTCTATCTCAAACCCTTGACCATGGACATGCTGGGCGCGGTGACCATGGGTTATCCCAATCGGGACAACTTGATCCTGGGCGATGAGACGACCGCCCTGGAGGAACTGACGGACTACCGGAAGCGGGGCGGCGGAACTCTGGTGGACGTGACCGGCATCGGCCTGGGACGGGACCCGGCGGCGCTGGGGCGGGTCTCCAGGACGACTGGGGTCCACGTGGTGATGGGTACCGGTTGGGACACGCGCGCCGTGGATTCCCGGGATCTGGAGGAACGTTCATTGGACGACCTGACGCGGGAACTGGTTCAGGACGTGACGTCCGGCGTGGGAAACAGCGGCGTCCGATCGGGGATCATCGGCGAGGTGGCCACTACCGGCGGTTCTTTGACTCCAGTGGAGACCAAGGTGATCCGGGCGGCGGGCCGGGCGAGCCGCATCACGGGTGCCCCGGTCTCCATCCACACGCACGGCGGCGGAAGCGGGCGCACGCATGAGATGCTTGATCTGCTGGAAGCGGAGGGGACGGACCTGGCCCGAGTCATACTGGGAAATTGCGACAGCCTGGTTCGGGATCTGCCGTCCTTGACCGGCCTCCTGAAGCGAGGGGTCTATGTGGAATTCGACGGCTTGTCGGAATTTCACATGCTGCGCCAGCCGGCGACGGCGGCCCATGTCGGGGACGGCATCGTGGAGTTGATCCGGCTCGGGCACCTGGAGCGGATTCTCCTGTCCCAGAATGTGGACCAGAAGATCGACCTCAAGGCCTACGGGGGGATGGGTTATTCCTTTGTGCTGGATCAGTTCGTTCCCCATCTCGCGGGGAAAGGGGTCACGGAAGAGCAGATCCGGACGCTGATTTACGAAAATCCGCAGCGGGTGCTTACATTTGTGGCGCCGGGGGAATAGCCGGGCCTTTGGGTGGCGCGGAGTGGTTGGCCGCGGCGTTTTGGGTAATTTGCGGCTTTGGGAGAGCCGGCGCCCGGAAGGACGCCGATCCCAGTCGGCGCCCGGGAGGACGCCGCTCCAGGACGCCGCTCCAGGACGCCGGTCCCAGTCGGCGCGTGAAACACTCCGCTCCTACTCTACTTTGATGGGGTAGAGCTTGGTGTTGCCTTGGAAGAACCAAGCCGGACGCGGACGGCCGGAAGGAGGTACGTTCAAGATCGTCACCGGATTTCGATCAAGGACTCTCCATCCATCAGGGCGGACTCTATCGCGGGCCAATGCGGAGCCAGTTTGGCCTGAAGGGAGGCATTGGTGGTGTTGCCAAACCGCAACCAAACCACCTGTAGGCCTGGAACCCGGCGTGCCCGGTCGGCAAAGTCAGCATCTTTGGACCAAATGACCGCGCGCATTTCTCGCGCCCTGGCTTCAATCGCGTGGTCAGGGGACCCGCCCAAACCGACTTCGTTGACATGATGGGCGACATGGCCTCTCGCGTTCAGCCATCGAGCCAAGCCGGGTGGCAACTGCGCGTCAATCAGGCAACGCACGATCGATTCGAAAGATGCGATGTGCGCTTGCTGCTGCGCCAAAGGCGAGAGCTGCTCTCAGATCGGCTTCACGGAGATAGGGGTAGTCGGCGAGTATCTCCGACGGGGACACTCCGTCGGCCAGCATATCGAGGAGGTCGGAGACTCTGACGCGAGTGCCCCGGATATGCGGACGTCCTCCACAGATCGTGGCGTCGATCCGGATACGATTGTGAATCTCTTGGGGGGCCGCACCCGCAGCGCGCGCGAAGACCCCCTTGAGAACACAGATTCGTGCGTTCTTGCGCGGACCCGAGAACCCGTGGGCTTCGATGAAACTCTGAAGGGCGTCGGCGAGTTCGGTGGCGCGGCGCATGAGCGGCTTCACCGTTTCGAACCAACTCCTGAGCACCGCCTCGGTCCGTCGCCCGTCCCTTTCACCGGCACTGGTCAGGTAAGAACTGGCGGTATTCTCCGCATACCCGACGAATTTCGACGGCGCGAAAAGCCAAGTTTCGGCCGTTGACCGAACCGCATACCAGACATGCACCTGTTTCATCCGCCCGGCGAGCCGGGGTTCGTCCATGACCTCGGTTTGATAACGCAGGATGTTCTCAACCGCTTGGTCCGGACTGTCAACCAAATCATGTGGCATGGAAACCTCCTGTTCGAGGGTTGCATCAAGACGATGTCCCCAGGATACCGGATTCGGCGGTTGGAAAACCGCGGCTCGCAGACAGACTAGTCAACCCTGATGGAGTAGAGCTTGGCGTTGCCGAGGAGGAACTTGAGGCGGATCGGGCGGTCGCCTACGCCTGACAGATCGCGATCCCCTTCCCAGGTGACCTTCTGGTAGAGGTCTCCGTGGTGCACGGGCTTGCAGTTGGAGGCTTCGTAGCCGGCCAGTGCAACGCCGTCCGTGCTTTGAACCTCCACGCGTACGTATCCCCGAGCCGACGGATTGTTGGTGTAGAGCTTGCTGTAGAGTTCCTTGCCGCTGTCCCGAGGGAAGTTTGGCCGCTTCTCGGTCATGGAGGTCATGTTCACCGACAAGGTGCTCCCCCCGAGATTCAGCGGGGGGGTCAGGATCCAACCTTCGCTGGTGGCGTCGAAGGAGACGAACCCGTCCTGGCGCAACGTCCCGAGCCCGATCTGGCCGTTGTGGTCCCGGGACGGAGCATTGTGCAGATTGGTGAAGCCGGAGTAGTAGATCCAGACTTTCCCGTCCTTCAGGAACGGATTGCTGGAAGGGTAGGCCATGCCGCTGTCGAAGACGTCGTTACGGTAGTTTCCGTCCGGCGCCAGCTTCATGAAGCGCCGGCGGCCCACGGAGCGTTCCCACTCAAGCCCATCCCGGCTGGAGACCAGTTGGGAGTCCATGAACTGGGTGTAGGTGTGGTACACCCAGAGGATCCCCAGGTACTGGCCGGCGTAGGGAAAGGCCGACAGGCCGTAAAACTCGGTGTCAGGCGGATCAAAGGGATCCGGATCCAGGACCTGCTGAGAATCCCTCCATTGGATGAAATCGTCGCTCACCAGGCGGGAAACCTTCCGGATCGGTCTGCTGATGGTCTTGTGGTAGAGCAGGAACTGACCGCTGTCCGGGTCCTGGGTCACCGAAAAGGTGTCGCCGGTCGCCCAGCAAGGCACCACCGGGTTTTCCGGGTAGTCGGTCCACTCCTTCCCGTCGGCTGAGAAGGCCACCGAGATGCCGCAACGATCCATGTCATGGGTCTGCCAATAGACCAGCTTGTAGCGCCGTTTCGGATCCGGGTCCGATGGGTCTTTCAGGAGGGCATGAGTCCAACCGGACCACTTGAGGAAGATGTTGTTCTTCTTGGATCCACGGAACTCCACCAATCCCAGATCCGGTTTCTCCCAGGCGAGTCCGTCGCGGGAAGTGGCGTAGCAGAGATAGTCTTCGACGTAAGGCCGTCTGTGGGTGCCGATGGTGTTGTACCACATCTTGAAGAGTTGATCTTCCTCGTCCCAGATGACGGTCCCGGGTTGGAGCACGAGGTAGCCCTCCCAGGGCCGGTCCGGCTTCACCACCGGGTTTTCCCGATGCTTGGCCGGGCGATTCAGGGAGCGCCAGACCCGGTCCGTCTCCGCCACCAGGCGATCGTCCACGAAGAGGTGGGTTCCCGGTCCAACCTCGATGGGAGGCAGTCCCTCCTCAACGGGTGCGGACGTACAGGAAAGCGCGCCGAAAAGGCCGGCGAACAGAAGGACTGGTGTGATTCTCCCCAGATTGTTCACGATTCATCCCCTCTTGAGTTGATGGTCTTGGACACAGACACAGGATCAGACCGGTTCTCGTGCGAATTGAAATGAAAAGAGCTTGGCCCTGCGGACCTGGAAACGGACCCGCACCGGCTTCCCTTCCAGAGCGCCGACGTCCGCGCCGCCACGCCAGCTCACGGTATGGCGGATGCTGTCGGAACCAAAGGGGCGGCAATCGTCCAGGCCGTATCCGGGCAGGGTCCGGCCGGTCTCCCCGTCCAGCAGGGCTGCCTTGACGGTCCCGTGGCCGTCTCCAGCGTACCGGTCGCGGCCGGTGGCGTTGATGCGGAGGCGGTTGCCCCGAAAAATGAGGGGGCGTGTGGTCAACGAGCCGGCGCCGGTGATGCTGACGAACCCGTCCAGACGAAGGATGGCCAGGCCGACCTGGCCTCGCTGCTGCTCGCCCCGCGTCTTGAAAAGGTGCCGTCCGCCGAACCCCTCGTAGTAGATCCAGATCTCCCCCAGGTCTTCTCGAACGATGGGCGCCTGGACCGTGTAGCAGAGATGCTCGTCCCAACTGCCCTCGGGACCGTTGGGCAGAAACACCCTGCGGTCCCCGACCCGCTCGAAGCGCCGGGCGTCCCGGCTCCAGAGCAACTGGACGTCGATCCGGTCCACCCATGGACTTCGCGCCTTGCCCAAGTCGGTCCCGGCGGGAATTTGGCCCATCAGGTTGTGGTAAACCGACGTGAAACCAACCATCCCACCGCCATAAGGGAGCACTTCCAAGGTGTAGAAATCCCGGTCCCCGACGCGGTCGGCGGCGTCTGCATGACAACAGATATACCGCTCTTCCGGCTCCCGCTTGTCGCTGGGACCGTCCCAGTCCAGGAAGTCCGGGCTGACCGCCCAGGCGGGCGTCCGAACCCGCGCGCCCTCGGGATAGACGGGCTCGGGCTGAAACCACCGATCCAGCCTCGGGTGGGTCCTGTGGTAGATCAGGTATTCGTTGGTCGCCGGGTTCCAGATCGGGTTGTTGTTGGTATCGCTGTGGAAGGGAATGGCGGGCCGGGAGACGGGATAGGGCTGGAAGCGGACGCCATCGGCGGAATAACCGGGATAGTGGCCCCGCTTCCCGTCCTGCCTGCGTTGGAACACGATCTTGTACCGTTCCTGGCGCCTTCGGGCCGCGGGATCCAGGAAGACGCCGATGTTGCCGGGACTCGCGTCGCCCAGGAAGGGCAGTCGGATGAAATTGGTGTCGAAGCCCAGATAACGCTCTTGGCCCAGGGGCGGTTTCCGCCAGTGGAGACCGTCCTCCGACTCGGCGTAGAAGATGAACTTCCGAACCGACCTTCCCGCGGGAGGCCACGAAGTCATCCAGCCATAGAATCGATAGAGCTTGTCTTCCGGGTCGTAGAGAACGGTTCCTGCGTCGCCCCCGTGGGACAGACCTCCTTTTTGTTCCCAGTCCGTTCCCAGAGGAATCACCGGATTGTCCGGGTACCGAACGGGCTGGTTCAGGAGCTTGAAGACGCGAGGCTCCATGGACTCGATGATTTGGTCGTCCAGGAAGAGCTGCTTCTCCTGACCGATCTCCAGGGGCGTTCTCGACGGCTTGGCATGGAGGGCGCCTCGGACCGGCGTCGAGATGGCTGTCGGCAACGCCGAGGCAGCCGCACCCCCCGATCCCAACAGCCTCAAGAAACTCCTGCGCTTCAGTTTCGCTACCTCTTCGTTCGAGGTTTCTTCAAAGGCGAGTGGCAGAGATGAAGTCCCCCTATCTCAAGAAATGCCCGAAACGCACCGGGACCGCCTCCGTCTCCTCTTCTTCCAGCATGACCCGATAAACGTCCTGCCCTTTCCGGAACAGATCCAAGGTCTTCTGCTTCTCCCTCTCATGGCTGAACTGGCCCCTGTCGTGGACTTGCTGGATCAACAGATCGATCTGTTCCACGAAAAACTGTGCGGCGGCGTGCGACCGAACGGGGCGATCCTTGAAGCTCAGGTAGACCGGACTGGTATGGGCATAGAGGGCGGCGTCGTTGGGCAGGAGCCGGTGCGCTTCGCCCCGGACCCGCACCGCAATCCAGCAACTGTCCGTGACCTCCAGACCCTTCTTCAAACGGACCCGCTTCCCGTCCTTGCGCGCCTTCTCGGTTTCCACGACTTGCCCGTTGACCACAAGCTCGATGCTGGACATGGGAATATGGGACTCGGCTTCGGCTTGCACCGTCACCTGCAGCGTCCCCTTTTCCCACTTCAGTTCCGAACCCGGCTCCTGGCCGTTGACGGTGAAGGTGACCATGGGGGCGTTGGTGGCGAAGCTCTTCCCCTCCAGGTAGGCGTCGATCCAGTCGGAATAGTCGAGCCGGGGACCCGACTTCACGTAGACCCGGCCCGCCCCCGGGATGAGATGGTAGGGCAGGTCGAGATAGCTGTCGGTCCCGGCCGAGACGGGGCAGCGGAATCCGGCGTTCAGGAGTTGGTACCAGTGGGCCGTGTTCTTTTCTTCGTCGCCCTGGCACATGACGTCGATGGTGTCGACCACGCCCAGCGCGAAGTCCACGGGATACTCGCTGGGCAGGCTCGGGTGGACGTAGATGACGGCGGCGTTCTGCGCCTTGGCCTTGACGGCCTGATAGTAGTTGGCCGGGTCATCCTGGGGATGGGTGGTGCCGGGCCATCCCACGAAGGCCGGCTCCACGAAACTCTTGATCCTCAGGAAGCCCATGTGGCCGTAGAGGCGCAGGTTCCGCATCTCCTCGTTCCAGTAGAGGATGTAACGTTCCTCCGAAAGAGCGTTGGGCCGCCCCTCGACCCGCTTGCGCTCGTAGACGTACCCGTCCTCGCTGTTGCAGGCCAGCATGTTGGCCACGTTCAGATCTTCGGCCTTCACCACGAAGAGCACGTCCTTCGGCTTGATCCGGTCGTCCGCCCCGGTGATGGGATCGTGGAACAGGTTGGCGTGGAGGTGAGTATCGCCGGACCACCACCCCTTGGCGCCCATGTCCCAGGTCCGCTTCAACCGGAAGTCCACCTCCTTGACCTGTCCCTGGACGACCTGGACCTTGCGCGCAAGGGGCGCATATTCCAGGCCCTTGACCACCTCCAGGGAGACGGTCCCGGCCGGGACGCCCGCTTCGAAGGAGCCGTCGGCGTAGAAGTAGTATTCGCCGCCATAGGGCTGACGGTAGTCGCCGTTGGTGATGTGGGGCTGAGCTCCCGCGGGGGTGTAGGATTTTCCGTCGGGTCCGTTGAGATAGACACGAGCCTGGGTCGGCCGTCCATGTTCATCGAAGACCCGGACCTTCACGGTCCCCGAGTCCCAGGCCCGGGTGGGAAGTGAGATCTCCCGGGACAGGTTCCCGGCATCGAGCGTCAGCCGTACTGCCCCCCCGGTCCATCCTTCCAGTGAGACGGGAACGAACCAGCCCAGGGTCTGTCCCGCGTTCAGAGTCCGGGTTCTTTCGTGAACCCTCACTCCCTGGGTCCCGCTTCGGACCGTCGCCTGGATTTCCCCGTCTCCCGAATTCCGGACGACGAAAGGGACGGGGATCACCAGTGCCTGCAGGAGATCCAGCCGTTCGGGCGCCTGAAGGAGCTTGACCCGGTCCGAGATCTCCAGTTTCACCAGGCGCGGACTCTCCAGTTGCTGATAGGCGTCGCTCATCAGATCGACGACACCCTCCAGGGGCAGCGGGTTGTAGTTCAGATTGGCCCCCCACTCCTGGGCGTAGGTCTCTCCCTTGATGATGCGCTGAACCTTGAGGATGGACGGCCGATTCGTGTCCGACCACTGGAGCAGCCGGATGGCGAACTCGGCGGCGTCTCCCAGGTGGGGCGCCACCGGTTTGTTCATGACGTAGTTGCCCAACAGGGGGATCTGGGTCAGCGGAACCTCTTTGGTCTCCGCCCGGAGCGAGCCGGTGGCGACGGCCAGGAGTACCCAGCAGAGCAACGATCGACGAATTGATGTTTCCATAGGGGAGGATTCCTTTGAAGACCGAAACCGGGCCGGATTCTAGCAGTCCGGGGCCAACGTCGCCACGGCATCGGCCGGCAACAGCGAAACCCGACCGTGAACTCCTCAACGGCAAGTATCCTGGCAGCAGGACGCGGCAGGCATCGAACCTGATTGCAGATGAGTCGTTGGCAAAGGGAGGTTTGGTGAGCGAATGGAGACTTCACGCATTCGGCTATCTACCCCGTTGGCCCTGGCGCGGCGAGCCGCCTCCAACATGAGCTCGGGATCCTGGAAGCTCCCGGGGTGGAAGCAGGACAGTTCCGCTATCGAAAGCGCGCCTTGACCTTGCCCAGCCCGTCGATATCGACTTGCACCAGATCGTTTCGTTGCATCCAGCGGGTCTGAACGAGGCTCCCCAACAATACGAACTCGCCGGCCCTCAAGTAGCTCCCACGCGCTTCCAGGGAGTTGGCCAACCAGGCCAGCGCTACAAGGGGGTGACCCAGGATGTCGGCGCCACGGCCGCTGCCGACCTGCTCTCCATTCACAACCATGGACCCGCCAATGCCCTGCAAGTCGATTGAGGACCATTCGGTCACGGGCTCACCCAGCACGCAGGCGGAGCCGAAAAAATCGTCGGCGATCAAGGTTGCCGTATCGATCGACGAATAGTCGACCCAGCGGTCGTCGACCACTTCGATCGCAGCCATCACCGATTCCACTGCCGGCACTACCGTCTCCCTGTCGTGGAGGAGGCCTTCCGACTTGACGTCGCAACCCAGGGAGACCGCCAACTCGCATTCCACGCCCACATGCAGGAATCTGCCGTGTTCGAACACTCCGGATTCCCGCCTGACCGTGGAACCGAAAACTCCCCCGGCACAGGGATTGTCAATTCCCAGGTACTTCTGCATGACGGCCGTCGTACAGCCGATCTTGTAACCCACCCGAGGCCCCAGGCCGGCGCGTCTGTAGCGGGAGTGCAACAGCTCCTGGATGGCGTAGGCCTCGGCCTCGCTCCCGGGTCGGAGCGGGTCGGGCAATCCGCCCATTCGCTTGAGCTCCAGCCTCCCCACGCTCAGCAGATCGGCAGCCTGGTCCATCAACTCGCTTTTCACCGTGGGAATGCTCCTTTGGAACGGTGGCCGGAGCAGTCGCTTCCGGCTCTCAGAATCTGACGGATAATCGCTCCAGTTGGTCGAGGATGGATTGAGCCGTGGCGGCCCACACCAATGGTTTCGCCTCTTCGTTGTAGCATTGTGCTTCGTAGTCCGTGTAAACGTATACTGAGTTGGCGAATCATGAGGGGCAAATCCACCGGTTGGAAGGATAGATCAAAGTCAATGAACGCCGCACGCATCGACGACCGGGACTGGAGCGCCCTCACCCGGGGGGAGCAGATCTATCAGATCGAGGTGGAGGGCTATCTCCTCATGCCGGACCTGCTGTCGCCCGATGAGGTGCGGCGGCTCAAATCGGAGACGGCGCGCCTGAAGACCTTTCCCATGCCCTACAGCGTGCACCAACGGGACCGGATGCTCCAACCGGGGCCCAACCCCTATCCCGGCTCCGACTGGGAGCCTTATCGCTTCGGCCGTCAGGGGGGCGCCATCACGGACCTCATCGCCCATGAGCCCATGGTGGGATTCCTGGAACGGCTCTTCGGGGACGAGATCATCTTCATGACCTACCTGTACGCCCGTTCCGAACCGGGACACCCGGGCATCAGCCTCCACACCGACGGGCAGCCTTACGGATCGGAGATCTTCGGCTACGAGTGCAGTTGTCCGGTCATGGTCAAGGTCCTCTACTACCTGGACGACCTGACTCCCGACGTCTCCCCCTTCAGCGTCATCCCCCGGTCCCATCTTTCTCTGCACCACCAGGCCAATCCCTACCAGCGTTACCGCGACCACCCGGAACTGGTGATGGTCACCGCCAAGGCCGGATCGGCCCTGGTTCTCCACCCCCGTGTCTTCCACGGCAACTACCCCAACGTGGGCCGCCGGTCTCGGGAAATGCTGCAACTGGGATACCGGCCGGCCTGGTCCGGACCCATCCAGGAGAAGGTTCCGGCCTGGGACCCCCAGGAACTGGACCTGTTGCCACCCCGGGTGCGGCGGCTGTTCAAGGACCGGAACGCCTGCAAGTTCCGGGACGACGGCGATCACAAGCCGGCCGACATGGCCAGCTCCGCCGACTGGATCAGCCCGGGCCGCTGGGACTGGAAGTAGAAAGCCGCAGCCACTCACCGGTGTGGCGGGCTTCCGTCATGCATGGCCGGCACCGCAATTCATCAAGCCGCGTGAAGGTGAAGGTTCCAAACGGGCGCGCGGTCCGGCCGTCTCCGACAGGAGGTTCCGTGAGCCTTCGAATCGGCTGCGGCGGAACCGTCGGCGCGTCGGGAGAGTTGAAGCTCACGCCGCTGTCCGTCCCGGCGTCGTAGGGGAAGAGCTCAAGCGTGCGTGTCTCGACCCAATCCCCCGCTTCGAGAAGACTCAGGTCACGCACGCCCACGAACCAGTCGGGGCTGGGGGCAATCATGGAGACCAGGGTCACCAGGGGAAAGTCCCGGCTGATCTCGAATTCCAGGGAGACCGATCCGGGCGACCTTCCGATGCCTCCTCCCCGGAGTACGTGTTGGGCGGTTCCGAGCCCGATGGCGGCCCGGACTTCACCGGCGAGCCGACTCTGGCCTCCCGTCTCGGCCATGCTCTTGATCCCCGGAGTGGCATTCTGCCCCGGCCCCCAGAAATTGACCTCCTCGTTGTGGGTGCCCCCGATCAGTCCCGAGAAATGAGGCGTGGAGGGGAATTGGTTGGGATGCGTCGTGGCGCTCCAAGTGGCGTTGAAGCGGACCCGGTACCGGGCGGTGGGCGGAATTGCGGGTTCTTCGGATGGAATCCCAGGGAGGACAGCGGCCGGGACTCCGGTCAGATGAAACCGCCCTCCCTCCAGCAACCGCTGCCGAAGCGCCACCAGGTGGAAGGGGCCCCGCGATTCGCAGAGAATCGAACCGATGAATTCCCCTTGACCCGCGTGATCGGGGAAAAACTCGCTGGCGAACCTGGCGCCTTCCATCTCCACCGGGACCATGTCCAGCGACTCGCCCTCTTCATCGAACAACGTCATCAAGAACGGCGCCGGCTCTTCCCCGGGCGACCCGTCGTTGGGCGGGCGGCGAATGGCGATGCCGGTGTTGGTCGACGTCGACGGAGACACCTCGACCGGGATGCTCACGCGGTGGGCCGCGGGAGAGGCGGAAACTCCCACCATGTCCACCAGCTCGCCGTCGAGCCAGTACTCCAGGAAGAAGGTCACGGCCAGATCCGCCGCTGACGAATCGGTCCCACCCTCGATCTGGAAGACGCCGGACCAGATGGGCGACCCGGGCGGAGCCGCCAGGACGTGGCGCATGGTGGCCTGAGGCTCCAGGAGCAACGGAGCCGCATCGCTGCCGGTGCGGTCGACACCGTTGTAGAGCCACGACCGGCCCGACCCGGCACCGAAATCGGGCAGCCGCATCGAACCCTCCCAAGACTGCTCCGTGGGGTTGGTGGTCAAGACCACCACCTGGAAACCGCCTCCCACCACCAGGTGCGGGTAGACCACCGGTTCGGATTCTTGGGCCCACGTGGAGGTTCCGAAGACCAACAGGACCAGAGGAAGGATCCGTTTGGCCAGCGGCGTGATCATGCCGCTTGTGAACTCAGGAGATGTGAAGTGCATACTTCTATTATTAACCGAAAAGTCGGCTCGCCGGGGACGGATTCCCCCAAAAGAGGGTCCGGTGCCCGCGCCGTCGTGTCGAATACCGGCTATCCCTCCAGATTCAGCCCTTCGATGGTCCAGTCGATGGGCCGGCCCCGCTTGTCGAAGGCGAATCGTTCTCCCAGGTTACCGGAGGTGAAGACGAAGCCGTTGACCTCTACTCGGCGATGAAGGTCATCTCCCAGTCGCCGATTTTCTTGAGCCGGCTGCCGGACATCCGGATGGGCGGTTCGCCCGACTCGGCCCAGGCCTCCAGTTCCTCGACGTGCCCCAGGCGCCTCAGATCGGGCAGCGACGTGCCGTGGCCCCAGAAATAGGCCGAGTGGGCGTCGAACTCGGGCCCCCAGACCTTGGCCGTATCCCAGAAGACCAGCGAATCGGCCCCCAGGGCGTAAAGCTGGCGGGCCTTGCGCCGGTACTGCTCCGCGCTCAGATGCCGGGGCATGATGTTGAAGGTCACCCGGCAAGATGACCCCCGGGTCAGGTCGAGCCAATACCGGACGTCGTCCGGATCCTCCCAGGCCAGTTCCCAACTGTAGAGACCCTCCGCCGAGGTGTAGGGCACGACGGTGTCCACCAGCCCCTCCCGGATCCAACGCTCCACGTCCAGGCCCCAGTAGAGGTTCTCGTCCCGCCGCCCGAAGACCCAGACCGACAGCTTTTTGGCACGGCCCTGCTCCGCGGCGACCTGATCCAGCATCCGCCTCAGGTCCCGGACGAATTCGGTCATCACCGCGGCCCGGTGGTTCAGCCAGCGCGGGTCCCTCTCTTCCAGTTGCCGGGGATCCTGACCGTATTTCTCCCGGAAGCTCTCCACCAACGGTTCTTCGTATTCCACGTAGGGCGGGCGCCGATTGAACAGGGGACAGATGCCATCCACCGGATAGGTGGCCATCTCCCGAAACAGCGATACCAGGTAGCGGCGCGTCTCGGGATAGCTCAGTGAAATCCGGGGCGCGCGGCTCCCGTCCCGCCGGACCGCCCGGAACTCCGGATGTTTCTCGTAGAAACCTCCCTGGTTCATCTCCTCGAAAGGCGGGGAGAAGTGAAACGGGCCCATCCCCTCGGCGAACCGGTAGGAGGCGTGAAACTCCATCCCCAGCTCGTGGGCGTGGTCCACCGCGATTAGCAACGGATCGATCCCCTTCTCGACATACTCGGTCCAGTTTTCCACGAGGCGCCGATACTCGAAGAGGGAGTAGTCGTCGATCTGCAGGTGGCGGGTGGTGCACATGCGGCCGATCCCGGTGAAATACGCGCACAGGTCTCCGGCGCCGGCTTCCCAGTAGATGCTGCCGAAGTCGGTGTCCCGGTAGTTCTCCAGCAGATCCCTGACCGTGCCGGGCTCGCTGTCGGCCACGATTCCCGTCCCCACGTCCTGGGTGGCCACGAGGCGCTTTCGGTCCGTCCGCCTCCGGTCGGCCTGCAGGGCCTCGACCTCCTCCGGCTCCAAGGGCACCAGCTTGATGTAGCCGATCCAGACGTTTTCGCTGGTGCTCCGCCCCGTCTCTCCCGCAGGGACCAACTCCCGGCAGAGCTGCTTGAAGCGGATTCCCTGCCCCGTCAGATCCGCCGTCTTCCAATAGACGTCCCGGATCGCCTGCCCGCTCTCCATGGCGGGAGCCGGGAGAAAGACCAGGGAAAACGCCGGGTCGTCGTCCAGGCGGGTCCACACCCGTTGTCCCCGAAAGGGCCGGAACGGCGTGTTGTACAACCCGATGTAGACGTCGTGCCAACCTCGAACCTCGAGGGGATACCGGACTTCCGCCGCCGCCGTCTCGGGACCCGCCCTCAGAAAGACCCCTCGAAAGCCCTCGGCCTCGTAGTCGATCAGGCGCCAGCACGACAGCCTGCCGACTCGGCTCAGGGCCGATTCGGGCCGGCAACGGTTCAGATCGGTGAAATAGATGGGGTCGTTGCTTCGTGTGGGCCCAGCGGACATGAGGCGATTCTCCTTGATGGTCGAGTCCTGGAATGTTTCCGAACGAAAAATAAATGAACCTCCATGGTAATGCCGCCGTCAATAAACCAAGAAGCTTGAGCTTGCTGAAAGCCGATTCCACCAACTCAATCGATATTCTCATCCAACTTGGCCGAATCACGCCCAGACGGAGGTTGCGGGATGCGCCTGCCCAACCGACTTCTCCTGTTTCCAACTCTCGCGGCTGTCGCTTTGATCCTGGCGGCCCTGCCCGTCCGCGCCGCTACTCCGGTGCTGGATGCCATGAAGGAAGAGCTCCAACGCTCAGTCAAGCTCCTCTCCGAACAGCCGGTTCCCGTCTACTATCTCAGCTACGAAGTCACCGAAGACCGGAACGTCGCCCTGAGCGCGTCCTTCGGGAACATTACCCGAAGCTCGGAGGGTGAGCGCCGGCTCGTGGACATCGATCTCCGGGTCGGCAGTCCGCAGCTGGACAACAGTCATCCGATCCGTGGAGACCTCTTCGGCAACTTCCGTTCCTTTTCCCGAGTGGAAGTACCCACGGACAATCCGGCTGCGCTTCGAAACATCCTGTGGTACGAGACGGACAAGAAATACAAGAGAGCCGTCGAGCAATTGACCAAGGTCAAGGCCAACGTTCGGGTCAAAGTGGAAGAGGAGGATCAGGCGGGAGATTTTTCGCCTGAGGCGCCGGAGAAATGGCTGGACGATCCGCTTCCTCTGAACTTTGACCGTGCCTCCTGGAACGACAAACTCCGCCGGTACTCGGCTCCTTTTTCCAGTTCCGGTCATATCTATGAGGCGGACGCGATCCTGACGGCCGCCGCCGAGACTCGCTGGTTCGTGAACAGTGAGGGAGCCGAGATCCGGATCTCCCAGACCTACTATCGACTGATGATCACCGCGTTCACCAAAGCCGAGGATGGGATGGAGCTTCCGCGATACGAATCCTTCTTCTCCTTCGATCCGGACGGGCTTCCCGGCGACGGCGTCGTGCTTCGGAAGGTGGAGAAGATGATCCGCGATCTGGAAGCCCTGAGGGCGGCGCCCGTGGTGGATCCCTACACCGGGCCCGCCATTCTTTCGGGTGCGGCCAGCGGCGTGTTTTTCCACGAGATTCTCGGCCACCGCGTCGAGGGACATCGGCAGAAGAGGGAGGACGAGGGGCAGACCTTCAAGAAAATGGTGAATCAGAAGGTACTGCCGGAAACCTTCTCCGTCGTGTTCGATCCCACGGTTCGAAGTATCGAGTCGATGGATCTCGTGGGCGCCTACCGGTTCGACAACCAAGGGGTGAAGGGCCAGCGGGTGGAGGTGATCAAAAACGGGGTCCTGAAGAACTTCCTGATGTCACGCACACCCATTGAGGGATTCTCCCGTTCCAACGGACACGGTCGCAAACAAGCCGGAAGGTCCCCTGTAGCCCGCCAGTCGAATCTCCTGGTCGAAGTCGGCGAAACCCACTCACGCCAGGAGCTCAAGACCATGTTGATCGATCAGCTCAAGCGGGAGGACAAGCCCTTCGGACTCTATTTCGAGGACATTCAAGGGGGCTTCACCATGACGGGCAGGAGGATTCCCAATGCCTTCAACGTGTTGCCGACGATGGTGTATCGAATCTATGCCGACGGACGTGAAGAGCTGGTCCGAGGCGTGGACCTGATCGGGACACCGCTGACCACGTTCAGCCAGATCACCGCCGCGGACGATCAAGTTGAGGTGTTCAGCGGCTCTTGTGGAGCCGAGTCCGGCTGGGTGCCCGTTGCGGCCGTGTCGCCGGGCGTCCTCGTCTCTCAGATCGAAGTCCAGAAGAAAGAGAAATCCCAGGAACGGACTCCGATCCTTCCCCTTCCCGAGTCTTCGGGCTAGCCCGTCAGGAGCACTCAGATGCCACTGTCTGCCGCCAGCGACACCCCCCGGGGTCCTGGACGTGTCCAGCAAACAAGGAGTAGGTCCATGACGTCCCGCCGCGCCCTGATTCCGTGCACAGTCATCCTTTTGGTGATGGGTTCATCGTGGCTTCAAGCACAAGAGAACGTCCTGATGAAAGCGTTGCGAGACGAGTTGGGACGGAGCATGGAGAAGCTGCAACTCGATGGGATGGAGAAGCCCTACTACGTCGCGTATTGGGTCCAGGAGTCTCAGAACCTGCGGGTTGCGGCCAGCCTGGGGGGAGTGCTCAACCGGGGAGGGGGGAGCAGCCGTTCTCTCTCGGTTCAGGTTCGAGTCGGCGACCCTGGTTTCGACAACACCAATTTCTTTGATTTCGGCGAAATGCGTTCCGGCGTGGTCTGGACGGGAATGCCCACTCCCTTGCCCCTCGCAGACGATTACGGAGAGCTGAGACGGCAGATCTGGCTGGCCACCGACGGGGCCTACAAACAGGCCGTCCATCGCCTTGCCAAGAAACGCGCGGCTCTCCAGAACAAAACTCGGGCCGAGGAGGTGGCTGATTTCAGTCACGAAGAACCTGTTGAATTCAGAGACTCCCGGCCTGCGGTCGAACTTGCAGATGCAGCGCAGGTGGAAAAATCGGTGAAGGAGCTTTCCGCTCTATTCCAGGAGGCGCCCCACATCTTCGCCTCACACGTAAGAGCCCGTCTTCGCAGCACGACGACGTACTTCGTAAACAGCGAGGGGTCTTCGTATGTCCAAAGCGAGCCTTCGGCCAGGATCCAGGCCCTTGCCGGCACCCAGGCTTCCGACGGGACGGAGCTGGGAGACTTCGTCGTCGAGTACGGACGATCATGGGAGGACTTGCCCGATCAGAATGATTTGGCCAAACAGATCCGGGGGATGACCACTCACTTGGACCAACTGCGCGAGGCCGAAGACATCGAACTTTACAGTGGGCCGGTTCTCGTCGAGGGACAGGCTGCCGCCGAGCTCGTCAGCCAGGTGCTGGTACCCCGGCTGCTGGGGCAGAGGGTTCCCACTCTGGACAACCCCATGAATGAACGTTTTCTCCAACGGTCCCGAAATCCGTTTCAGGACCGGTTGGGTGCTCGAGTCCTTCCCAGGTTCCTGACGATCGTAGACGACCCGACCATGCGGCGCCACGGCCCGGTTCCTCTTCTGGGAGGATACGAGGTGGACGAGGAAGCGGTGCGTCCCGGGGCGACGACCGTAGTCCGGAGGGGAATTCTCAAGACCTTGTTGACGACTCGAAACCCGGTCAGAGGAGTGCCGAACAGTACGGGGAACCGGCGCAACATGGGACCCGCTCCTTCCAATCTTTTCGTTCGCGCCCGGAACGGCATGAATCGCGACGAGATCAAGAAGGAACTTCTCAGTCTGGTGGAGGAACGGGGGCTTGACTACGGCATCATCGTACGTCGTCTGGGAAACCCGCACCTGAAGCTGTCCAGGGATCGCCGTGCTGATTTCATGATGCCGGGATCCCGGGAGAGATCCCGGGTCGAACCGGGCATTCTGGCTTACAAGGTGCTGCCGGACGGACGGGAAGAGCCGATTCGGAAGGTGACGCTATCGGGAGTGAGCGAATCCAGCTTCAGGGACATCGTCGCTGCATCCGACACGGCCGAAGTCTACAACCTGGAATTTCGCCGTCCGGATCGCAGTTTCTCTCCGCTCTTTTTGATGGGGACCGGGGGATCGTTGGAAACGCCTTTGATGTCTCTGGTGACTCCTTCTCTCCTGTTCGAGGACCTGACCCTTAAGAGACCTACGGAGGACATTCCGCGCCCGCCCGTGACGCCTCCTCCATCGAGAGGACAGTAGTCCTCCGTCTCGAGTCCCGGCACTTTGGAGACCCGGGGCCACACTCAACGCCGCTGCCAATCCCACCCCGCGCATGTACAATGGGAGTCGCGTTGTCATGACCATAAAGTCCCGGTTTCTCATCGTTTTCGGGCTGGTTGGTTCCGCTCTCGGGGTGGAGTCCCGTTCGGCGGCGGTCCCGGACGACCTGGCCCAAGAGGTCCGGAACCTCCTGGAGAACCACTGCGTCCAGTGCCATGGTCCCTCGCAGCAACTGAACGGCCTTCGTCTGGACAGCCGGGAGGGCGCACTGGAAGGGGGCTACTCGGGGCCCTCTCTCGTCTTGGGCAACGGCGGCGCCAGCGCCCTGATCCGGCGGCTGACCAGCGACGATCCCAGCACGCGCATGCCGCTGGCGGCGCCACCCCTCGATGCGGATCAGATCGAGGTGCTGACCCGCTGGATCGACCAGGGAGCCCCCTGGCCCCGGGACGCGGCGGTCCGCCCCGGCTCGGATTCCACTTCCTCGAAGAAGGACCAGCACTGGTCGTTCCGCCCCATCGACCGGCCCGAGTCCCTGCCGGAGGCACCCGGACCCTGGGACCGGTCTCCCATTGATTCGTTGATCCGAAACCGTCTGGAGCAGGAAGGGTTGGCCCCTTCCCCCATGGCCTCCAAGGAGACCCTCATCCGAAGGGTCAGTCTGGACCTCACCGGTCTTCTGCCCAGCTTCGAGGAAGTGGAGACCTTCCTTGCGGATGAACGGCCCGACGCCTATGAGCGGTTGGTGGACCGGCTCCTGGCATCGCCCCGTTACGGCGAGAAATGGGCCCGGCACTGGCTGGACCTGGCCCGCTACGCCGACAGCGACGGCTACGAGAAGGACCTGCTCCGTCCCCACGCCTGGCGCTGGCGGCAGTGGGTGATCCAGGCCCTGAATCGGGACCTTCCCTTCGACGAGTTCACCATCGAGCAGTTGGCCGGCGACCTGCTTCCCGAGGCGTCCGTGGAACAGCGGGTCGCCACCGGATTCCTGCGCAGCGGCCTCAAGAACCGGGAAGCGGGCGTGCCTCGAGGCCAGGTGCGGTTCGAGGAGACGGTGGACCAGACCAACACCATGGGCACGGTCTGGCTCGGCCTGACCCTGGGCTGCGCCCAGTGTCACGACCACAAGTACGATCCCCTGAGCCAGAAGGAGTACTACCAGTTCCTGTCCTTCTTCAATCAGACCCAGGCCCGGGAGATGGACGCACCCCTCCCCGGAGAAATGGAGCCCTACCTGGAAGAGTTCCCCGGCTACCGCCAGAAGAGGAAAGAGCTTCTGGACAACGGCGAGACCTCGGCTCCCAGGCTTCAGGCGCGATGGGAAACCATGCTCCTGGAGGCAATGGAGCATCCGGGACGGCACCTGGACTGGGACGACATTCTCCGGGGCGCCATTCTCAACGAGTTGGACCGGGCCCCCGAGTTGTTGCGGTCGGGTCCCGCGGGCCGCACCTGGCGGGAAAACGACCGAGTGACCCACTATTTCTTCAAATACCCCGGTCCGGAGATCGCCAAAGAGGAGGCCCTGAGCGAGAAGTTGAAGGAACTGAAGGGGAAGCTGGCCGAGCTGGAGGCGTCCTTCCCCGACGTGACGCGGGCCTACGTGATCCAGGCCATGCCGGCCGCCACCCATATCGCGCTGCGAGGGGACTATCGGGCTCCTGGAGTCCAGGTCCAACCCGGTACGCCCGCTTGGTTGCCCTCCTTCCGGAACGGGAAGGAGCCACCCCGTCTGGGGCTGGCCCGATGGCTCGTGGATGAGGGCAATCCCCTCACCGCCCGGGTCGCCGCCAACCGGTTCTGGCAGGAACTGTTCGGCCGCGGCCTGGTGAGGACCCCGGAGGATTACGGGATCCAGGGATCCAAGCCGTCCCATCCGGCGCTTCTGGACTGGCTGGCCTCCGAGTTCATGCGCCAGGAGTGGAGCCGGAAGCAGATGCTGCGCCGGCTGGTGACCTCGGCCACCTACCGCCAGGCCTCCCGGGTCGGGAGGAGCCTGGAGGAGACGGATCCGGAGAACGTCCTGCTGGCCCGCCAGAGCCGGCTGCGCCTCTCCGCCGAGTTGATCCGCGACGCCGCATTGTCGGCAGCCGGCGTGCTGGATTCCCGAGTCGGCGGCAAGAGCGTTCGTCCCCCTCAGCCCGATTGGGTCGCCGAGATCACGTACGGAAAGTCCGACTGGGAGTCCAGTGCCGGTGCGGACCGCTTCCGGCGCGGACTCTATGTGCTGTTCAAGCGAAGCGCCCCGTATCCCCAGATGGTGAATTTCGATGCTCCCGACGCCAGCGCCACCGTCTGCCGCCGGGACCGCTCCAACACGGCGCTGCAGGCCCTGAACCTGCTCAACGATCCCGTCTTCATGGAAGCCTCCCGGTTCCTGGCGGTGCGCACGCTCCGAGAGGCGCCGCCCCGCTGGGAAGACCGCCTCCATCACGTCTACCATCTCTGCCTGAGCCGGGAACCCGGTCCCGCGGAACTCGGCCGTTTCCGACGTTTCTTCGAGCACCAGAGGGCGATTTTCCGGGAGGAACCGGAGTCGGTGAAAGACCTTGCGGCCGGGTCCGGCTCCGACCTGGATTCTCTCGAGGTGGCGCTGTGGATCACCGCCGCCAGGGCCGTGTTGAACCTGGACGAGTTCATCACCCGGGAATAGAGATGACTCCCCTTCAATTTCGTGAACTTCAAGGCCGTCGGGACTTCCTGCAGAACTGCGCCTCCGGAATCGGCGTCATGGCCTTGGCCGATCTGCTCACCCTGGACGGACTGAACGCCGCCCCCACTCCGGGCGGCCCGCTTCGACCGGCGGCGCCCCACTTCGCGCCCAAGGCCAAGAACTTCATCTTCATGTTCATGGAGGGGGGCCCCAGCCAGTACGAGCTCTTCGATCACAAGCCGGCCCTGGACCAGTACCACGGCAGCCCTCTTCCCAAGTCCCGGACCGAAGGACTGGAATTCGCCTTCATCCAGCCTTCGGCGTCGATCCTGGCCAGCTCCGTCCCCTTCCGGCGCTACGGCCGATGCGGCATGGAGCTCTCGGAGCTGATTCCCCACATCGGCTCCTGCGCCGACGACATCTGCCTGGTCCGCTCCATGCACACCGACTCCTTCAACCATCACCCGGGGCAGTTGCTGCTCTTCACCGGGACCATTCAGATGGGCCGTCCCAGCCTCGGCGCCTGGATCTCCTACGGCCTGGGGAGCGAGTCCCGGAACCTGCCCGGATTCGTGGTCCTGACTTCCGGCCCCGGGGGCACCAGCGGCGGGTCCACCAATTTCGCCAGCGGCTTCCTTCCCTCCCATTACCAGGGGACGGTCTTTCGCCAGTCGGGAGATCCGATTCTCTACCTGGGCAACCCGCCCGGAGTCAGCCGCTCGACCCAGAGAGCGTCGCTGGACCTGATCCGGGATCTGAACCGGCAACATGGGGAGTCCACCGGAGACGCCGAGATCGCCTCCCGCATCTCCAACTACGAGTTGGCGTTCCGCATGCAGACGGCGGCTCCGGAGCTGACCGATCTCTCGACCGAACCGGCCGGGATCCGGGAACTCTACGGCCTCGACCGCACCGACAAGGCCGAGCGCCAGTTCGCGGCCAACTGCGTGCTGGCCCGCCGCATGGTGGAGCGGGGAGTCCGATTCGTCCTGATGATGGACCACGGCTGGGACGACCACACCGAGATCAACAAGAAGATCCCCAAACGCGCCCGCAAGATCGACCGGCCCACGGCGGCCCTGCTCAAGGACCTGAAGAGCCGGGGGTTGCTGGAGGAGACCCTGGTGGTCTGGGGCGGCGAATTCGGGCGGACGCCCATGGTGGAGTTGCGGCGGCCCGAAGACGCCAGCTACGCCGGCCGGGACCATCAGCCCTCCGCCTACAGCCTCTGGATGGCCGGCGGGGGCATCCAGGGAGGTCAGGTGGTGGGGCGAACCGACGACTTCGGGATCCGGATCGAGGAAGACCCGATC
>JAJDTT010000067.1 GCA_022827025.1 Acidobacteriota bacterium
CCCCAGCAACGGGACCCCCACTTTCGTGTGCGGCCGGGACGGGGGCCGCCGTTGGGGGCCCCGGGGAGGGGGAAGCATCGTCAACATCTCGTCCATCCTGGGACATAGCGGAGGCGGTATGTATCCCAACTCCGCCTATCACGCGGCCAAGGGAGCGGTGGTGAACCTGACCCGGGCGCTGGCGGCGGAATGGGGCCGTCACGGAGTCCGGGTCAACGAGATCGCTCCCACCTTCACCGACTCGCCGCTGGCGGCGTCGATTCTGCATATTCCCGAGATGCGGCAGGCCATCGAGGAGTACACTCCCCTGGGGCGCGTCGCCCAGACGGGAGACATGGCCGGCGCGATCCTCTATCTGGCCAGCCCCGCGTCCGCCATGGTCACGGGACACAGCCTGTTCGTGGATGGAGGTTGGCTGGCTCGCTGAACCGGAAACGAAGGAGAGACCACAGCCATGGGAATCAAGGGTCCGACGACGGAACAACTGCTGGACATGTACGCCGCCATGTGGCGCATCCGTCTCTTCGAAGAGCAGGCGGAATACCAGTCCGGCCAGGGCAAGGTCCTGGGGGCGCTGCACACCTACATCGGACAGGAGGCGGTGGGAGTCGGGATCTGCGCCCATCTCACCGATGCCGACTACATCACCTCCACCCACAGGGGCCACGGCCACTGCATCTCCAAGGGCGCCGACGTCCGCCGGATGATGGCGGAGCTGTTCGGACGCGTCACCGGCTACTGCAAGGGAAAGGGTGGCTCCATGCATATCGCGGACTTCGCCGTGGGGATGCTGGGAGCCAACGGCATCGTGGCGGGCGGTTTCGGCCTGGCCACAGGAGCGGGTTTGGCCGCCCAGGTGCGCGAGAGCGGACAGGTCGCCGTCTGCTTTTTCGGCGACGGCGCGGTCAATCGCGGACCCTTTCACGAGAACATCAACCTGGGAGCCGTCTGGCGGCTGCCCGTCGTCTACGTCTGCGAGAACAACCAGTACGCCCAGTGGACTCCCCAGGAGGAGATCACTCTGGTGACCGACGTGGCCTCCATGTCTTCGGCCTACGGGATTCCCGGCGCTCAGGTGGACGGGATGGACGTCCTGTCGGTCTACCAGGCGGCCGGCGAGGCCGTCGACCGCGCCCGCCGGGGCGAGGGGCCCACGCTGCTGGAGTGCAAGACCTACCGCTTCCATGGACACAACTTCGGCGACCCCCAGCAGTATCGAACCAAGGAGGAGATTTCGGATTGGTCCGGACAGCATGATCCCATCCAGGGACTGGGGGACCATCTCCAGCGGGAGGGGGTCCTGACGGCTGAGGAGGCTGAGTCGATCCGTAATTCGGTGCAGGAGGAGATCGCCGGCGCGGTGAGATTCGCCGACGAAAGCCCCTATCCCGGCCCGGAGGAGTTGACCCGCGACGTCTTCTCTACCCCGGTTGCGTGAGAAAGACCCGTCCAGAAGGAGGACCAGCACGTCATGCCATCGATACCCATGAACCAGGCGATTCGAGAAGCCCTGCACGAGGAGATGGCCCGGGATTCGAGCATTTTCGTCCTGGGCGAGGACGTCATCGCCCACGGCGGGCCCTACGCCGTCACCCGGGGCATCGCCGAGCAGTTCCCTGACCGGATCCGCCAGACGCCCATCTCCGAGGCCGCCATCGTCGGCACCGCCGTCGGAGCCGCCCTGTGCGGACTGCGCCCGGTGGCGGAGATCATGTACGTCGACTTCATCACCTGCGCCATGGATGAAGTGGTCAATCAGATGGCCAAGGTCCGGTACATGTTCGGGGGGCAGACCGACGTCCCGGTGATCTTGCGGCTTCCTTCGGGTTCGGCCCGGCTCATCGCCGCCCAGCATTCCCAGAGCCTGGAAGCCTGGTTCATGCACGTGCCCGGACTGCAGGTGGCGGTTCCCTCCACCCCCCGCGACGCCAAGGGGCTCATGAAGTCCGCCCTGCGGGGCCGGGACCCGGTCATGTTCATCGAGTACAAACGGCTCTACTCGGTCAAGGGGGAGGTTCCGGACACGGAATACGTGATTCCCTTCGGCCAGGCCGACGTCAAGCGCCAGGGGGAGGACATCACGGTGGTGGCGTCGGGGCCCATGGTGGGGAAGGCGCTGGAAGCGGCGCGGATCCTGAGCGCGGAAGGGATCGAGTTGGAAGTGATCGATCCCCGGACGCTGGTGCCGCTGGACACGGACACGATTTTCTCCTCGGTGGAGAAGACCAACCGCGCCATCATCACCGACGAGGAGGTTCGCCGGGGAGGGTCGAGCGCGGAGCTGGCCTCCCGGATCGCCGAGGAATGCTTCGACTACCTGGACGCCCCCGTCCGCCGGGTCGCCGCCGCCGACGTGCCCATGCCCTTCAGCCCCGTGTTGGAGAAGCTGGCGGTGCCCAGCGTCGAGAAACTGCTCGCCGCGGCGCGAGATCTGGTGGCGTAAAGGACGAACCTCATGGCGGTGAAATTCGGAATGCCCAGCCTGGGCCACACCATGGAGTCGGGGACGGTCCTGGAGTGGCTGAAGCAGGAGGGGGACCGTCTGGCCAAGGGAGATCCCCTGCTGATGGTGGAGACCGACAAGGTGACCACCGAGGTGGAGGCTCCCATGGACGGGACGCTTCACAAGATCGTCGTCCCTGCCGGCGACGAGCGGCCTATCGGGGCGCTGCTGGCGATTCTATTGGCTCCTGGTGAGAGTGCCGATCCGGCGGAGATTGCCCGACTGTCGGCGCCGGAGGGAGCACAAGCGGCTCCGAAAGAGGTTCCGGGACCTTCGGTTCGTGCCCGGCGTCAACGCAAACCGTCCCGCAAGACCGGCCGATTACGAATCTCCCCCGTAGCCCGGAAACTGGCCGCCCGGCACGGCGTGGATCCGGCCGCCGTTACCGGTTCGGGCCCGGGCGGACGGATCACCAAGGACGATATCCTGCGTGCGGCCGCCGCGGCCGCTACCCCGCCCCAGCCGGCGCAGGCACCCGAATCCACTCTCGGAGTGGTCCGTACGATCCCTCTGACCGGCACCCGCGGACGTGTTGCCCAACGGCTTTCCCAGAGTTGGCGCGAGATCCCCCGGGTCACGGAAGTGATGCACGTGGACATGACCCGGACGGTGGATTTCCGTGATTCCAACCTGTCCCGCTGGGAGTCCGACTATGGAGTGCGGATCTCCCTCAACGACCTGGTGACGAAGGCGGTCACCGTGGCCCTGGGGCGGCATCCCCTGCTCAACGCCACCCTGGTGGACAAGCAGGTTCGCGTCCACGACCAGGTCAACATGGGGTTGGCGGTCCACCTGGACCAGGGATTGGTGGTTCCGGTTCTGAAGGATGCCGGCTCCAAGAAGTTGGGCCAATTGGCCCGCGAAAGCCGCTCCCTGGCCGAACGGGCGCGGGAAGGTACGCTGGATCTGGCCGACGTCAGCGACGGCACCTTCACCGTCACCAATCTGGGCGGCGCCCACGTGGACCTGTTCACCCCCATCATCAATCCACCCCAGGTGGCGATTCTGGGAATCGGCCGGATCCAGCCCAGGCCGTTGGCTGTCGAAGGTCGGCTGGAGGTCGTTCCCACGGCCTACCTCTGCCTGGTCTTCGATCACCGGGCCGTCGACGGCTACCCGGCCGGCCTCTTCCTGAAGGAACTTCGGGACCTGTTCGCCCACCCCGAACGATATGCGGAGGCGTAGCCGGCAGGGCGGGTCGAATCTTTGGGCACCCGCGGCCGCTGTGTTACGATTTGGCCCTTCTCCGCGGAGGCAAGAGAAATATGAAGGAAAATCTTCCGCTGATTCCCACTTCGGTCATCGGAAGCCATGCCATTCCGAGCTGGCTCTGGACCGCGTTGGAGGCCATCGAAGCGGGAAAATACGGAAAGACGGACAAACGCGAACTCTTCGACGATGCGGTGAGCATCGCTATCCGGGACATGGAGCAGGCCGATATCGATGTCATCTCCGACGGCGAGATGAAACGCTGGTACTTCGTCCAGAGCTTCTACGAGAAGATGGAGGGCATCGAACCGGAGGAGGCCCTCCGCAAGGTCGGGCTGTACGCCTACGACTCGGTGCCCCGGTACCGGCTCCGGGAAAAAGTGACGGTTCCCCATGGACTCGGGGTAGTCGAGGAGTTCAAGCACCTGAAGACCCAGACCGACAAGCCGGTCAAGGCCACCTGTCCGGGCCCGTTGACCGTTACCATTCACCTCAGAGACTCGTCGGTGCGGGAGTTCTACAAGGACCGGATGGAACTGTTCTGGCAGTTTGCCGAAGTCGTCAACCAGGAGCTCAAGGACCTGGTCAAGGCGGGAGCCGACTACATCCAGTTGGACGAGCCCTCCGTTGCCATCATTCCGGGACAAATGGACGAGTATCTGGCCCTCTACAACCGGTGTGTGGAAGGCGTCGACGCCAGGATCGCGCTCCACGTCTGCTTTGGCAACCTGATGTCGCGCCCCCGCGGCAAGCGGGAGTACGGGCCCATGGTCGACTACCTGTTGGAGGCCAAGTGCGACGAGTTCGTCCTGGAGTTTGCCAACCGGGAGATGCACGAATTGGAGCTGTGCCGTGTGCTGTCGGAGGAACGGGACATCGGAGTCGGGGTCATCGACATCAAATCCTTCTACCGGGAGACGCCGCAGGACGTGGCGGATCGGATTCGCGCCGCCCTGCAATATATTCCGCCCGAGAAACTCTGGGTCGTCCCCGACTGCGGTTTCTTCCAGCTTCCCCGCTGGATCACGGTCATGAAGCTGCGCAGCATGGTGGCCGGAACCCGCATCGTCCGGCAGGAGTTGACCGGGTCTCCGGACTGATGGCGAACCGGGGAGGACGGTTGAAATGACCGACGTTCTCAAAGTGGGCCGCACGCTGACGACGGAGCACACCGTCAGCGACGATTTGACCGCAGACCGCTTCGGAAACCCCGGGGTCCGGGTGCTGGCCACGCCGGCACTGGTGGCGCTCATCGAAGCCTGCGCCATCCGCTGCGCCGCGCCCACCCTGGCCGAGGGCCAGGGCACGGTGGGAACCCGGGTGGACATGCAGCATCTGGCTCCGACGCCGGTGGGCATGAAGGTGACGATCCGGGTCGAACTGGTGGAGCTGGAAGGCAAACGGCTCGGCTTCCGGTTCGAAGCCCGTGACGAGCTGGACCTCATCGCCCGCGGAACTCACGAGCGATTCATCCTCGGATCCATGGAACGGTTTCTGGCCCGAGCCGGTGAAAAGGCCAGTGGCGGAAGCTGATTCGGTCCAACTCGCCATCCGGAACGGAGTAGCCTGGCTCACTCTCAACCGGCCTCAAGTGCTCAACGCCCTGGACCAGGAGATGGTCGGCCGGTATGTGGAGTTCCTGAACCAGATACGAGACGACGAATCGGTCCGGGTGGTGGTGACCCGGGGTGCGGGACGCGCCTTCTGTTCCGGCAGCGATCTCCGCGAGCTGGCGCCGCTCTCGGCGGCCGAGGCCACGTCGTTGGAGCGAGGTTACGGGGAGGCGTTCGGTCTGCTCGATTCCCTGCCCCAGCCGACGCTGGCGCTGGTCCACGGTTACGCCTTGGGGGGCGGTCTTCAGGTCACGCTCTACCACGACTTCCGGATCGCGTCCGGGACCGCCGTCTTTGGACTTCCCGAGGTGGAACTGGGCTGGACGCCACCCTGGTCATTGGGGAGGACGGTCGATCTGCTGGGGGGAGCGGCCGCCCGCTGGTTGCTTCTGACCTGCGAGAAAATCGACGCGGCGCGCGCCCTCCAGATGGGGTTGGTCAATGAGGTCGTGCCGGATTCGGAGCTCCTGAGCCGGGGCGAGGAGCTGGCCCGGCGGCTCGCCTCGTTTCCGCCGGAGGGGCTGATGCGGACCAAGGCGCTGCTGCACCGGATGTCGGGGCTCAGGAGCGACCACTGGGAAGGCGTGGCCTCGGCCGATTTCCTGGCCTGCTTCGAGAGCCGGGAGAGCCGGCGGAAGGTCCAGGACTTCGTGGGCCGGCGCAGGAAGTAGCCGGAGGGGCGACATCCTTGTCGCAGGAGGGGCGATTTCCTAATCGCCCATCGGGAAGGGCGATTTCTAGTCGGCCAGTCATTGTTTGCCTGAGAGGCGAAGTCGTACAGGGGGACTGCCGTTGTTCCTAATCCCCCTTGGTCGGCGCCCGGAAGGACGCCGGTCCCAGTCGGCGCCTATAAGACGCCGCCCCAGGACGCCGGTCCCGGTCGGCGCCTGAAAGACGCCGCTCCATGCCGCCGGTCCCGGTCGGCGCCTGAAAGACGCCGCTCCAGGACGCCGATCCCAGTCGGCGCCGGGGACGACGCCGCTCCGGCCGCCGGTCCCGGTCGGTGCCCGGAAGGACGCCGGTGCTCGTTTGGAGGGGCGTCATTCTTGGCGCCCTCTTTCGAGCGTTGGGTGTGCTCGAAGCTCGGCGGCTGGACGTCTTGGGGCTTTTCTTCGGAGCTCCCCCACCGGCCCC
>JAJDTT010000188.1 GCA_022827025.1 Acidobacteriota bacterium
ATTGCCAGTTGATCTCGGTTTTCCGTTGGTTCCGATCCACAATCCAAGCTCCGATCTCACGTTGCATCCCGGCCAGACTTGGAATACGGCGGTCCAGGAATTGTCCGCAAAGCGCGCTCAATTCGCTTCCGGACGTATTCAGTCGGCCACCCGGGCCACGGTTCACCCTGGCCCCTCCGGCCCGCGGTCGCACAACAACAAGGCCCGCGCGTACAGGAACCGCTTGTCGGTAGTTTTGGTCGCGGCCCGGGTCAATGCCATCAATTCCTCCCATTCTTCCGCAGTGAGGGCAACTTGATAGTGTGGTGCAATGAGAACCCTTCCTTCCTATTGTTCCCTGACACACTACACGTACTTCTAAGGCCTAATGTGTGTTGTATATTTGCTGGATTTCGGCGTTCAAGGTAAGATTTCGACAGTTTTTGTCGTTGCAAAATCTTTTTAGTTCGCGCTGGCCTTTTCGGGCAGATTCTGGGGGTGTTTTCAGGTGAGCCCCTGTCGACGAGGCACTTCCCACCCCATTTTGCGCAATTTCCCGGCCACACTGGCAATCATTTTGCTGACTGGTAGTGTTCTTCTTGGCGTCCGGCGCACAACCGACCAGACCGAGTTCTTCGAGTCCAAAGTCAGGCCGCTGCTGGCACGAAACTGCTACCAATGCCACAGCGAACAGGCCAAGATCGTGTACTCGAACTTGCGAGTGGATGGCCGGGGCGCCTTGCTCGATGGAGGTACTCGAGGTCCGGCAATCGTCCCCGGCGACCCGAACTCAAGCCAGCTGATTCAGGCTGTCCGTTACGAGAACCTCGAAATGCCTCCGACCGGAAGGTTGTCGGAGAATCAGATCGAGGCGCTGGTCGAATGGGTTGAGATGGGTGCACCCTGGCCGGATCTGGAGGTTGCCGGCGGCGTCAGGACCTCCGACGGGCAAAGCAACATGGCCGCCAATCAGAGCCACTGGGCCTGGAAGCCGGTCGAAAAGGCATCCCCGCCTCCGGTCGGGGACACAATGAAGAGGTTCCCAGGGGATTTCTCTCAGTCGCTTCGCCCGCGAAAGCCGGCCGCATCGACAGCCATCGAAATCTGAAAGGCTTGTATGAGGGTTTCCAGAAATCAAGCGGCCGCCTGGAGCTGGCCGTGTGGCTCATCGACCCGCAGAACCGTTTGCTGGCCAGAGTCATGGTCAACCGAATCTGGCATCATCTTTTCGGTGCCGGCCTGGTCCGCACGGTCGACAATTTCGGTGCCGGAGGAGAGCCTCCCAGCCATCCGGAACTGCTCGACTACCTCGCCTCCCGCTTCGTCGAGCTGGGATGGTCCATCAAGAGCATGATCCGGGAGATCGTCCTCACGCGGACCTACCGCCAAGCCAGCAGTCACAACCTGAAGGGGGACGAGGTCGACCCGGACAACCGCCTGCTTTGGCGGGCCAATCGCCGCCGGCTGGAGGCGGAATCCTATCGCGATTCCGTGCTGGCCATCAGTGGAGCCCTGGACCGCACCCGGGGAGGCCCGACCCTGCCGCTGGACATTCCTGAGAGTATTGCGTTGGGATTTCCCACGGCTCTGACTCAGGATGCCAAAGTGAACGACAAGGCGCGGGTCTCCGATTTTTTCCTGCAAGCCTTGAACCGGCCCGCCACGAAGCAGGAAGTGCATCAGGCGCTGGATTTCATCGCGAAATTCAAAGAGAAGCTGAGCCGTCTGCCGGAGGCGTCTGATCAGGAGTTCCCCCGGGCCAAGCTGGTGATCCTGGTGCAGCAAATCGAACGGGCTGCGAAACGAATCTATGGCGTTCCCGAGTTCCGATTCTACGCAATCGCGGATGGGATCAAGCAGCTCTTGTTCGGCCGGAACACGGAAATTGGACTGCCTCAATCCGATCCTCGTCTGAACCTGCTTCCCTTGTTCTCATGACCTCGGAGAAAATGGGGGAAGTCCTAGTCTCTGATCCTCTTATGGCAGCATCCTGTCCATGATAGGCTTGCGTATAGGCTGGCTGGAAGACGACTCGATTCAGTTTGCCAGTTTGCCAATCTCTACATTCAGACACTAATTATTGGGAGCTATTAAGATGAGATTATTATTGATTGGGCTATTGTTGACCGGACCCGTCTTAGGACAAACCAAGAAGAGTGAAGCTGACTACAGCGAGGCCGACTGCGAGGCGATGGGAGGCGTCCATGCCCGTGGTGACGTGCAGACTCGGATGGGAACCTACCCCGATTGTCTCGTTCTTGAACGTGTCTCCTATTCGACTACGGATGAGGACGTGAAGACAGTAAGGACTCACAAGGCTGTTGCCTGGGAGTATGACTGGGGAAGCAAGCCCTATGAAGCTCTGGGACAGGCCATTCATTACGGCGCACTCTCGGGAGCCCTTCCCGGCGTGGCGATAATTCTCAGAGACGATACGAATGCCGATGCCGACTGCCGTGGCGTTAACCGGCTGCTGGCCTCCTTGGACTACCTGGGAATGCGAGGAGTGGACATTCAGTTACGTTTCCTCGGCCCTGGTGTGGATGACTGTTTTGAGAAGGAGTAATCCAACATCCCGCTAACTCTTCTGCTATCTGCACACCTAAAGACGATAGCCTTAGTGGACTTCCTCCCGTCACTGTTCCAGGCTCCATTCTTTCCAAAGTGGCCCCGGACGAAGATCCGACGCAACCCTCCCGTGGTGCGCCTGTGCGCGAACGGCCGCACCACCAACTCGCTCCGCCGCCGCTGCAACCGTCGCCCCTGCCGCCCCCGGATCCGTCTCTGATTCGCGTACACTGGCGCCTGGTACTTCCGGTTCTTCCCCTCCCAGTTGCGCCGGCCCCAATCCGTTTCCGACAGATACCCCCGCAGTCCCAGTTCCTTCAACTCCAGCGCCGTCTCGTTGCTGTGGTATCCCTTGTCCGCCACCACTTCCCGGACCTCGGCTCCCGACCCGACCGCCTTCACTTCCGCCACCGCGCCATCCGGAGGGTCCCGCCCATCGTCTGGGTGTCCCCCAACTCCTCCGGCGCCGTCTCAGCGTCATAATGCCCACATTCTCGTCTTAGCCAACATCCTGATCAAACATATTTGAGTCCGGTTGTCTGACCCTGGTCGGCGGGTCATCGAATCAGTTTGAGCAATCTTCACATTGTCCAAAGTCGACACCGAGGTGGCCAGATGTCCCGAAAACACAACGAGTTGCCGGATTCCGGACGTCCAGGTTAGAATTCTCACAGTTCATTGGCATTGCAGAACCTATTCGGTTCGCGCCAGCCTTTTCGGGCAGGTTCGGGGGTTGTTATCAGGTGAGCCCCTTTCGACTACACGCTTTCCACCCCATTTTGCATCATATTGCGGCCATACTCGGGATACTATTGCTCACTTGTAGTGTTCTCCTAGGAATCTCGCGCACAACCGAACAGGCCGAATTCTTCGAATCTAAGGTCAGGCCGCTTCTGGCGCGAAACTGCTACCAGTGCCACAGCGACCAGGCCAAGATTCTGTACTCGAACCTGCGGGTGGATGACCGAAACGCTTTGCTCAATGGAGGCACTCGGGGACCGGCCATCGTCCCCGGGGACGCGGATTCAAGCCACCTCATTCAGGCCGTCCGCTACGAGAACCTTAAGATGCCTCCGGCCGGAAGACTGCCAGCAGATCAGATCGACGTGCTGGTCAAATGGGTCGAGATGGGCGCCCCTTGGCCGGATCTGGAAGTTACCAGTGCGGGCAAGACCTCCGACGGGCAAGGCAACCTGGCCGGCAGTCAGAGCCATTGGGCCTGGAAGCCCGTGCAAAAGGTCCTCCCTCCCCTAGTCCGCGACAAAACCTGGCCCGCCGATTCCATAGACAACTTCATTTTGAACAAGCTGGAGGCCGGGGGCCTGAATCCCTCTTCCGACGCCGACCGATACACCCTCTTACGACGGGTCTACTTCGACCTCACCGGTCTCCCGCCGGAATCCGCAGACATCGACTCCTTCGTCAGCGACGATTCCGAACTCGCCTTCGAGAAGGTCGTCGAACAGCTTCTACGATCCCCGGGATTCGGCGAGCGTTGGGGCCGGCACTGGCTCGATCTGACCAGCTATGCCGACAGTCTGGGCCAGGGCCGCCGCATCCCGGCAAGGGAGGCCTGGAGATATCGCGACTACGTCATCAATGCGTTCAATTCCGACAAGCCCTACGACCGCTTCGTTCAAGAGCAGATCTCGGGAGACGTCCTGCCCTGGAAAACGGACGACCAACGCCGTGAGCAGCTCGTGGCCACGGGCTTTCTGGCCATCGGGCCCTGGGCCGTGGTGGATGCCGACAAAGAGAAACTGCGCATGGATGTCGTGGACCACCAGCTCGATACCCTGGGCCGGGCACTTCAGGGATTGACCCTCGGTTGCGCCCGCTGCCACGACCACAAGTTCGATCCCATCCCCACGCGCGAATACTACGCATTGGCGGGAATCTTCGGCAGCACTCGAACCCTCAACGGCCGCATGAGCGGCGGCTTCAGCGACGTCAACCGGGTGTTGCTGCCGGAGACTCCGTCCGAGCTGAGGAAACGCGCTCTGGCCACGGCGAAATATCAGGAGTCCCTCCGAG
>JAJDTT010000002.1 GCA_022827025.1 Acidobacteriota bacterium
GACAGAGTGTTCGATCCGATCCGGATCCCGATGGTCGGTGAAGCACTCGCTGAGCCGCCCCAGAATCCGGGTCCGCTGCTCCACTTCGCGCAGGAGGACGCCCCCGGCGTCGGACGTGTTCTCGCCGCCGTCGAACCGGCCGACGACACCCCGTCCGTCCAAGCCCTGAAACATGAGCCTTGTTCTGGTACACTCTGTGGTCATAAGGTCGTGTTCCTGTGGTTCTGTAAGTTGTTGTGGACAAATAACTTATACCACAGAACACGACCTTTATCTACCTTTCTGTTGAGATTTTCGGGTTAGGGAACCCTTGCTTCCCTGAACCTGAATCCCTCCATTGTTGGTGGAATAGCGCTGTTTCCCTTCAATGCCGGACGCGTAAACACGCCCATTGGACGATGTCGTCTCCACGTTCATCCTGCGGGGCAGTTTGATTTCGTACCGGACAGATGCGGAACGGCCCCACCCACGCCAGTGATTGGGCCGAACAGTACGGATCGTCAAGGTTCCTTCCTCGTGAACCTGTTCGACTGTGATTTCTTTCAGGATCCCCTCGGCATCATCCAACCCCCACCCTTTGACCCTCTTGGTCACTGTCAACTGAATTTCAGCCCTGCCCCAGGCTTCCAGGTGAATGCGCCCGTTTCTGTTTTCCAGTGAGAGGTTTTGGATCGCGGATCCCGGGTAGCTGTGCTCAGAAACCTCGGTCCGCTCGAAACCCGCTTCCTCCCAGCACGAAGACGCTGACAGCAGTAGGAGAAGACCCAGTGACACACCCGGACGAGAGAGGTGATTGGAGATCATGTTCGTAACTCCCAACTCGGCTTATGTTTATGTGGGAAACGCGGTTCTCCAACTGGGAGAACTCACACGACAGGCGTCAACTGTCACGAATCGAGACCCGAGTCCAGAACAGCATGACAGTGAGGAAGCCCGCGGCGAGACCCAGCATCTGCGACCATGACACGCTTGTCTGAGCAAGCGGCCGGATGGCCTCCAAACCGGAAGCCGCGTCGGTCCACCAGAATGTCATGAACGCCGCGATGGTGGCGACCACGAGAATCTCCGACCACGTTTGAATCGTTGCCAGCTTCGACTGTCTGCGGTTGTACTCACCGATTCTTGCCATCAGCAGGACGTATTCCCGGCTGGGGATCCGATCCCGTTGCACTGCAATCTCGGTTTCGAAGGTCGCCCGAAGGAGAGCCTCGAGATCATGGTCGCGCCGATTCCGAAGCGCAGTCATGAACTCGCTCCCTTGGCAGTTCGGTCAGAGCGGGTCAGGTACTTCGAAAGCTTCCTCCTTGCCCGAAACGCCAGCACCCGAACGCTTCGCCTGTTGAGACTCATGATCCTTGCGACCTCCTTGTGGGAGAAGCCCTCTGCGTACAACAACCAAAGCATCTGTTGCTCGCGCTTCGACAACGTACGGAGCCCCTCGCGCAGGGCGAGAATGTCGGCAATGTCCGCAATCGGCCTGGTTGCCGTGACTTGACGTTCCGGTCCCTCCAGCCGGTTGCGCTTCTGCAAACCGCGACCGTGATCGGCAATAACGTTCGAAGCGATCCGGTACAGATACGCTCGCGCCCCGGGCGCGTCCGGAGTCTTGGCCATCGGGCTCGCCAGAAACTTGGCGTACGTGATCTGGAACAGGTCGTCGACCGAGTCCCGATCACTGCAATGGCGGAGAACATAAGCTCGGATCGCTGCTGCCGTGGCGTCGTAGAATCGTCTGAACGCATCGTCGTTCGAGCCGGACTGCTCCATTACTCCCAGAATTGTGCCGAGGGACTCGCTAAAGGCCGTCCACGCCTGCGGATACGCGCATGTTTCAAAACCCGTTGGTCTTGGCGTCGCCACTACCATTATTGTCATGCTCTTCGGTGCGCCACATGACGTAGGTGGACACCGCAAGGGCAACACCGACTGCCCCTATGATGACGGCAGGGATCAGGAAATCGTTGTCCCGCACAAGTGCCAGGACAGAGAATCCGACGCCCATAAACGTCAGAATCGAAGCCGGCACGAACAGTCCCTTCCATTTCTTGGACGGTTTTTCACTCTCCAACGCGAGCGCGCTGGCGAGCTTTGATCCCGCGGGTCCTTGGATCGCCTCGGCAAAGGCTTCGCCCGTCGAGAACTTGTCGATCATCCGGCGGATGATTTCCGCCCGTTGCTCCTGCGCTCTCCTACGAGTCACATGGCTGAACCAAAGAATGAGCACCACCATGGCAAAGACGCCAAGCGGTACCAGTGTGTTTTGCAACATCCACATTCCTGCCTCCTTTCGGTTCTACTTCTAAGACGTTCGAACGTCGGCAATCGTTAACCATAGCCGTAGTCGCAACTCCGAATTCGGCACGGTCAGCGAACCGGAACAACCGCATCCGGACCCGGAGTTGGGGATTCAGACGGGGCCGCGTTACGATCAGCTACCGATGGGACACGCGGCCTCACGGTTCCGAAGATGGGCACTTGCCGCGCTGGCTAGTGTTGTCGTACTTGCAGTTGTTCTGGTGGCGGTCGTACTCGCCGTGTTCCGCTTCGGAGCCTTGCCTCTCGACCACGGGACGATCTTGGGCGGCGGCCGCGTCGAGGCTGTGGTGGAAGAACTGGGCCCGATAGCCATCGGGTCGTACTTGATCGCCTTGGAGAATGGCGGCTACGCCCTGGTGGACGCCGGAATGGATTCGGAAGCCCGCGCGGTCCGGTCGGTCCTGCGGCGCCGAGGCGACGGGGCCCGGGACGTGAGGTTCATCTTCGTGACCCACGCTCACGGAGATCACATGGGCGGGATCCCATCATTTCCCGCCGCCGAGATCTACGCCATCGAGGCTGACGCGAAGGCTATTCGCCGCGCGCGTTCACGTACCGTCCAAGGGCTGGCGGACGGCGACGTGGTCAAGGCTTCGGGAACGGAGGTGGAAGTATTTGCTCTACCTGGTCACACACCGGGCAGCGCCGCCTACCTGGTGTACGGCGTCCTGTTCCTGGAGGACAGTGCTGCCGCGGCGTACGATGGTTCGGTCCAAGCGAATTGGCTCTTCTCCGAGGATTCCGAGTTGAACGAGGAATCCCTTGCTGCTTTAGCGCGCCGCCTGGAGGGCAGAGCGGACGACGTACAGCAGATCGCATTCGGCCATCAGGGTCCTGTCGACGGTCTCGGGCCTCTTCTCAAGTGGGCATCCGACCGCGGGCTGCGGTAACGAACGCAACCTGCAGACTTGCAGGATGGGGGTTTTCTCCGACATGGACCGCAACCGTCAAAGCCGTGCGGCTAATGATTCGAACCGTTTTGAGATCTCGTGTTGGGGGAGGAAGACCGTGCTGTCGCTTCGCCAAGCCCGCAAGGCCTCGACCAGCAGGGAGGCGGCGCAGGCTCCGGCAACGGCCAACTCGTCAATGATCCAAAGCACCCCGTGGACGCGAAGCCCCTTCTCGGTACCGACTCTGCGGAGCAGGGCGTCGCCTGTCAGCAAGATCCCACGGTTAGCAAGTGCGGTAGCGAGACAGAAACAGTCGTTTGCGGACAAGGCACGGTGTTTCTGCTTGAGTGCGAAGGCATGTGCAACTTCGGCGGGTGTCAGGTCGTGAGTGATCAGTCCTTGGGCGTCGAGGTGCTGCCATTGCTGATCCGAGAAGTCGAGGACTTCCGAAGCCCGTATGGGCAGCGGAACGACCAATCGGTGCGGGAGGTTGCAAATAACGGCTATTAAGCCCCCTTTGCGGAGGTCGATCAGGCAGGAAGCGTCGTTGACAATGACGCACATCAGTGAGTGGTCGGACCGGTGATCTGCTGCTCGACCGTATCGAGAGACTCGTTGAGAAGCGCGGCCGCACGGACGGGCGAGATCAGCTCTTCACCAACGGCGCGCCAGACAAGTCGCTTGAAGCGCTGGGGCTTCTCAAATGCCGCGAATCCTTGATCGTGGCCAATCGGTTCCGGTTCCCGCTTTCGCCAGGAGCGGGCGAAAGTTCGAAAAGCGCGCTCGACCGTAGAGGGTCGCAAGACGCCGACCTGGCGGAGGCGGACCAGCATGGCCGCCGCTGACACGCCGTAGGCGTGCTTGAGCCGGATGATCTCATAGTAGGTGATGCGGCGACGACCAACTCCGGCTGCTTCGAGGAGATGGCGGCTCGGGACGAGGAAGGCGCCTGCGAACCGGTTCATCGCTCTTTCCAGCTTAATGGCTGGGTTGCCGGTGGAACGGATGATCCTGTGCGCGAGTTCGTGGGCCAGAGTGAGGCGTTTGCGCTCCACGTTCGTCCATTTGGACACGACGACAGCATCGGCGACGGGCTTGCCATCTCGCAGCACTTGGCAAGCCAAGCCGCTGATGCGCTCGGGGAGGTCGGCTTCGACCACCTTTATTCCCTTTTCCTCCAAGAGGGCGCACAAGCTTGGCACCGGATCCAGGCCGAGGTCCCATGTCTTGCGAAGTTCATCGGCTTTGTCGTCGATCTGTTCTTCTGTGGCGACGCTGTCGTAGCGGCGGTTCTCGAACCAGCCGCCCGTGGACGGTATGCCGAGGACTTCCTCAATGGTCAGATAACGCTCGAGGTTGTCGATCAGGACGGCCTCGGCCCTGGCGCGGTCGCGGGCAAGGGTGCTGGAGTGCTTACGGAACTCAAGACCGTCGAGCGTCTCAACCTGTGCGCTCATGAGGAAATCCAGCGAGACATCAAGTGCCTTGCCGAGGCCGACCAGAACCGCCGAAGAGGGCATCATTTTGCCCGCCTCATACTTGCTGATGGCCTGCGCAGTGATCTTCGGGTCCATCCGCTCGGCAAGTGACCGCATGGAAAGACCTGCTCGCTTACGGGCAAGACGAAGTCGTCTTCCAAACATCCCGTTTACTCCCTTCGCGTCACTCAAAGTTTACAAAACACGATTATTATACCAAATATATCAACCTCTGATTGACATATTTGGTTTCACGCGGGGACGTGGTTTATGTATTTCGATTACCGGCCGGAACCATTCACGGCGCCGAAGGCCCAGGGTGGTGCGGAGGGTGTCCGGTTCGACTACCGGATCCAAGACGGTAGTCGAACCGGAGAGACTGTGATCTTGGGGATAGCCCTACACCCAAACGAAGGAGAGTGGCCCGAAGTGGCGCCGCACTGGCTTTATCTGTCGCCGCCGGATGATGTCTTGGCAGTGCAGGTGATGGGGGCGCAGTCGAGGGGAGTCGTCAACAACCATGGAGGGGAGGACGGAATAACCTGGATGGCGATCAGTGCTCCGCCGAAAGACTTCTGGGACCAGATCGAGACGCCCGGCGGCAAGAACATGAGGACCTGGCTGACTATCGTAGCGAGTGCCCGCGTCTTACGCCGCCAGAGGTTTCAGCCGACCCGCTCGCCGTTCTTGAATGTGACCATTTCCTGGTTGCCGTCCTTGTCGCGAAGGACCCAGCGCCCGTGCATCTTACCGTCTACAAAGGAGCCTTCCTGGACTTGACCATCAGCGAACCGGAGGACCCAGCGCCCGTGATGCCGCCCCTCAATGTAGGGGCCTTCCTGGATGCTCCCGTCGTCCCAGCGCTCAACCCAGTGTCCGTTGCGCTTACCATCCGCATAGGGGCCCTCATGAACACCCCGTCCGTCGGTCCAACGTTCGACCCACTGCCCATGCCGCTTCCCATGTACCCGAGGGCCTTCATGGACGCTACCGTCCCGAAAACGCTCGACCCAATTTCCGTGTTGCTGATCTTCGACAAAGGGACCACCAGACACGTTTCCGTCCGGGTCCCTAAAGACCCAGTTCCCATGGCGCTGACCCTCTACAAAGGGACCTTCACGGAAGTTTCCTCTTGCATCGATTCCGCCCCAGTGGCCGTGCTGTTTTCCTTGTTTGAAGTGGCCGAAAGATTCCAGAACCTTACGGCCAGTTCCGGAAAATTCGATCAAGGTGCCCGGTCCCTCGGCAAAGGCGCCGTCACACCCCCCCGTCCAAGTCCTGGCTTCATCTGGGATGAAGTGCGAATTCCAGACGTAGCATCCCGGCTGGTTGGACAACTCCATCCAACACGAAGAATCGGGGGGCTTCCCCTGGCACCGGTCCTGCTTGGGAGGAAATTCCTGTTCCCCTTTCACATGAGGGATGGTGAAAAAGATGAGAACGGCAAGAAGCGAGAGAACTCTTCGCATGGTCTCTCTCCTGATTTCTCAGTTCGCTCGGGCGGGATTCAATTGCGCCCAATTGTAACAGGACCCCGGCCCGGCGAAAGCCGTGCCGGTGTAATGGATGCGGAGGACGGTCCACGAGCCAATCCCAGAATTCGGGAACACGAATGATTGGGTAGTCATCACGGTTCGGAGGACTCGAAAACGTGAGACTCTCCGGTTCTCGTTTTCCACCCCTCGTAGATCAGGTCGTGCTCCGAGTCCCTGGCGACCACTCATTCAGAGCCTTCTTCGTTCATCGCAACGCTCCGGACATCAGGATTGGCAAACTTTCTCGTTCTACAGAAAGTTTCGTTTGTCGGGCGCAGGAGTCGTTTGTTCAGGTGATGATCTCATGCAAGGCTTTCGCCGGGTCAGGACATCTCCTGCTCCCCGTGATGCTACACTCAACTCAAGGAGACGCTGATGTACCCTGAACTCTCCCAGTGGATCCCGCCGGCCGTTATCGTTGGCTTCATGCTCTACCTGCACCGCATCACACGCCAGGACATGGGGCGTTTGCGGGGGGAAGTGAAGGGCTTGCGCGGTGAAGTCGCCGATCTCCGGCAGCATGTGGACCAGCAGAACGGAGACCTGCGTGACCGCCTGGGACGGATCGAGGGGTGTCTGGATGTGTTGCGGGATTTCTTCGTCCGCAAAGGACGCGGCACCATCGCGTGAGCGGTCTCCCGGTGCCTGCCTTGAAAGGAGATTCCAACATCGGGCGTCTGAGAGGGGGGCAGTCAGGTTCGTGACCGGGCACGGAACTGGAATTCTTCCCTATACCGGGCCGCACACCGGACAGCGCGGCCTCGAGGGCAGAGCGAGCGACCTGCATCAAATTGCATTCGGCCACCAAGAACCCGTCGATGCGCTCGGTCCTCTTCTCAAGTGGGCATCCGTTAACGGGCGAAGAGAGTTGACCCACTGAAGTTTTCCGGCTTCCAGGAATAATTCAATATCATTCAGGTATGTCTACACCGCTTGATCCCATAAGAGTTCGATCGTTTCCCCTCATCTTCGTAACGTTGGGCCTCTTCGGTATGCAGTTCCCCGCTTGCACGGGGGGTGCCGGCGAGGAGGTCACAAACGGTCGCGTTCCCGAGTCTGAAATGGAACGGAACGAAGAGGCACGGGGGTTATCAGAACAGGCACACAAGATTCGATTGGAGGCGCGCCGGGAATCGCCGGAGGCCATCCAGCAAGCAGCCGAGGAGGCGCTTGAGATCTATGAAAAAGCGTATGCAGTTGCGAGTAAGATCGGCAGAGACTACGTCTTGGTGGATTTGGGAAAGACGGCATTCGACGCGAACCAGCTCGACAAGGCCCGACAATATGCGGAAACCATGTTGAAGATTACCCATCGTGGGTCGGCTTTCGGAAACCGGATCCATCATGGCAACCTCATCCTGGGTCGCATCGCTTTGCGGGAGGGCAACATCGAAGAAGCGAAAAACCGCCTGATTGCCGCCGGCACCACGCCGGGCGCGCCAAATCTCAATTCGTTCGGGCCGAGTATGACGCTCGCCAAGGAGCTTCTTGAGAAAGGTGAGCGAGATGTCGTGTTCAAGTACTTCTTCCTCTGCTCGAGATTTTGGGACTCGGAACGAGCACGGGAAAAGATGACGACGTGGCGCGATGAGATCAAAGAGGACAAGATTCCAGATTTTGGGGCGCATCTTTACTACTGATTGAGCGTTCGGAAGGGGACAGGCACGTTCGCGTGTTAAGGGGCGAACACGCCGCTGCTCGTATTCTCCCGTGCTTGGATCTCACAGATGCTATCCGGCGCCATGTCTCGACCGGCATTGGGCGCGCCTCGCTAAAGACCTCCATGGCTCGCTTCACCAATAAATGGCACCCTGACTGTTAGTTTGGACACACGGAGGGTGCCATGTTAGGATCAGACCAAAGGTTCCCTCCTGATGACAAGAGTGCCAGGGGTGCTCTCTCCGGTGACGGAGTAGTCAGGGGGGTCATCTATTTGGCTAGACGTTGGGCTCCCAACGCACCGCCAACTTGATGCGATCATACCAAGTACTATCCCCCATCTCCCATTTCCGAAAGATCGCCCAGGAGCAGTAATCGGCTACCTGCAGCCCGTAATGGGAACGCGATTGGTGGTGCAGGATGCGATACTTCAGTCCCGGTAGCTGATTCCTGGCGACCGCACCCTGAATGCTCTTCTCAACAGCTTTTCGTTTTTTGTTCACTGGAATCGTATCAGTGATGACAATGACCCTGTTGGCGCCCTTGTCCAACTCGGCGGTCAGTGCCCCTCCCAGCAAGTAGCCCAACATCCAACGGTATAGTCGTGGCGTTGTCTGCCTCGCTGGGGCGATTCTCGCTTTCTCAACGACCACGCAGTGGATGCGAATGTTGTTGAGATGCGTTTCGATCAGATCGAAGACGGCGTGGCGGGTGGACTTGCGGTCGTTGTAGCAATGGAAGAACTCGATGTTGGTCCCCTTTTCGATGCAGTCGTATTTGTAGCGGTCGAGATGGCGGCACAATGGAAACGGCCGACGCATGCTGACACTGGTCAGAATCAGATATCGGGTTCCACTCTTCCGGAAGTCGAAGTTGCCGGACTCGTCAAGAAAAATGTAGGCGCAGGGGGTAGCTGTCTCACTCACGCAAGACTCCTCTTCCATTCAGCCAGTCCGAGTCCTTCTCGTCTCCGGTAAGGTCAAGCGGAGCGTTCGTCCGGACCTCGCTGGACCTCGCGAAAATCCGATCGCCGGAAGTGAGATTCTACCAACCGCATCGGCGTTTCCTGGGTTCCCAAATAGGTGCTGGCAGACCGTGAGTCTGGCGCCAAGCCGAGAATTCCCGGCTGTCCTCGCAATTCGAATTTCGGGGGTGATCGGGGACCGACCGCTCAGGCGCCGGATAATGTCCCTGGTCGATATCGCTTCGGTGAACGGCAGACGTATTTTCGCCCAGAAGTCGTCTGCGCAGCCTTGATGTCCTTGAAAATTGCATCGACGTCATAGGCGAACTGAGCGGCGTGTTTGTCTCGCGCGGCCCGAACTTCAGCGACGATTGGGTCAGTCTGTGGCGTCCGCATGGTCAGCCTCCATTATCGAGCGAATATTTCCGGGACCGGGAATCAACAGTTCATCTACTCGGCTGCCATTTCGGAAGAACCGCTCACACCCGGATGCTTCAACTTCCGGATCGGCACCGTCAGCATGAGTAGAGCGGCCCCGAGCGGAAGCGTCCCGATCAGCCAGAAGACGAGGCTGTAGAGCTCGAGGTCGATGAAACGGCCGATCAGGCTCTGGACGATGACGGCGCCGATGGTTCCGGCGCATCCCGCCATCCCGAACAGGGTGCCCACCGAATGGGCTTCCGTCAGGTCGGTGGCCACCGTCTGGACGTTCACGGACCAGATGGCAAAGGCAAAGAAGACGATGCACATCAGGAGGATGATCAGGTAGGGATTGGTCACGCTGTTGACCAGAATGCCCAGCGGGACCAGCAGGGTGCCTCCCAACATGCAGACCTTCCGGGTCTTCGGGAGGCCCAGATTGCGCCGGATGAGAAAGGTGGAAATCCAACCGCCCGTCAGGAGACCCAGGTCGCTGGCCAGGAATGGAATCCAGAGCAGCCCGCCGATCATTTCCATGCTGAAGCCGCGCTCCCGCATCAGGTACTCGGGCATCCAGAAGAGGTAGAAGTACCAGGTGCCGTCGGCCAGGGAGCGCGCTCCCATCAGGGTCCAGACACCTCGATACCGCATGAAATCCCGGACTCTCATCCTTTGACCGGTGTCGTCCTGGACCGCGTTGGCCGATTCCCTCAGGTATTCCTGCTCTTCTTCCGTCAACCGCGGGTGTTCGTCCGGTTTGCGGTAGATGAAGGTCCATGGCAAGAGCAGCAGAAACCCCAGCAGTCCGGTGATCAGGAACATGGCGCGCCAACCGACGGACACGGTGAGCCAACTGACCACCGGCGGACCCAGAAGCGCGCCGATGCCCAGGCCCAGCAGCATGATGCTGACGGGTTTGCCTCGGTCGCGGGGGTGGAACCATTCCGATATGGCCTTGACGCCGGTGGGAAAGAATCCGGCTTCGCCCAGGCCCAACAGGAAGCGGAAGGCGCAGAGGGAGTAGAGGCCCTGGGTCAGGCTGTGGAGGCAGGCGGCGATGGACCACCAGGTGACGGTCGCGTAATAGCTGATCCGCGTCCCCAGGAAGTCGGCCAGCTTGCCGCCAAAACCGTAGGAAAAGGTGTACGCGACCAGGAAGACGTTCACCACCAGCGCGTAGTCGCTGGCGCTCAAGCCGAATTCGTCCCGGACCATGGGAGCCACGATGGACAGGGTGATGCGGTCCAGGTAATTGACCACGCTCCCCACGAACAGCATCCCCACGATCCACCAGCGGACCGGGAGCTTCCGGAGAAAGGACCGGCCGGGAGGCGCCGGAGAATTGGGAGTGCCTACTGCGAATAGCATGAATTGTCCTTACTTGCCGCTTCCTTCTTGCATTTCGGTCAGGGTCTCCCGGGCGGCTTCGGCTTCCCGGGACATGCCCAGTTGACGGTACACGTCCACCAGAGCGGCGAGGGCCTGCATCGCCGTCGCCGAGGATCGCTCCAGCCGCACCACCTCTTTCAGATGGGTCACGGTGTCCTTCCGGCGGCCCGCATCCAAATAGGCTCGGGCGGCGATCTGGTGCGCCAGCGATTTCCCCCCTCTCATTCCGGCCAAGAGCTTTGCCCGCCGCCAGAGCGCATCCGGGTCGGGGATTTGGGCGTACGCGACAAGGAGAGCCCGGTTCGCGTCCGGAGTGTCCTTCGGGGCCTGGCGCAGATGGCTCTCGAGTTCCTTTGCAGCTTCCTGGTACCGGTCCAACGCCAGCAGAGTGAGTCCCAGCCAGTAGCTCAATTGGGGCGTGCCGGGGGCCAGCTCCCTTGCCTTTTGCAATGAGGACAGAGCGCTTTCGAATTGAGACGTGAGATAGAGGTCCATGCCCAGGAAATAGTGGGCCGTCGGCAGTCTGCGGTCCAGGCGGATGGCGGTCCGAAGCCGTTTGATCGCCGCGTCCAATCGATTCCGATCATGCAGGAGCAGCCCCAGATTCATCTGTGCTTCCGCGAAACCGGGCGCCTTCTGCACGACCTCGAGATAGGCCGCCTCCGCCTGGGCGTGATCCCCCTTCTTGTGGGCTTCGACCCCTCGACGAAACGTCTGAAAGACGGGATTGTCCGAGTCCAGAGTCCGCACCTCGTCGGTGCCGGTATCTCGAATCAACAGGCGCTCCGCAGGTTTCGCCGCGGCCAGCCGCAGTTCCTCCGATTTTTGAAGTTCCTCTCGCGCTTTCTCAGACTCTCCGATCTGGTTGTACAAGAGACCCAGCGTGTAATGAGCCTGCCGGTAGTCCGGGTCCAGACGAATGCTGTGCTTCAGTAGTTCTTCCGCTTGCTGGAACCGGCCGTCCTTCAGAGCCAGGCGGCCCAGGGCTGCATGAGCATGGGCATGGTTTGGGCGCAGGTTCACGATTTCTCGGTAAATCTCTTCCGCCCTCCCCAAATCACCTTCGCTTTCGCTGATCTTGGCCAGGTAGAACCTGGAGTTGGCTGAATTGGGAAACAGATCGAGGCTTCGTCGAAGATGCTTCGCGGCCTCCTCGAACCGCCCCGCCTTGAACAGGTAGGACCCGAGAGAGAAATGGGTCTGACCGTTGGGGGTTCTTCCCACCGCTTCGCGCAGGACGTCCAGGGCGCCCTGGACGTCGCCTCTCGCATGGAGGCAAGCCGCCAGCAGGTTGGCGTGTGGCTGGTCCAGTTGGTCCGGGTCCCGAATCCGGCGGAGAGCCTGGATCGCTTCCCGGTAGAGACCTCTCCCATACGCCTCTTCCGCCAGTTCATACAGGACGTGGTCCGTGGCCTCCCCCTTCAGGGCCCTGAAAAAATAACGGTCCGACTCCTCGGGAGGGCCGGTCTTCTCCCTGGCTCGCCATAACCAGAAAAGAGCCTCACCGGATTCGGGAACTCGTTTTAGAGCACTCTCCAGGGGGCTGGCCGCTTCGCCGTGCCGGCCGGACTCGACCAGGATCCTTCCCAGGAGAATGAGCGCGCCGGCGTTCTTCGGCTCCTGTTTCAGCAGGTGCTCGAGAACCGATCGAGCCTGGGAAAAGTCGCCCCGCGCGAGCGCCGTCCGGGCCTCGCCCAAGCGGTCGCTCGAGGGCGGCGGGGAAGGGTAGGCGCGTTGCCCCGGCCAGAACAGGAGTCCGGCCAGAATCAAAAGGGACGAGGTTCGACGAAGCGAAAGGCTTGGCATCCTTTAACGTGGCGGTCCGGGCCAGTCTACTACGGGGATGCGTTCCATCCCACCGGACGCCGGCAAATCCGGGTCCGGTTATCATAGCGACGGCCGGGACCGGCGAGGGACCGGCGAAAGCGAGCTTCCCATGTTTCTTGTCCGCACCTGGACACTCGCGATTCTGCTCCTGCTCAACAGCGCAGGAAATCTACTCCTCGCCGGAGAGGGCTCTTCTCCCGGCTGGCCGGTGTTCGTCGACGTTTCTGAAGACGCGGGAGTCCCGTTTGTCCACCGGGCTTCCGCCACCCCCAAGAAGTTCCTGCTGGAGACCATGGGTTCGGGAGTCGCGCTGCTGGATTACGACGGGGACGGGCTCCTGGACATCTACCTGCTGAACGGGGCCAAGCTAACTCCCGGCATGTCTCCCGGATCCATTCCGGAAAAGGCCACGCCCGAGTACTGGAACCGGCTCTACAGGAACAACGGAAACGGGAGCTTCAGCGATACCACCAAAGAGGCCGGGGTGGAGGGCCGAGGCTATGCCATGGGCGTAGCGGTCGGGGACTACGACAACGACGGCCGTCCCGATCTCTACGTCACCAACTACCCCTCGAACCAGCTCTTCCGAAACCAGGGCGACGGGACCTTCCGGGAGGTGACCGAAACCGCCGGCGTCAGCGGCGGCGGCTGGTCCAGCAGCGCCGGATTCTTCGACTACGACGGCGACGGAGACCTGGACCTGTTCGTCTGCCGCTACATGCAGTGGGATTTCGACGATATCTTCTGCGGCCGTTCCGATCTGCGCGCCTACTGCGACCCCAACCGTTTTCCCGCCGTTTCCAACCTGCTCTACCGGAACGACGGCGAGGGGACCTTTACCGACGTGACGCAAAGCAGCGGCATCGGAAACCATCCGAGCAAGGGCCTGGGCGTCGCCTTCAACGACTTCGACCGGGATGGCCGGCCGGACATCGTCGTGGCCAACGACGGGGTGCCTCAATCCCTGTTCCTGAATCAGGGAGACGGCGCCTTTCGGGAGGAGGCCCTGCTCAAGGGGCTGGCGTTCGACGAAGACGGCAACACCTTCGCCGGGATGGGGGTCGACTTCGCCGACTTCGACCAGGATGGCTGGCCCGACGTGCTCATCACGACCCTCTCGCTGGAAACCTACGCCCTCTTTCGCAATCTCGCGGGACGGGCCTTCGACTACGTTTCGAAACGCTCGGGCGTGGCCGTGGCCACCCGGCTCTACTCGGGCTGGGGAACCTTCTTCTTCGACGCGGACAACGACGGCCGGAAGGACATCTTCGTCGCTCAAGGGCACGTCATGGATACCATCGAGTCCACCAACTCGACCCTGAGCTACCTCCAGCCGCCCCTGCTTCTCAGGAACTCGGACGATGTCTTCGTGGATTATTCGCCGGGAAGCGGCCGCCCTTTTGAAATCTCCCATGCCGGCCGGGGAGCCGCCTTCGGAGACCTGGACAACGACGGAGACCTGGATCTGGTGATCGTCAACATGGACCGCCGGGTCCAGGTTCTTCGGAACGAAACGACCGGGGCCAATTGGATCAGCTTCCGGCTGAAGGGGAGGCGATCCAATTCCGAAGGGATCGGCGCCGAGATCCGGATCACGCTGGCGTCAGGGAACCGCCAATTCGCCCGGGTGACCCGGGCTTCCAGCTACCTTTCCTCCAACGACGTACGCTGCCACTTCGGCCTGGCCGGTCATTCGTCCCTCCAGGAAGTCCGCGTCACCTGGCCCGGTGGAATCGTGCAGAAGCTCCGATCGGTCGGTGCGAATCAGTTCCTGGAGATCCGGGAGCCAGAGAATCAAGGCCAGGAATAAACCGCCGGGCTGTAGACCTGGTCGAATGCCGTGACGACTTTGCCAGGGCGAGCCGCCTGCGCCGCAGATATTGATCTACTGCGAATGCGGGGAATCGGTCCATATCCTCCCGATTTCTCGGTAAATAGAACAACCAGGCACCTCAAAATCGAGAAAATCCGGCCTCGACTCCCCGCTACGATCATTCTTGCCGCGCAGACTCTTAGCCCGCATGTCTCATCAGGTCGCTATGCGTATGATGAAAAACAATTTGTTTTTGAGCATTTCCGCGGATTTTTCCAAGGATTTTCCGGGACAGACTGCGCGCTCGCGTGCGCTCGCTGGTCTTTTCGCCCTCAGCGCGCACATGCTCCCTCAAGCGTAGTCACCACTACGCTCTCGGTCACGAGCACGCGCTGAGGGCGAAAATCCTGCGCGATCGTCACGCCCCCTTCTTAGTAACTTCACCTCCTCGATGACCGTAGGGGCACTGCGGGTGCCCTCCGGCGTCGCATCGTTCCCCGGCACCCGGACCGGTCGGGACCGGGTCGTTCGTCAGACCGCAACGCGGACATGCGCCGCCGACGACACCATCGCCGCCCAGTTTCTGGCCGGATCATGCCGGAGGCCCGGCGGTGGGGGACTTCTTAGTAACTTCAATTCCCGATGACCGTAGGGGCGCCCCGGGTGGGTGCCCCCCGGGGACGCATCGATCCCCGGCCGAGCCGT